>CACWRT010000066.1 GCA_902763365.1 uncultured Ruminococcus sp.
CATTTTTCCTTGCACTTATTATACCATATTTTATCCTAAAACTCCACTGTTTATCAGGCTTTTTCGATTTTGGGATAGAAAAAAGCAGACACTAATTAAAGCTTTTCAATAACTTTGAGCGAGGAACATAAAATATCAGCCGATAATAAAGTAATAACCGCGACAAATAAAAGTTGCAGTGACGTGCCCGGAGCGGAGCGTAAGCGCAGCGAACCACGCGTTACGGGACCGGCGGCTCGCCGGGCTTCGCAGTTCAAAGCATGGCATCTCATTTTTCATAGCTGACATTTGTTTTTTGGCATTGAGCGGCTTAAAAAGCCTGATACGCGGGCAGTAAATCCTGAACTGCGAGTTCAGAGCGGATGCGAAGCGGAGCGATACCCGCGTTTAGGGACCGGCGGCTCGCCGGATGGGATGACTTTAAATTTGGGATGAGATATGATATAATACTGTCATAGATTAAAAAAGGAGGAGAAATGATGCTTACATTAAAAAAACTGTTATCAGACCTGTCATGTCCTGTACTTTCAGACGGAGCAATGGGAACATATTATGAAGAATTAACAGGTAAAAGTGCACAGCTCTGTGAACTCGCCAATATAAACGAACCCGAAATAATAGAAAAAATACACAGAAACTACATTCTGGAAGGTGCAAGGATCATAAGAACCAATACATTTTCCGCAACCTTGACGACTACGGGCGGTGATGAAGAAAAACTCACCGATATTATCCGCAACGGATACAATATTGCTGTACGCGCGGCAGGTGATAATGCAGTAGTCTGTGCAGACGTAGGAACAATATATGATCTGTTCGGCGATAATAATGACCCTTTATACCAGTATGAACTGATCATCGACAGCTTTTTGTCGGAAGGCGCGCACACATTCATCTTTGAAACATTGTCGGGTGTAGATGCAGTACTGCCGGCTATTGACCTTATAAAACAAAAGAAAAATGATGCGGAAATAATCCTTTCATTTACTCTCCTTCCCGATGGCTGTACACGAACGGGTCAGTCCTACAAAAGCCTTCTCACCCATATAGAAAAACATAAAAACAAACTTACTGCTATAGGTGTAAACTGCGGCAGCGGACCTGCCCAGCTTTTTAATACGGCTGTTCCCTTTTTAACATATATTCGACAGAATACAGATTTATTCACTTTTCTTATGCCGAACTCGGGTTATCCTTTCGTAATGAACAGAAAAACCTGCTTTGGCGGAGATCCCGAATACTTTGCCAGGAGTATGTCCAGGTTTTTCTCATGCGGCATAAACGTTTTCGGCGGCTGCTGCGGCACTGATCCCGGATATATACGCTCCCTCGGCAAAGCCTTAAAAAATGTAAAATATTCTGAATTATCTGCCCAAAATACCGGTACCGTAACATTTGAAAGCAATACAAACCCTGAAACCAACATAAGAAAATCAAGCTCGCCCTTTGATAAGGACTTTGTGATAGCGGTGGAGCTTGATCCTCCCGGAAATTCCGATTTCGGTAAATTACTGAGCGCTGCAAATATACTGAAAGAGGTGGGAGTTGATCTGATAACTGTGTCGGATTCGCCGCTTGGTCATGCAAAAGCAGACCCTGTTATCTGCTCGGCAAGAATAAAAAGAGAAACAGGCGTCGAAACTCTTCCCCATATATGCTGCCGTGACAGAAACATAAATGCTGTAAGATCTCTTCTTTTGGGCGCACACAGCGAAGGTATACGCAATGTCCTTGCAGTTACAGGAGATCATATTCCGGAATCGGACAGGGGTGTTGTCAAGCCTGTTTTCAATATGGACTCTACAAGCCTTATGTCGCTTATAGGGGGGCTTAATAAATCTGTTTTTGCCGATGATATAATAACATACGGCGGCGCGTTTGATCCGTCTGCATATAATCCTCAGTTTGCGCTTAAAAGACTTGACAAAAAAATATCCTGCGGAGCAAAATTTGTTCTGACTCAGCCTGTTTTCTCAGACAAGGCTATAGAATGTATTAAGCTTGCAAAAGAAAAACCAATAAAAATACTTGCAGGCATAATGCCTATGGTAAGCCTGAGAAATGCCCTGTATATGCAGAACGAGGTCCCGGGTATGATGATACCCGATGAACTTGTAAAAAGATTCAGGCAGGATATGACAAAAGAAGAAGCAACACGGGTAGGTATTGAAATTGCCTGTGAAATTGCTGTCAGGGTAAGACCGTATGCGGACGGTTTCTACTTTATCACTCCTTTCAATCGCGCCGAAGTGGTAGCTAACGTAATAAAAAAACTGTAAATACTGAATATTTTTTATTGAAACTGAAAAGAAGATGGTTTAGAATATATACAGGTATACTTTATATATTTTTATAAAAGAAAGGTGCTGATCTTCTTGAAAAATAAAAAATCCCGTTATTACTATAAAATGTGCAAAAAACAGTTTGAAGAAATGAAGGAATTCTATCTCGGTATCGGCTACAGTGAAAAACAGGCAGATAAGCTTTGCAGCAGCTGTTTCGGCGCTGATATAGTTGTTGATGACGATATTGTATACAGTAAAAACTGGGTCTTCAGAAGAACCATGAAACCCCGTCCGATACCCGAAGGCGGCGGATTCTTCGGCGGAAAAAAAGGCGCGCGCAATTCATATCCCGGAGGAATGGTGCTTGAAGAAGCAAGGATGATGTCACCGCTTCCTCCCTCAATGGCGGGCGGTCCACCTGTTATGTCAGCAGCCCCTATGCCTATGGCAGCAGATGCTTTTCAAGTGACTGCGGCAGTACCTTCTTTTACATTGGAAAATTTAAGTGCAGCTTCAATTCCAACGGATGAGCCTGAATGGAATACAGCAGAAACCCACAATGCTCCCGAGGTAGAAGAAGAAAGTACACTTGACAGACCTCAGATCATTTTTTCTGCAAATGTAAATACTGCGTCATGGTCATATCTGCGCGGAAAGATCGCCCGTAATAAGGTTATAGACAAAGACTTCGTTCGTATTGAGGAGATAATAAATTCATATAAATACAAAATGAAACCGCCAAAGGACGGCAGTCTGTTTTCAGTTTATACCGAACACGGAAAATGTCCTTGGAATAAAGATAACGAACTTCTGATGATCGGACTTAAAGGAAAAAAAGCAGAACAGGACGTTCACCAGAATCTTGCATTTCTTGTGGATGTTTCGGGAAGCATGGAGGATAACTGGGTGATTGTGCAGATGTCACTTGCTGCAGTAATGAGCAAGCTCAAAAAGGGCGACCATATGTCTGTTATTTCCTACTCCGATACTACAACTACTGTAGTTGAAAAAATGAATTGCGGTGACCTCGGCAGCTGTGTGAAAGCTATTCTTTCAATAGACGGCATAGGCGGTTGTACAAGAGGAAGCGAAGGACTTGAACAGGCATATAAGTATATTTCCGATAATTATGACAAGGATGCAAATAACCGTGTATTTGTTTTCACAGACGGTGATTTCAATTTCGGTATTACCAGCGAAGGCGGTCTTTCTGATTTTATATACAAAAAAAGAAAAACAGGTATTTACCTGTCTATTGTGGGATTCGGATATGATAATTTCAAGGACAACAAAATGGAAGCCCTTGCAAAAAACGGAAACGGAAACTATACTTTTGTATCAAACCCTGCCGACATAACCGACTATCTGTGGGACAAGCTGATATCTAACCTTGTAACAATAGCTAAGGATGTTAAAATATCCGTAGAGATAAATCCCCTTTACGCAAAAAAATATCGCCTTATAGGCTATGACGCAAGGCTTTTGACAAGACAGGAATTCAATGATACAGAAAAAGCGGCGGACGGTATAGGCTCGGGACATAATGTGGTGGCTCTGATCGAATTTACAAGAGGTAAGTCACAGCAAAGGTATACATCACGCTATACAGGAACAGAAATAGTTGAACACAATGACGAATTTGCATTCATGGAAATACACTATAAAACACCTGAGGGCAAGGATAAGGTAATGACATATTCGATCCCCGTTTTCGAGAATACCGAAGAAGGCAAAAATATGCCAGTCATCAGCCTTCTTGCCGCATTCGGTCTTGTTGTAAAAAACAGCGATTACAAAGGAACTGCCGATAAAGAACTGCTCAGAGAGCTGCTTGCAAATATTGAGGAAAAGAAAAAGGATTCCTCACCGTACAGCCATATAAATATTATTAAAAGCTTCGCTGCTCAAAGCTAAGAGCATATCGACTGCTGCTTCATCCGCAAATTGTCAACCTTATAAAATTGTTTTTTTAGGAAAGGGGTCCGGGGAAAACTCTTTGTTTTCAAACAAAGGGTTTCCCCGGGGATAGCTGCCGCATTTATCTTGCCGGCAGCCTTTTTTATCATCTCATATAAATCTGAAAAGCCCCAAGAATATTCCCATCACAAAAAATATTGCAGCTTTTACCAGAAGCAATACTATATCATTTTTTATTATTCTTCTTTCGGGACGGGTAAGATTTTTTTTTGGACATATATTCATACACTTTTCACAGGAAATACATTCCCCTTCGCCGAGTATATCTTCTCCGGGCTTTATGTGTACAGGACAGTTCATTTTACAGGCCTGACAGCCTTTTATACAATTGCTTTCATCTCTGTGTATTCTTGAAAAAGGCAGAACAGGCAGCAACGAAAATATCGCTCCCATAGGACAAAGAAAACGACAGAAAAAACGTTTTTTAAATGCCATTCCGATTATAATAAGCGCAAAAAGGATAATTCCGATAATATAATCCGAAGTCGGAAGTTTAAGTATCATAAACCTTGAAAATACGTCCCAGGGACTGATTCCGCTGAGTTTGGAATATATACCGAATAAACACAGCATTACTACCGCAAATAAAATAATATATTTCAGCTTTTGCAGTACAGCGGACGCTTTTTCGGGAATGGCGATCTGCTTTTTTCTTTTGAACAGCTTTTTCTGAACAACGCCTGAAATGAAGTATACAAGATCTCCCAACGTTCCGAAAGCACAGACAAATCCGCAAAAGAATCTTCCGAAAATTATGGTGAATACCAGAAGTCCTGCTAATACCCATATCCTGTCAATATTAATAGGTTCGCCTGCGCCTATGGCATTAAAGATCAGCTTTACGCCTAAAAAGCCTGATGAAAAGGCTGCGGGCATTGTCAGGAAAAATAATGTTCTTATAAAAACTTCAAAACTGTTTCTCAGCAGTGTTTTTTTCTTTTTATCCGTCATTTTTTCACCGCCTTTCCGGCAGCATCCTGTATGGCCTCGATAAGTCCTTCCGAACTGAAAGTCGCACCAGAAACTATATCTGCTGTATCTGTATCATTTGCTTCTATTACTTCACCTATCAGTGCTTTTGCAAGTCCAAAGTATTCGTCGTCTTCATCGGAATGTTCATAGGGGTCTATTGTGACAATTTCACCGTCTTTTACGGTCAACCTCACTTTGATATCTCCGCCGTAGCCTTCTCCTACGCCCTCATAAATTCCGTCAGCATATTTTGCTGCTGCTTCTGCGGCTGCTTTATCGGCAGCAGCCTTCTGAGCTGCCTTGCGCCGTTTTTCTGCTTCTCTTTCCTCTGCTTTTATTTGTGCGGCAGTTTCCGCTCTTACGGATGCAGCAGATTGATAAGCAGCCAGGCTTGCGGCAATAATTGCTACAGATATAAATTTTACAATCATTCCTGTATTTTTCATTTCATTACTCCATTCATCTTTCAGCAGCGGCAAGGGCGCTTGTTACTGCCGTCAATACGGCATTTGAAGAATATGTGGCATTAGAAATTATGTCCACACCTGCCGTACCCTGATTTGCTATGATAGATTCCGATAGCTTTTTAACTGCTCTTCTTACATAAGCGTCATTAGATTCCGGGTCTTCGCTGCGGTCATTTCTGATAACTGCGCTGATCCCGCTTACCTCTCCCCCGCTGACTGTTACTGCCACTTCAAGATCATACAGAAATCCTTCTACATCAACACCGTTAACCTCAACAGTTGATGTATATGTACCGTCTATATATCTTCCGACTGGCTCCGGCTCAGGAGACGGTTCTTCGGGAACCGGCTGTGGTATATAGACCTGCTCGGGCTGCTGTGACGGTATTTGCTGCTGAGTAGTCTGTGACGGCTGCGTTGTCTGAGGTGCGGCAGCAGGATTTTTTGTACTGCTGCTTGTCTGCTGAGGCGCAGACGCCGTAGAAGAATTAACGCCTGAAGGCTGAGTATCAGAAGCATTTGATGAGGTTTGCTGTGATGACTGAATTGTTGTATTAGGGGTTGTCTGAGTCGTAACAGTTTTGGTTGGGGAAGTCTTGCTGTTCTCGCTTGCTTTTGAAGATGCTTTACTGCTTTCAGAAGAAGATGCAGTCTTAGAATTTTCCGTTTTTTCGGAACTGTCAGATGAGCCTTTGACATCAGATACATCATCCTCTGAACTGCTTTCTGTTTTCGAGCTGTCTTTTTTGATTACTTGAGAAGTGTTCTCAGCGGCTGAATTGTTTAATATTTCAGAGGATGCCTGCTGTTCTGCGGCAGCAGTCGTGTTCTGATCCGAAGCCTTGATAATATCCGGCTGATGAAAAGCAAGACTGAATCCGCAGGCGGCTGCCACTACGACCGCAGGAAACAGTAATGCTCCGGCTTTAATGATAGTTTTCTTATCCATTAGGCGTATTCTCCTTTAGAATATCTTTTGATTATCAACGCAATAAGGCCCTTCAAACGAAGAGCCTTATTTTTACGTCAAACCGTCAGTCCGGTCTGTTTTCAGAACGGACGTTTCTGTTAAACACTCTTTTTCTTCCTTAATACTACGGCAGCGCAAACACTTGCTGCAATAAGAGCAAGAATTGCAATAACCGAGGCAGCATCGGAAGTCTGAGGTACATCTACAATTGTAGATGTTGATGTTGCTGCGGTATTTGATGAAGCAGCGGAATTGGTTGCACCTGAGGTACTATTTGAAGACGCAGAGTTTTCTTTGCCCTTTGAATCTGTATCATCCTTCTTGTCCGTGTCAGTATTCTTTGACTCTTCGTCTGTTGGTTCGCCGCTTGATTCCTCGGAGGGATCATCCTTAGGATCATCGGGTGTTTCTGTGCGAGAAAGTGTGAAAGTGATAGGATCATAACCTGTAGCCTTTACGGTAATTTCAAAGCTTTCTTCATCCTCTGCGAATACATCGGTATTTGATGTGTCGATAGCGCCCGTTTCGGGATCAATTACGGCAACAGCGCCCTTGCCTGATGCATTATAAGTCTTTTCTCCCACCGTTACCTGAGCAACAGCTTCAAGATAAGCTGCAAATTCTTCTTCACCTGCATCATCAGCTGCTACAATAGCAGGTTCTTCGGAGAAAACATTGCCGTTAAACTGTGCGGGAGCAGCTACAGTAAGCTCAAAGCTTGCGCTTACGGGAGCATACTTACCGTTTTTATCAGAAACTGTAAGTGTATATTTTCCGTTTCCGATAGTTGTCGGGTATTTTATTGTTCCGTTTTCTACAACAGCGTCTACAGCCTGATCGTACTCGTCGGTAACAGCGTATTCATAGCCATAATCATCTGCAAAACTCTCAGCTGTGAAATCAGTCGAGCCGTCCGATACAGCTGCATTATTTGCCGAAAGCTTAGCGCCGGTCTTTACAGGAACATAGAGGTTGGTTTCAAATGACTTTTTACCTTCACTTGTAAAGTATGTGATCTTGTTTATTGTCTGACCCATTATTGCTTCATAGTGAGCCGAGCTTGTGGGACAGCCGTGTACAGTATCTGTAAAGCCTGTGCACCATGCAAGCGCAGTGTTTCTCCATATATTTTCCAGGTGGCGAAGACCGTATGAGCTTCCTTCCTCTGTTGAAAGAACTACTGCATATACTTTTTCGGAATTCTGAAGCTCTTCACTTGTAACATTGATCTGATAGTCACCGTATTTTGAGTCTGTGCTGAGTTCTGCTTCAGCTGTGATCTCTTCAGCCTGTGTGCTGTCCTTGCTGAATGAAAGTGATCCATCGTCATTTTCGCTGACTGTTTTATAGTAAGCGGGAACTTCATCCAGAATATAATATGAATAGTTATCTGCGCAGAAAAGTGCATCCTTTCCTTCATAAACTGTAGTAGATGTCTGTCCTCTGTTGGTTACTGTAGCCTCATATGTATCATTATCAGTGATCTTTCTGTATTTTGAGAGGTCAATGTCACCGAGCTTTACGGGATAGGTTATACCTGTAATATCCGTACCTTCGGGGCTGACATGATAAGAACCGGATACAAGTGTGCCTGTCATTGTTTTAGCCTTCGTAGCAGATGAATAGATATCAACCGGCACCTCGTTTTCAACCTCGGAAGCGTAGAAGTCGCTGTAGGGAATATTCATCAGTGCATACTTATCGGGATCCACATAAAGTGAAAGACCGCTTATTGTCTTTATACCTCCGTCGGTATAATATGTCACCTTGTTGATAGTCTGTCCAACCATTGCTTCATAGTGAGCCGAGCTTGTGGGGCTGCCGTGCACATTCTGAGTATATCCTGTACACCATGCAAGCGCAGTATTTCTCCAGATATTCTCCATATGACGCAGACCGTAATCATTTCCTTCCTCTGTGGAAAGAATGACCGCATATACCTTTCCGGCATTCTGGAGCTCCTCATTTGTGATATTGATCTGATAATCACCGTATCTGGAATTCTTGGTTATCTCTGCTTCTGCTTCGATCTCCTCAGCAGAACCTACTGTTTCACCGAATACAAGTGAACCATCGCCGTTCTGTGATACTTCTTTATAGAAAGAGGGTACCTCATCAAGAACATAGTAGGAATATGAGGGGTTTTCAAAGAGTGCTTCTCTGCCGCTGTATGTTGTGGTTGTCTCTTTTCCTCTCAGGCTTACGGTAATATCAAAGCTGTCGCTGTCTTTTACCTGCTTATACTTGCTGAGATCAATATTTCCTTTGACCTTTACAGGAAAAGTAATTCCGTTTATCTCATCTCCGCTGCTGTCGGTATGATAGGATCCCGATACAAGATTGCCTGCCTTTGTCTTTGATTTTGTGGCGGATGTATAAACATCTACCTGCACATCATTGTTCAGATCAGCCTTGTAAAATTCGGAATAGGGTATGTTCATCAAAAGATACTGTTCCTTATCAGGCTCGTTGTCGTTTGCAGCCGATGCAACTACGGCGGCACTGCTTACCAACATTGCCGCCGCAAGGCTTACTGCTGCGTATTTTCTTAGTTTCATATATTATCTCCTTTCTGTTAAAACATTACTTCTGTAATTAGTTTGATTGAACTAATTACAGTTAGTTTAATTTAACACGTACAAATTATATCAGATTCCCCAAAATTTGTCAAGCACATTTTTCCGCCGCCGGCGCCGGCGAGCCGCCGGTCCCGTAACGCGGGTATCGCTGCGCTTACGCTCCGCTCTGAACTCGCCGTTCATGCTGTACTGACCGCGTATCAGGCTTTTTAAGCGGCTCAATGCCAAAAAACAAATGTTAGCTATGAAAAATGAGCCGCCAAGCTCTGAGCCCTGGGCTCTTAGCTCTGAGCTGCGAAGCCCTCGTATCAGGCTTTTTAAGCCGCTCAATTACAAAAAAATGTTAGCTATGAAAAAGGAGCCGCCAAGCTCTGAGCCCTGAGCTCTTAGCTCTGAGCTGCAACCTTTACTTGTCGCGGTTATTACTTTTTTATCGGCTGTTATTTTTTGTTCCTCACTCAAAGTTATTGTAGAGTTTAATTATCGCTTTCGTGAATATTCTTCATAAACTTACTTGCGGACACAAAGAAAGAAAGCCGATGTAAAAAATGTCTACACCGACTTTCTTCGAGGGGGTATTTAAAACTATTTAAAACTTATAATCAATTATTATGAGCTTCCAAGCTGGAACACATTATCTTTATTATAAAGATATATCACACTTCCCGAGGGCAGAAGATTCGGGAAGTTTTTCACCAGCTTTTCACCGCTTTCGGTAAATGTACCGTTACTTGAATAATCTATTACAGAATACTTTTTCTGAACCGCATCATATGATATCGCACAGTGCTTTCTGCTTATCTTACCGGAATCGACTATTACATTTGAAACAGAAGAATCACGTCCGATAACTACTGTTTCACCAAGCGGTATCTTTACCTCCAGCCCTTCACAGCTTCCTCTTATGCATCTTATCAACGGAAGCTCCTTTGGAATATTTGTTACAGGCTCTCCGTTGTCCGGCAGTGATACGGGAGGCCGTATCGACATATCACCTATTCCCGAGCGTATTATCTTCTTTGATGCCTTGAAACTCCACAGCATATTTACAAACGCGCAGGCAGCTGTGATCACTGCGCCGAACGGCATAAGGAACATCAACAGATGCAGCTTTGCTGTAAACACACTGCTTTCTCCATCAATCGTAAACTCATTTAATACGTTTATGATACCGGTATTCAGCAGGATCATGAACAAAGCTATAAGTATCAGACTCAGCACAGAGAAACCGAATGCGCACATACCCATGAGCTTATTGCTTTTAATCCCGGACATAATCAGTACTGCTAAAAGTGATACCATAGCGGAAATAAGGATGATCCATACCAATTCGTAATTACTGTTTACAGCATCGGCTGCGGCATCGTACATCTGATCATAATATTCCTTACTGTTTTCCGACTTTGACGCAGCATTTTTATCACCGTCATCCGACTCAGATGCTTCAGAGTCGGATTTTTCTGATTTTTTGTCGTCCTTTTCGTCTTTTGACTCTTCGGAGTCCTTATCCTCCTCATCCGCCTTCGGCTCCTGAGTATCATCGTCGTTTTCGGTCTTTCCGTCACCGTTATTATTGCTGTCAGACTTCGATTCTTCCGAATTCTTATTTTCTTTGTCGGACTCTGAGGCTTCCGATTTACCATCCTCTGATTTGCTTTTTTCTGCTTCATCAGACTTTTCGGATGTTTCGTCATTCTTTGACGTATCATCCGCCGAATCCTTATCATCTGCCATATCGTCCGAATTCATGACATCCCGACCATCTTCGATACTATGTTTTATTGAAGCAATTTTCAATATATTCAGATTGCCTTCACTCAGGGGGTCAAATACACCCTTATAATAATCAGTCTTTTCCGTAACCTTGTTTTCAGTTACTTCTTTTATAGCAGACTCGCCCTTGCCTGAAATATCTACAGACACACAGGGCAGTAATGACGCAGCCGCCGTCAGCAAACACATCACAGGAATAACGACCTTCATTACAGGGCTTGATCCCTTGGACATAGCCTTCACCTCTTAAAATCTTCCCATGAGAATTTTTCTCCGCAAAGCGGTAAGAACATAAACTTTGACTGTCCGATCTCTATTTTATCATACACTTTCAGCACCACGTTGTCAAGAACAACGGTATCGTTTATATAGAAAAGCTCTCTTGACTCTCCCGGTTGTGCGATAAACATCCTGTTCTTTGGCACATATGTAATTACAGCATGTCTATATCTTGAGATGTGCTTATCCTCTGCTATAGAGATATCCATATCAAGTGCGCGTCCTATAAAGTTTCTGTTTGCTCTGATCGCAAAAGTTTTTCCCTTTGCAGGTCCTTTTATACAGATAAGCCAGCCGGCTGTCGGCTCAACACGTCTGTTAAGCCCGTTGTCAAACGAACTGAGCGAAATAGTTTTATTATCGTCATCACTGTATGACGAACCGTTTGCGGACGCGCTTGAAATTGTCGGGAAAGGCGGCGGTGCAGATACAGGTATCGTCGGCGGTACGGGAGACGGCACACGCGGTGCGTCCAAAGGCAAAGTTGCTCCGCCGTCGGGTCCCTGGGGTGACATGGGCATTGCGAACGTAGGCATATCCGAGCCTATCTCATTACAATACGGGCAAGAACTAAACTTGCTGCTGTCATAAAAATGATTATTCGGGCATCTTACTGCATAATTACTGGGCATGATCTATTCCTCCTGCATTATCAGATCAAAACGAACTTATTTCCGCCGTTGCCAAGTGACAACTCTGTTCCGCCTGAAAGCTGCGTTTCGCTGAACTTAATAAGTCTCTGACCATTGGCAAAGGTACCGTTTGATGATTTATCTACTACTTTGTAACAGTTTTCATACTGGTCATATTTTACTGTACAGTGTACACGGCTTATATCTCTTGAATCGGATTTGATTATAAGATTACAATTCTGAGGATCTCTTCCGACCGTGATCTTCTCATTAGGACGTATATCTATACGTACTCCTGCATACTGACCGCTTACTCCCTTCATTGCTCCTGTCTGAGCTACTGTTGCAGGATCATCCGTAACGACTCCCTGTGCAGCTCCGTATGCAGGTCTCGGCATTGATACGGGGACAGCAGGCGCAGGCATAGGCATTGGCATAGGAGGTACTACAGGCACGGATCTTGGTCTTACCATGGGATACTTTATACCTATTGCTGTAAATACAATAGCCGCTATGGAAAGCAGATACATGATTATCAGACCAAATCCCATTGACACTCCGGCTGTACCGTATGATGCGAGATACGCAGCAGTTGAAAGAGTTCCAACTGTAAGCCAGATAATTACTAAAAGAATAAATACAAGAATATTCGAAACACAAGCTGCTACAAGAGCAAGTATTCTCAATACCTTCTGATCATCAAATATCTTGAATATCGTGATACAAAGAGCACAGATTGCCGTGCCGACCATAATAAACGTCAGAAGTCCCATAGGACCGTTGCGCAGAGCATCTGCCGCACCGGAAACACCCGTTATCTGACCTCCTGCCATTCTTGATATGTATGACTCAAGTCCGAAGGTTACATCCCAAAGGGACATTGTCATTGTAAAGCCCATCTGTGATATAGATATCATCGGAAGGAATAGACAAATTATGGTTATAACTCCGCAGATCATTGACCCTATTATGGACACCATAATTCGTGTGGGCTTGGGTCCGAAAACTTTTCCTTTTATTTCAGAATTCATATATTAATCCTCCTCATCCACGTCTTCCCATGAGAACTCAGGTCCGCACAGAGGGAAGAACATAAGTTTAGTCTGACCTACTATCAGGATATCATAGGGCTTTAATTTTACATTTCCCAGCACAACATCATTATTCACATAAAACAGTTCTCTTGCATCTCCGGGCTGTGCAATAAACACCCTTCCATGGGGTTCATAAATAACCACCGCATGACGGCTTCTTGATATTGAAGGATCAGCTGCAAGAACAACATCCATATCAGATCCTCTTCCGATAAAGTTCCTTCCGTTCTTCAGAGCGAAACATTCACCGAAATAATCTCCTTCACTTACGCCGATCAGCCACCCTACAGTCGGCTCGGAGTTTGTTCCGGCAGGAGACCATCTTACCGTAACTTCATCTTCACCGCCGGGGAAAGACGAAGGTATCGTGGTCGATCCTCCGAAAGAAGCGCCAAACGGATTTGAGGGAAATGAAGCAGGCGGCTGAACACTTGGAGGAGTCGGCATAACCGGAGACGGCGCAGGCATCGGAGGCGGAACAATGCCGCTTATCTGTGAAGGCTGAGCAAATGAGGATGCTATCGTTACCTCATCATCGATCGGCGATGTTAACGTAGAGGATGAACCGGCAGATGCTGTAAAAATATCCGCATCGGTAGGTGATGGCATAGTCAATGCCGAAAAATCGATAGAATCCATTACGGGGATAGTCATATCGTTTTCCATTTCATTTTTTCCGGCGGGCGCACAATAGGGGCATACCGCAAATCTGTCACCATCGTAATAATGACCTTTTTCACATCTTATCGTCATATAAATTCTCCTGTTCATCATTTTTTCTGTCGGAAAAGTGCGCAGACAGATCGGATTTCTCTATATTGTGATAAAAAAACTTCAAAATTATTCCGCACAGTTTTTCCCGATTAAGATATCTTGCATTTATTATAACTTATAATCAACTATCTCGTCAAGTATTGTATTTTTTGACATAAATTATGTAATTTTTCGCATTAAAATCATAAAATCATTATGCTGTTATTTTTTTACGAAATTTTAGGGCTGACGCTTTCTTAGTGCGACAGCCCATCAGTTTTTTCTATCCTGTCAGATAACTAACTGTTCTGACTATCAAACTCATTTGGAATAATATCCCTTTTTCCGCCTGCCGCAATAACTGCGATAGTAACAGCTGATCGATAAGCAATTTAATGCCCCGGCTTTGTAAGAGATATTATCATGAATTATTTTTACTTACTTTGTTGAATAAAGCTATTTCTTCATATTGCTGCATAAATATAATTTTACTCCCTGATGTTACTTTCCGTTATTTGTGTTGAACTATCATATTTATAGATGGTTATATTTTTTTCCTTTACATAATTCTGAAGCTCATCAGGGATTCTCTCAGGCTCTTTGTATACACCCTTGGGAGACTCTGCATATATCTCATACAACAGATCATCCGCGCTGACACCGTATTCCATCTTTTTATCATCGAAAACCTTATATATATATTTTCTTAGATCATATGGTACAGGATCTGATTCATTCTTCAGATAATTATTATCAAACATCTGCGCAGTGACCTTTTCACCTGTATTATTCACCATGCTTACAAGTACAAGCAGTATATTGAGTATATCATTCCGATAATTTGTCACATCAGTATCCATCTCATTATTTCCGCTTATCTTCTTCTTATACTCTATCTGTATTCCCGGGAATTCATCAAGATACAGCTTACGGTTTGCGTCCATATAAATATTTGAAGCGGAAATATTACCGTGATACATATTATTATCGTGAAGCATTTTTACTGTCTGTATAACAGGATACAAAAGTGCTGCCGCATCCTGATAGCTCATCGGTCCGTGCTGTCTCCAGTAGGTATCCAGATCCATTCTTTCAAAATACTCTCTTACTGCCAGCACCTGCTGTGACCCGGCAACCTTACAGGTATATATTACAGGTACAGCCGGAAGCTCCATAACCGCCATACGCTTATAAAAATCAAGAAAGCTATTTCTCTGAACAAAGGCTTTTACCTTTTCGGTTTCATCGGGAACACAATATATCGTACTATTCTTGTCGATAAGCAGCTGCCTTATAAGAACCTTTCTTTCCATAATAGTGTCAAAAGCAATATATGTAACACCGAAGGGATCGGCAAACAGATCTCTTCCGATATAGTATCTGTTTTCAAGCATGGTCTCAGCAGATATATACTGCATCTTGATCACATAGTCACTTTTATCAAAACCGCAAAAACGGCACATATCTTCATCGTCATTCAGTATATTCATACAGGATATACAATATCTCATTTTTTATCCCTCCTCAGAATTTGTCATTTTAATGCATTGTTCAAGCCCCTTCTGCTTACTCTCACGGAAATCAATTTTGCCCGGGTAGCTATCCCGGGGAAACCCTTTGTTTGAAAACAAAGGGTTCTCCCCCAGACCCCTTTCCTAAAAAAACGAATTTTATCTTATATAATCTTTGAAAATTGATTTCCGTGGAATCCATCTGTGAAACTATGCCCTCTTCCGTAGGCGCCTGCGCCATTTCGTCCGTCTTTGCCCGCGCTTCGAATAATGATTAATAAGCATATCGTTTTCGGAAGAAAAAATATTAAGAAAAGCGGCATCCGCCTTTTTACGGAAGAGACACCGCTCATTTTTCCTTTTGTCAGACAAGCTTCAGCAAATGTTCATTATCCGAAAGACTTATAACGGTTCCCGGTTTCAGAACCACCCCTACGTTTTTCGGCAGTCTGTATTCATTTACAAATACGCCGTTCGTGGACAGATTCGTTACTACAAACGATCCGTTTATATCGTTATATTCTATCAGACAGTGATTACGACTGATACATTTGGCACTAATAATGAGATCATTTGTAACTTCGGAACGGCCAACTCTTACAGGATTCAGACTGTCTACAGTAACAATATTTCCTTCACCTTCGCCACTGATCACCATGATCTTACCCTTCCTATGAGAATTGTAGGTACGGCTTATAGACAATTCCGCAGGTCTTGAATCATTCATTTTACCAAACAGTCCCATTATAGTTCACCTTCTTTACTATTATGCAGATATAATATTTCAATAATCATATAGCCCCGGCACTCCCGAGCTGTAATCTATCAGCACTACTGTAGTATTATCCTGTCCTTTCGGAGAATAACGAAGTGCCGTATCGGTAAGGATCTTCGCTGCGCGTTTATAATCGAAGTAGTTATCTCTTATTATTGCAAGTATCTGAGTTTCTTTAAGTGCCTTATACAACCCGTCACTGCACAAAACGATCACATCGCCCTCTATCAGTTCAAAAGGCTTCCGGTTTATCTCAATCAGCTTCAGATCTCCTATGCCTATAAAACTTGTCAGCGCATCTCCCCTCACAACCTCACTACGGTATTTTTCCGGAGAGATAGTGCCGTTTTGAAGCCTTTCGTTAAGCATCTGACGGTAATTATGTTCTCTTACGACAGTATGCATAGCGTTATTGCGAATTATATATATTTTACTGTCACCCACGGATACCCATGTTATATAGTTTCCCTGAATATATGCTCCCACCATAGTCGTACCTGCACCAAGAAGCTTTCCGTTCCTGTCAGTCAGGTTATACACCCGATTGTCAGCCTTTACAGCCTCCCTGTACAGAAAATGCGCTGCATTTTTCAGAGGCATTTCTTTCAGATAATCCCTGAATACCGTGTCTATTGCAAGTGCGCTTGCCCTTTCGCCGCCTTCCAGACCGCCCATACCGTCACACACCATTGCAAGACATCCCTGATCTGTTTCTATATACGCATAGCTGTCCTGCTGATATTTACGTGTTCCCAGAATTGAAGAAGCATACATTTTCGGTCTGCAAAGATCTGAGTAGCTTTCTGTTATTATAATACTTTCATCCCTCATTTAACAATACACTCCTTCAGTATAAGCCGGTATCTGGAATTTGCAAGATTTATCTGATCATTTGTCCGTATGTAGTATTTCTGATTTTTTATCATTTTATTATGATTGATATACGTTCCGTTTGCGGATGTGTCTTCCAGACAGAACTGACCGAGCTTGCTGTCATACATAAGCCTGCAATGAATATTGCTTACAAATACGCAGTCATCCTCAACTATTATATCGCATTTGCTGTGAGATCTTCCGATTATTATTTCCTTATCATCTTCGATCTTCAATTCAGCAGAGGGTTTGCCGTCTATCGCTACAAAAGCAGATCTTTCCTTATGTAACGAACCGGTCTGATGGAATCCCATTTCAAGTTCCCGCAAAAACCGTCCCACAGTCTGAGTTCTTTCAGTTCTTCTCAACATCAGCGCCCTGTCAACAGCATCCGATACTTCTCTCGGAATATCAGGATTAACCTGATAAAGCGGAACATATGTCATGCCGGCAAGACGATCCGTTGCCCTGGGGATTATTGATCCTGTCAGCATGAAATAATACGTTCCCGCAAGCGCATAAAGATCGGTATACGGTCCCTGTATATCTGCGGAAGAATACTGTTCGATAGGTGCGAATCCGTGTTTAAGGGTAATAGTATAATTATTATTCTCGAAGAAAAAATTCTTTGCACTTCCGAAGTCGATCAGAACACTTCTGTTATCGTCTGTTATCATAATATTTTCGGGACTTATATCTCTATGAAGATAACCGTAATCCTTGTGCATTATATCAATCGTCATGCCGATATTTTTTATAATTTCATTGGCAAGATTTATATCCATTCCGTTTTTGCTAACGAGTTTTTTCAGCGATATACCATCTATGTACTCCATTACATAATAGGATGTTCCGTTTTCGTCAAAAGCGTCTATGACCTTTACAATGCCTGCGATGGTACTAAGCTTATAGATAATTTCAGCTTCTTCCTTGAATCTCATAAAGCCGTGCCTGAATTCCGAAAAACGGTCATGATGTGTATACTGAACGCTGACGCCATTCATATCGCGTAAAACCATTCCGGAAGGAAAGTACTCTTTGACTGCAACCCTTGTATCTGTCGTAGTATCAAAAGCAGAATAAGTGATACCAAAACCACCCGTTCCGAGAGAACGTCCCACTACATATCTGTTTTTCAGTCTGCTGAACATTCTCAGATCCGTTCTGTTATCATAACTCGTCAGTCTGAATCCGCAAGACGGACACGTATCTCCGTACAACTGATTTACAAAGCAATTCGGACATATCATAGATTTACACCTCCGAAACTTATCAGGTTAAATCTCAACTGTGATCCTGATCCTTCCTGCGGTGATCACATCATGATTGCTTAGCCTTCTTGTACTGCTGATCCTGACTCCGTTAAGGAAAGTTCCGTTAGTAGAATTCAGATCGGAAATAGTATAGATAAATCCTGATTTTTCTATCATGAACTGTTTTCTTGCCATGAATTTATCTTCCACTACAAAGTCACAATCCTTTCCTCTTCCTACATAAAGCTTGCCGCTGAATTCTATTTCAAGCGTGCGTCCCTGTTTATTATTCATTTCTATCAGGAATTTTATCTTATCGGGCATCACCTGCGCGACCTCATAATGAGGAGCATTTGACACAAGCTTTGCACCTGTCTCAGGATGTGGAGGAGGCGGCGGAGGCATGACAGGCTGTTCCTGTTCCTGTTCAAGTTTATTTCTTTTTGCCCTTACCACCGCAAGCATTACAATACCTGCAACAAGAAGAACTATCACAACGCACACTGCTATCATTGCAGGCAGCGGGAAGCTTTCGACCTGTACAACGGTAACATCAGGCGATGAATTCTCAGGTTCGGAAGGTTCAACACCGTCAAGATACCCGGAGATACTTTTATTTATAAGATTATGTTCGGTATTGTTATCTGTAATATTCCTGCAAACAAGCTCATAATCATCCTTCACTATCTCTTCTTTAAAAGTAAGCACAGCCGTATATTCTCCGCCGTTTGCTTCATATACTGCTTTTTCGGGAGAAGCTGATTTTTTTGACGAATCAATTAGCGAGTAGTTCTTTGCCTCTCCTGCGCCCGTAACATCCTTTGAAAAGGTTACTTTCAAAGTATTTTTCTCCGACAGCTCCATACTTTTTATTTCAGGAGCTGTTGTATCCTTCTTATAGTGCAGGAGCTTTACTTCCTTCTCCTCTACTGCGCCGTCGGAATTGTTTGTCACAGAAAATTTTACTGTAGAATAGTTATATACATTATTATCAGGTGCTTCAAACACAAGCACTGTACTGTATCCAACGTTTTCCATTATCTTCTTAACGTAGGATGAGCTGGAATTATTGCTGCCGAGGGTATAAATATCGCCATCGGAATCTCTTGCTAACTTTCCCAGCTTATCTGCCTCGGATTTATTCGTTTTATCCACAACCGCATAAATAGGCAGGTTATTTTCATTCAGTTTGGTTTTTATCTCATCAAGAGTAACCTTACCGAAGGTATCATCCCATCCGTCGGTAAAAAGCAAGCACTCCTTACGTTTACAGCGGCTGCTTTCCGATTGCTTCAAAGCTTCTGCAAGTCCCTGATAGAGAGCGGTATTTTTATTCTCGGCTTTCAGACCGCTGAGAACCTTATCAAGTTCATCACGGCTTTTATCGGAGGTATATACTGTTTTGACGTCATCCCCGAATGTAATAAGACTAAGTCTGTCAGTATCGCCCATATGTACGCTAAGGTACTTTATGCCTTCCTTCATATCGGAGAAGACGGAAGAACTCAAAGATCCTGAAATATCAAGAAGAACATAGTATTCCGTACCCTCTGTTATCTCATGATACTTTTTGACTTCCTTGCAAGAAAGGGACTTATCCTTATATTTGGCTGTTATATCCTCTGCCTTAGGAAGTTCATCCATCGGTGACATATAAACTCTTATCTCCGGCAGGTCAATATATATCTGCTCGATATCCGACAGGCTGCTTTGCGCATTAACACTGATCACGGGGGCAGCGGCAAAGAGCAAAAGCGGAACTATAAAAGCAGAAAAAAATCTGCTTATTGATTTCTTTATATCCATTTTCTTTCCCCCTTGCAGAAAGGAACAAATTCAAAAACACTTTCGCCTATGCTCAGCAAATCACCGGAGTTAAGCTCAGCCTTTTTCTCAAGCAGTTTATCATTATGGAATATGATCGTACCCTTACCCGGAAGAACATAGAAGCTGTTTGTTTTCGGGTCATATACCAGAGAACAGTGTTTTTCTCCGGCTATAGACTTATCATCCGCAACGCATATATCTGATACCACAGACCTGCCCACATAGTTAAAACCGTAATGTATGCGATAATCCCTTCCTTTTTCAGGTCCCTCGATACAAACCAGCCAGCCCGTAACATAATCCGTGCCGCTAAAGGATGAAAAAGGGGAAAGTGTCCTGGGATCGTCCGAAATGTACGATAAAGGCTCCAGCCGTATTCCGGAAGAAGATTGATTTTCGGACGTATCAGGGATCAGATGATTACAGACAGGACAGCTGCCATATTTATCTCCGTCATATACGTGACAGTTCTCACACAGTTTTATCGTCATAATACATCCCTCACAACCTAATGCCTATTGCCGAAAAATTATCCTTTTCTTTTTCAGTGACAGTATTCATAACAATATCTCTCATTGACTTTATCCATTCCATTGCATTTTCAGAGCTTTTGAGTGTTTTTTTCATAGCCTTTTCATCAACAAGTTCCCAGAAACCGTCAGTACACATCAGAAAATCCGAATCATGTTTTCTTTCCACAGGTTCCATAAATTCATAGCTCAGACCCGACCACTGTTCTCCGACAACTCTGAGAAGTCGGTTTCTGTCGGGATGACTGCGGATCATTTTTTCAGGTATATCACCAATGTCGGCAAGAACCTGAGGCACGCTGTGATCATGTGTGCGGCTGATATATTTTCCTTTATAGAAGTAATATGTACGTGAGTCACCTATATGACCGATACGAACGCTGTCAGATGTGATCTGAAGAATATTGAGTGTAGTTTTCATTGAGCATCTTGCGCCCGGTTGACTTTGTCTGTCAAGAACCGCATTTTGTGCTGCCTCAAACATTTTTTCCATTACATCACCTTCGCTGTAATGCTCTTTAAAGTAAGACTCAGCTGTCTGCACAGCAAGTCTTGAAGCCTCATCACCCCTGCCGTGTCCTCCAAGGCCGTCGGCGAGAAAAAAGCAGGCATTGTTATCATCAATAACCATATAGGAAATAAAATCCTCATTGTTCTCCCTTTCACCCTTTTCACTCAGCAAGAAGTAATCTAACATACACACGACCTCCCAAGGATCATATCATCAACAGTTTTTAATGTTATTGTAACATATTATCAAATTAACAAACAAGCTATTGTAATATTTAGCAAAGATTAAGTAATATTTGGCTGAATTATTCTTTCTTTTATATCCGAAAGGTACTTTCGGCTGACAGGTATATCAAAGCCGCTTTTAAGAGTGATGGCGTTTGTTGAATACGAACGTATCATCTGAACATTCACAACATAGCTTTGATGACAGCGTATAAATTCACTCATAGGCAGAACGCCGCAGAGAACATCCATTTTCTGATAGAACTCAAAATTTTCATCAACAGTCACAGCAGATATCTTCCGTCCTCTGCTTTCAAAATACTGAACTCTGTTAAGTCTTACGTGCTGTATACAGCCGCCTGATCTTATTGACAGAAATTCAGCCTGTGAGCTGAGTTTTTCTTTGATATATCTTTTTATCTCTGCCAGAAGATCATCATGACCGGGAGTTTTCATTACATAGGAATACAATCCGTATGCATAACCTGCAAAAACATAGCGGTCGGTATCAGTATAAGCGATAACGCTGGTACTTTGCATATATTCTTTAACATAAACAGCGGTTTCAACACCATCGGACATATTAATATCATACAGTATAAGATCGGGTACAAAACTTGCTGTTTTCATTTGTGACAACATTTCAGTACATGAAGAGAAAGCGGTAACCTCTATGTCGGTCACCTGAAAAAATAGTTTCTCAAGATTTGATCTGATCTCTTTATCCAACTGCGGATCAGCATCGCATATTCCTATCACGACCATTTTTTGCACCCTCCCTTCATCTTTTTCACAAGAAAATATGTTTAACACATTACTTTATCGGATAATTAAAGCCAATCAACTCAAAACTTTGCCAACAAATACGATTATTTTATCTAATTGTATCAATTTCACCTAATTATATCAATATTTTATCATTTTGTCAACCGGCCGGCGAGCCGCCGGTCCCGTAACGCGCCGGCGAGCCGCCGGTCCCTAAACGCGGGTATCGCTCCGCTTCGCATCCGCTCTGAACTCGCAGTTCAGGCTTTACTGCCCGCGTATCAGGCAGTTTGAGCGGTTCGTTATTATCAATATAGTATGTATCGCTTAAAACCAGTTCAAGCATTATTAAATCTGAGCCGCCAAGCTCTGAGCCCTGAGCTCTTAGCTCTGAGCTGCGAAGCCCGGCGAGCCGCCGGTCCCGTAACGCGGGTATCGCTCCGCTGCGCATCCGCTCTGAACTCGCAGTTCAGGCTTTACTGCCCGCGTATCAGGCTTTTTAAACCGCTCAATGCCAAAAAACAAATGTCAGCTATGAAAAATGAGATGCCATGCTTTAAACTTTGAACTAATAGCTTTGAGCTGCGAAGCCCGGCGAGCCGC
>CACWRT010000067.1 GCA_902763365.1 uncultured Ruminococcus sp.
TGAGTTATATGGCAGCATAAAAAACATCCCCTCCGCCGTGAGTAATTCATAGCGGAGGGGATTTATCGTTTTGAATAAAACAGGAACCAGTTCCTATTTCAGTTTCAAATGATCAGTACTGGACAATAATGTACAGTCCTACAAAGAATAGTATTCCCGAAATGATAACAAATAGATGACGTATTTTCTGTTCGACAAGCAGCCCGATAAATTCACGCAGAAATGCATTTGGGAAGAAATAAAGCTTTGTTTTCGCCGAAAGACCTTTCACGGTCATTCCTATTTTCTGCGCAAGAGTATATCCGCGAAAAACATGATAGTTTGTTGTAGAAAAAGCAATACCTGTTTTGCCGAGATCGTCTGCGTCAGCCTCGATGACCTTCTTTGAAAAGGCAAAATTCTGATAGGTGTTGACAGATTTGTCCTCCTTGAGGATACTCTCCTCGGGGACACCCTGCTCCATCAGATAGCGCTTCATACACTCTGCTTCGCTTATCACCTCATCACTGCCCTGACCGCCGGAAGTCACGAATTTAGCGTGTTTGTTCCATTTTTTATACTGTTCTTTGTCAAAGTCAATGGCACAGTCAATCCTGCTTCTTAGTATAGGCGTGGGCGTGCCGTCGCCTCTTATTGCACAGCCGAGAATGATAATATAATCCATCGGAGTTTTTATTTTGTATCTTGTTGACATTATCGCACAAAATGTTGTTGAGATCAGCAGACACTCCAGATAGCAGAAGGCAAATGAAACGGATGTATTTATAACTATCATAAGTATCTGCTCCGTTTCAGAATACATATACAGATCATTTCCGAAAATACACATCAGTATAGTGCCTGCTATTACAGAGATCCCTAAAAGCACTCCCAACAGATTGAATATGCTGAAGCCTTCGTGCCGCACAAGCAGTATATTACTGATGCTAAGTGCAAGGCAGAACGCAAGAAACGGAATAAGAGTCACATTTACAAAGGTCGTGTTTATCCTGCTGACAGAATAGAGTACATTTTCAAAATTCAACACGCTGCTGTAATCAATACTTGAAAATGTATCTAAAAGGGAATTTATCACTATTATAGTCAGAAAGAATACCATACCGCCAAGTGCGACCATTGAGTAGGTAAAGTTCCCTGCCTTCTGCTTTTCACGGAATGAAAGTGCAAAGGTTATAGTCAGGACGATCAGCAAAGCATCCGAGAGAAGCTTTATTGTCCACAGACCATTGAAATTATCACCGGCTGTACAATATATCATTCCGAAGGGAAGAACGTGGAAGGAAGTCGCGAAGGTTCTGTGCTCGGTTATCTGCCCCGTATCCGGCTGACCGTTATCGTCCGGGCTGTTATTATAAATATCGTCAAAAAACACAGTTAAATCCGTATCACCGTAACTTATGCTTTCGATATCTATTTCAAGAGCATTCATCATCCAGTTGAAATTATCCTGCCGCATATTCACAACCTTCACAGTATTGTCGTTTGAACATTCCACCAGAACCGTACTCAGGTTCGTTGTACCATTAAGCATGATCTTAATGGTATAATTTCTGCAGTAGGTACAAAGAAAAACAAAGTAACCGATAAGAATGAGTGTAGTTGCAGTAATGAAAAATATGTATCTGGGTTTTAGCTTGTGCTTTTGTTTATTCATTTTGGTACCTCCCGGCAAAAAGCGTTCCTTTCAAAAAATGCAGTGATTATCTTTTCTCGGGCTGTGAAACAACTATTTTGGTGTTTTTAGGCTTACAGTGGAGAGTAACAGGAGCATTACTGCGAAACATATCCTTGTGTCCCTTATTTAACCTGACACACTGCATACAATACACAGCACGCCCCAGATTCAGACAATCAGCGCATGAATTCTGCTGTTCCATTTGTTTTCACCTCATAGCCGATAACAATGACATACGTTATCAATTTGATAATTCCTTTGTTATTACTCAACAAAAAAGACCATTTTCTTTTATGAAAACAGTCTATCAAACAAATATTATATTGACAATTCAAAAAATTGTAGTGTATGATTGGAATGTTAGGTATGTAAAAAAGTATCGAAGCCGGTCCGTTACCACAAATAACTCCCCCGGCTCACATCAATCATGAGTTCGCACCTCACGAATGACATTTGATACAATGATAAGGTCCATTATACCTTGCGTTGCAATAATAATAAAGAGTCGACTCATGATATTTAAAAAGTGGTCGAGGTGACAGGATTCGAACCTGCGGCCTCTACGTCCCGAACGTAGCGCTCCACCAAGCTGAGCTACACCTCGTCTTAAATTAAGCCTTGAACAAAGTCAAGGCTTAATGTTGGCTGCGGAATAGGGATTCGAACCCCAACAAACAGAGTCAGAGTCTGTCGTGCTACCGTTACACAATTCCGCAATATTCAATTCTTTGCTCTCATCTGATCTCTCACCCGAGAACAATATAGATTATACCATGCCGTTTCCTGTTTGTCAACACTTTTTTTAAAAAAATTTTATTTTTTCATATCCAGTCATCATCATCGTCACTAAACGGATCAAATATAGTATCGGAATACTCCTGTTCAGCTTCTGCAATAAGATTTCTTACAGACGGCAGACCTACATTATCCTTTTCGTCAACAATATATGAAAATACATTTGCCAGCGAAAGATTTTCTACTATACTGAGTATAACATCGGTGATATCAAATGATTTGAAATTCATCGCATCCATCAGATACTTCTCTATCCTTTCGGAAATGTCTTCCCTCAGTTTTTCATAGGTATCCCACTGACGATATGCAAGCTCGTGCAGCTGTTTCAGAGCATCAATATTCTTCGGCAGGCTATTATATTCTTCAAGAAACTCTTCAAAATATTCTGCCAGTTCTTCTGCTTCAAGTGAATCAGGCAACGATCTGAAATCCTTATTCATTTTCAATCACCATCCTTTCATAACATCATCTATTATACTGCTTTCGGATTTATGCAGATATTCTTTTATCTTGAGCATTTTCACTTTTACTATATTTTAACTTATTTTACAAGAATTTGCAATAGTTTTTTTAAATTAATAAAGATAATTCACTTAAATGAAATTCTTTGCTTCATTATCATATATTTTTGCAAGTCAGGCAAATCGTTTCTTGATATATGCCGTATATACAGGTTCTCGCTGCATATACGGCACACTGTTATTAATTGCAATTATACCGAAAGCTTTTTAAGGAAGTTTCTTGTTCTTTCGTTTTTGGGATTGTCGATTACATCCTCAGGCTTTCCCTGTTCCACGATATAACCACCATCCATAAATATTACCCTGTCTGATACTGCTCTTGCAAAATCTATCTCATGGGTAACGATGACCATTGTCATTTTTTCTTTTGCAAGCTCTTTCATTATACGCAGGATGCCTGCCGTGATCTCAGGATCAAGGGCGGATGTAGGCTCGTCAAAGAACAGCATATCCGGGTTCATTACAAGCGCTCTTGCAATTGCTACACGCTGCTGCTGACCGCCGGAAAGCTCACACGGATATGAATTTTCTTTTTCTTCCAGCCCAACCTTTTTAAGTATCCTTCTGCTTTCCTCAAGCACCTCTTCTTTTTGCCTTTTGCTTACCTTTATGGGTGCGTCCGAAACATTTTTCATTACACTGTAATGCGGAAAAAGGTTGAAATTCTGGAATACAAGACTAAAATGGGATTTTGCTTCCTTCATGGTGTTCTTATTGGGATAAACGGCCTTTCCGTTTACGCTTTTTACTACACTTTTTTCGCAGTAGCTAAGTTCCCCGTCATCCATTTTCTCAAGAAACGTTGCACAGCGCAGAAGAGTAGACTTTCCCGATCCGGAAGGACCAAGTATAGATACCACTTCCCCTTTTTCCACTGTAAGACTTATATCCTCAAGCACTTTTTTTCCATCAAAGCTTTTGCTCAAATTGTTTATTTCAAGAAGTTTCATCGTACATTCCTTTCTTCTTACTTATAATAGCTGAGTTTCTTTTCTATGGAGCTCATTATAAACGCTACAAGCGCATTGAATACATAATAGAATATGCCTGCTGCAAAGAGAGGTATAATATTTGCCTGAGCGGCAGCTATCTGCTTTGCAATGGTGAATATCTCGGTATATGTCAGAACAAACGCAAGGGACGTGTCCTTTACAAGCGTTATTATTTCATTCGTCACGGGAGGCAAAACATTTTTCACCATCTGCGG
Organism: uncultured Ruminococcus sp.; assembly: GCA_902763365.1. Classification (GTDB taxonomy): domain Bacteria; phylum Bacillota; class Clostridia; order Oscillospirales; family Acutalibacteraceae; genus UBA1213. The sequence goes on from CACWRT010000067.1 coordinate 4,199, forward strand.
GAATATTATACGTCCGAAGGTCTGAGAGTTCGAGTATCCGAGAATTGACGCTGCTTCTCTCTGACCGTCCGGTACAGCCTGAATACCTGCGCGGAATATCTCTGCAAAATACGCAGCATAGTTAATTGAGAAGCCTATAACAACTGCGTAGAATCTGTATGAATCATCAAGAGGTATACCAAAGATATAATAGGGTCCGAAGCATACAACCAAAAGTTGCAGCATCAGAGGAGTGCCTCTCATGATTGAAATATATACCTTTGCTATCACCTGCAGTATTCTGAACTTTGACATTCTGATAAAGGTAAGCAGAAGTCCCAGAGGAAGTGAAAATACAAGTGTCAGAACAAATATAATAAGCGTTGCCTTCATACCGTCCAGAAGCTGTAAAAACATTGAAAGATAATCAGATCCGTTTTTATTTTCTCCATCAGCCGTTTTGTCCGAGGAAGACACAGGTTCATCCTTTACAACAGATCCGGCTCCTGTATCAAGACAAACACTTGTTTCCAGTCCCCATTTCTTTGCTATCTCATCAAAGCTGCCGTTTTCCTTCATCCGGAAAAGACTTTCCTGTACCTTGTCACGAAGCTCTGTATTGCCAAGCTTGAAGCCTATTCCGTATTTCTCACTTGAAATCCTTTCCTCCAGCATACGGAAACTGCTGCCTCTCTGCTTTATCTGATAATTGGCAACTCCTATGTCCATACAAACAGCCTGTGCCATACCGCTTTCAAGATTCATAAAGGCTGTGTTATAATCACCGACCTGCTGAAGCTGTTTAAATTCCTTTGCAAGCGCAAGATTCTCTTTACTTGCGTCCTCACCTGTAAACGCTGCCAGAGCAGAACTGTCCTTCTGTACAATTACTATCTGACCCTTTAAGTCTTCAAGCCTGTTTATACTGCTGTCTGACTTTACTACAACAACCTGTGAGTTATCTACGTAAGGAACCGACCATGTATACTGTTCTTCCCTGCCATCAATGGTAAATCCGTTCCAGATACAATCTATCGCTCCGCTGCTCAGCTCCATATCCTTTGAGTCCCAGTCAATAGGCTGCTTTTTAAGCGTCCATCCGCGCATTTTGCAGACTTCCGCCGCAAGATCAAGGTCAAAGCCCACATATTCCCCGTTATCATCCTTGTAACCATAGGGCGGGAACTCTGCATCAAATCCTACTGTAAATGTCTGTCCGGCTGCCTCAAATACAGGAACGGATATTATTCCTGTACTGCAAAGAATAGTGCATATAAGAGTCATGCACATAAACATAAGCGGCAGCTTTGAAATTCTTTTTTTCTGCATTTGTATTTTCGCCGAAAAACGGCATCCTCCTCTGTCTTTTTTAGTACCCTGAACATTATAAATGTGCTGTTATGATATTTCAGCATGATAAAGCATTAACGAACAGAAATACATATTTAATTCTACTCCGAATCCATAACACTTTCAATAGTTATATTTAACGATAAAACAACTATTAAGTTGGTATTACTGCTTAAATCTTTATACGGTAATCTAAATCTTCATACTTTTAGCTTTGATCCGCATTGTCAGCTGCATTTTTTTCCATATTAAATGCAAATATTACCCGAACACTCTGATAATTTTATTGTACTGATATACTATTTATGCGATCTCTGATCGTTCATCCCCAAAACGGTCAGTATTTGCAAAAATATGAATATTTAGTGTGGAATACAGTATTTCCACACTAAATTATTCATAATTCATTATTAAATATTCATTGATATCGTGGTATAATGGAGAAAAAGATACAGGCGGTGTATAATGATGGATGTAAAAGTAGCGATCTGTGATGATAATAAGCAGTTTTGTGATATTCTGCGCAGACAGGTCGAAAGTTTATTCATCGAAAAGGGCTCAGGGTGTAAGACAGACTGTTTTGTAAACGGAGAAGATCTGTGCGGTGAAATGGAACAGACCGGTTTCGATCTGATATTTCTTGATATAGAACTGCCTCAGATGAACGGAGTGGAAGTCGGCACATATATACGGGAACATCTGCATAATGAAACTGTTCAGATAGCGTATGTTTCATCCCAACAAAAATACTCCATGTCACTGTTTGAATCGCGCCCTATCAATTTTCTGATAAAACCTATTGAGAGAACCACCTTATCAAAGCTTATTGATAAATTTCTCCTTATCACAGGAAACGGCGGAAAAACCTTTGTGCTTCGAAATAATCGTGAGCATATACGTCTTCCGCTGTCGGATATACTGTATTTCACAAGCCTCGGCAAAAAAGTAACAGCTGTAACAAGGAACGATAAATACGAATTCTATGATACACTTTCCAACGTAAGCAAACAGCTTGATACTCCGTATTTTTTCTTTGTGCACAAATCTTTTATCGTGAATTACCGATATATCAAAACATATCGTTTTACAGAGATCATCCTTGACGATAATACTGTGATACCTATAAGCAGATCTCACAGAAATAATGTAAGAACAATTTTTCTTGACCTTAAAAACAAGGAGATGGAATGACTCAATATGGACATTTTTTTACCTGTAAACATACTTATAAATCTGTTTGACACATTTATAATCCTACGGCTGATGGGTGTATTTTTCCCCAAGGAAAATCGTCACAAAAAAACATCAATGGTGATTTATTCTTTGAGATTTGTTTTACTTTGCCTGTTATATGTCGTCTCTCCCCCACCGATTATATCTCTTGTAATTTCATTTGCAGGTCTTTTTGCGGTAACATTCGGATACAAATCATCTTTTCCCAAAAAAATACTCGCAGCTTTCTGCGCTTATATAACAATGTTTTCATCTGAGCTTCTGATCGCCGCTTTAGTCAAAATAAACAACTTCTCACCGTTTATTTCTTCACAGAGAACTAACCTTTTCTATATGATCTCCTCAGAACTGGTAGCTATTCTTCTGGTTACAATACTCATAAGATTCAGAAACATTCATGAGGATCATCATAAAATGTCATTTCTTTTACCATCGGGATTAGTCACCGTAATTACACTGTTTTTGGAAATACAGCTTTTCAATTCAGATAATATTAATGACCTGACCTATGTTCTGTCACTTGTTTGTATAATGATGCTCAACTTTATGATATACTATATATACGATTCTCTTTCCGCTTCCTTCAAGAACAAAATGCAGAACGAGCTTATAAACCGTGAATCAAAGTACTACCATGAACAGGCCGAAATGCTCTACAGAAATTCACAGGAACTGAAAAAATTCAGGCATGATACAAAGAACCGTATGATAGCGGCTGTACAGATGCTGTCTGATAACCATATCAGCCAGGCTAAAGAATACCTCTCTGATCTGACCGATATGCTGTCTGAAATACGGCTTTACAGTGAGACCGGCAATATTGCACTGGACAGCATAATCAACTATAAACTTTCCACTGCCTCAGAAAACGGAATTGAAGTTCTTTCGGATATAGTACTGCCGGAATATATAGGTGTGGATGAGGATGATATAATCGTCATAATGGGAAATATAATTGACAATGCCTTTGAAGCTGCAAAAGAATTCTCAGATTTAACAGATAAGAAAAGCTTTATAAGCCTTAAAATACGTGCCGAACAGGGAACTGTTATAATATCACTGAAAAACAGCCTTTCTTCACAACAATCCAAGAAATTGACCAGAGACAGTAATAACAGTTTTCTTACTACAAAAAATAATTCCGATTCACATGGTTTAGGTCTTAAAAGCGTTAATTCTATAGTAGACAAATACAACGGTGAAATGAAAAATGAAAACGATAATGAAGTATTTGAAACCACTATTCTTCTTTTCACAAAGCCGTAACAGTTTACAACTTCACTCTCCACTCTTCACTCTCCACACTTTTATACAATGCGTTTAATTTATATCATATTGTTTTAATCTATGGAAATATAGTTTATTGAAATTTAAGCGTATGTATGATATAGTAGTGATAATAGATAAAATCGGAGGATAAAAATAATGGAAACCAAAATACACACGCTGAAATTTACGTACCCTCAGGAACAAAGCAGAACGGTTCGTGTATATGTTCCGGCACATGAAGAAGGCGAAACATTACCCGTAGTTTATATGACCGACGGTCAGAATCTTTTTGAAGCAGAAACCACCCGATTCGGCAGCTGGCTGACATATAAAGCTGTTGAAGATGAACAGGAAAAAAATGGACGTTCCGCAATAATTGTAGGCATACACAATGACACGGGACCGATAGAGCGTACCCGGGAGCTTACACCCAAAAGCATAGGAAGACTGTTCTTTCCGCCTGATATGCCTGAGCAGGAAAGGCTTGCGTTTATGCCGTTGGGAGAAAGCTTTGACCGGTTCGTAATAAATACGGTAATGCCCAAAATAACCTCCGATTTCCCCGTAAAAACAGGAAAGGAAAACACAGCCTTCTGCGGAAGTTCGTCCGGAGGTCTGCAAACATTCTTTACTGCTCTGAGCCATCCCGATATTTTCTCGGCAGCAGGTGTTTTTTCACCATGCTTTATGATGTATTACCCGGATGACCTGAAAAAATGGATACAGCAATCTGTAAAAGATGATATGCCCTATCTCTATATTTACAGCGGAGGTACAGGAATGCTTGAAAGCATTATCTGTCAGAGTACCGAATCAACATGGAAAACACTTGAAGAGTACTATCCTGCCGAAAAGATGAAAAAAGTGATCGTTCCCGAAAACGATCACAATGAAGCAGCATGGGCTGACATATTCAAAGACTTTCTTCATATCTTTTTATCAAACAACTACACCAAATGACGGAGATACTGATATCCGATTAATTTCAACTCTAAAAACTGCTGTACCTTTCAGAGATGCAGCAGTTTTATATTTTAGCTGCTTAAAGTATCAGGCTATTTCTTTACACTTATTTTTTGCGCAAAGAATATTGCAATCCCCGCAGCAAGAGCAGAAACCGACATAGTGATCATAAACAAAAGTGAATAGGAAAATTCCGAACTGATTTTCATAAGCTCTGATTCGGGAATATCAATATAGCTCAGCATAGTTCCCGATATTGCACCACACATGTTATTTATTGCTATATGTGCCAGCGCAGCGGGAAGGACAGAATGACTTGCTTTTGTAAGTGCGGTAAGATATACACCGATACAAACACAGGATATGCACATGAGAATTATACCCAGCCATGGATATGCCGGATAGTCGTTGCCGAAATTGTGACCGCAGGCAACAAGCGGCGCATGCCAGAGACCCCAGATAATACCTCCGACGATCAATGCAGCAGAAGGCGACATGAGCTTTTCAAGCTTGGGCATCATATATGCCCGCCAGCCAAATTCCTCACCGAATCCCATAAAAACAGCTGCGATAGTTACAGAAACAACATATAATATGAGTACAGCAAAATCATTATATCTGAAGTGCTGAAACATATTTGAAAGACTGTTTTCGGGAAATAATGTCAGTGAAGCAATCAGCGCAGTTATTATACCACAGATAATCGGAAAAATCAGTGCTATTAAAAAATAACGTATATTCCCCTTGAATTTTATTTTCAGGCATAGATTTTCAGTTCCTTCTTTTGTAACAAGTCTTGTAATAATATTAGCTATGGCAGGACAGAACATCGCAAATGATGCAAGCGGCCCGTACCAGTCATTTTCTACAGTAAATCCAAAATTAGCTATGTAAATGAAAATAAGCAAAAACGGTATACCAAAAGATATAATAAGATAAATTACAAGCCTTATAAGGTGTGGAGTGTGAAGAGTGGAGTGTGAAGTTGTACGGTTATTACTGCTTGTTTTTTCACTGATTGATGATTGCTCTGAACTTTGAACCAACTGATCTGAGCCCTGAGCTCTGAGCTCTGAGCTTTTCTCACCTGTCATAGTGTTCACCGCCTTTCAGATAAAGCTTACAGGATATCTTATATGAAATGAAATATGCTGCCCAAGCCGCGGCAGGAGTCAGATAAAGAAAATATGAAGTATCGTCTGTCAGATAATCCTTGAGCCATTTGATAAAACCTTCAAGAGAACCGAATACAGACAGATCACCGAAAAGTCCGTAAACGATAAAAATGAATACTACCAGCATAATAAGGATCATTCTGCACAGATTGCCGTTCTTGCTTCCAAAACGTATCAGAAACGGCATCTCAACTGCGCGGATAATCAGCTGAAGCCACAAAAACTGCATAAGAAGCATAACCGCTATTGTCACGTCTGTTCCGTTTATTGCAGCCGCTGCAGCGAAAAGGATATTCAGAATATTAAATATCAGACATGACAGCAGACCGCAGAATAAATATTTTGACCCTATCTGTTTTTTAACACCCTCAGGGGTCGATGCTATAAAAGCCTGCCATTTTTTCATTTCGTCCGCTTCCAGAAGTCCCTGTTCAAACATTCCCAGAGTAAGCATTATAACAATACTGCTGAATGACAAAGCAAGATCAAGTTCCCATTCTGTAAGGTCGGGAGTAGCAACAGTCGGTACTACAGTCCATCCGAAAAAAAATATGAAAACAGGTGTAATGGAAAGCAATTGCTTTTTGTGAGTGATAATATCTTTATAAAGCAAACCGAACATCAGTTCTCCCTCCTTTGCAGCACCTTGACAGATACATAATAACATACAACCGCCATAATAGTTACGAATGCTAAGGCTATCGGCAGGAGATAAACTTTTATCCAGCCGTACTCACTCCTGAAAAAGTCAAGAAGATCGAAATCCTCCGATGTATCAATTGTATTAAGCTTGAGTATCATTAAAAAACTGAACACTATTCCTACAATACTTCCGACAGCGGTAAAAATAAGCTCTACAGTCTGTTTCTTCATAAAAGCATAGCATAACGCTATATTTACAAATGAGACACCGAGTACAATAAGATACATTGCGGTAAGATTTCTTAAAATACCCAGATCCGGAATACTGCCGCCTATACCGCCAAATATCGTAACATAAATCAGACTTATTATAAATGCAGCTGTTTCAGATATGGTAATTGACAGCATTTTAGCAGCTGTAATATTTTTTTCTTTCAGTGACGTTGTATTGCAAAAACGTACCCATTTACAGTTGAAATCAGAATATAGCGCCCCGCCGTCCACAGAAAAAGCAAAAAGAAAAACAAGACACGGTATATACCTCAGAACATAAATATTTCTGCCCAGGGAGTTCAGCACTTCTTCATCATGGGCAAGGTTTCCGCATATCATACTCAGCCTTACCAGCGCAGCAATAAGCGCAAACATGAAACTGTATATAAATGCCATGATATAGTATTTTTTAGACAGGACAAAGTCTTTATAGATCAGACCTTTCATTTTTGCTGCACTCCTTTTTTAACATAGAAAAGCATTATTTCCTCAAGCGTTGTATCGTCAACAGTAATCCCGCTGTACTTTTTTAAAAGATTTTTTCTGTCAGATATCATTACATCAGCGCCGAAGTCAGTAACTCTTGAACTTATTATATCGGCAGGATCAATATCTTTTAAATCAGACTTTCTGCATTTGAGTACGGCATGATCTTCAACTATCTTATCTTTTTCGCCGCTGAGAAGGATTTTGCCCTTGTCTATAAATGTAACATTATCTGCGATCTTTTCAAGATCGGTAGTTATATGACTCGAGAGAAGTATGGAGTTACTTTCATCCTGCAAATATTCAAGAAAGATATCAAGGATCTCATTCCTTACAACAGGATCAAGTCCCGTTGTAGCCTCATCCATTATAAGCAGCTTTGCATTATGTGACAATGCGGCTGCGATCTGAAGCTTCATTTTCATGCCCTTTGAAAATTCACCTATCTTCTTTTTCCTCGGCAGAGAAAAGCGGTCAAGGTATTCGTAATATGTATTTTTATCCCACTTCTCATAAATATCAGAAAGTATTACTGAAAGATGCTTTGCATTAAGGGAATCATGGAATGGCAGTTCATCAAAAACGGCAGCTATCTGTTCTTTTACCTTTGCTTCATTCTCTGTATTATCAAGTCCAAGCATTTTTATTGTACCGCTGTCTTTTCTGATAAGATTCAGCAGCAGCTTTATTGTGGTAGTCTTGCCTGCACCGTTCTGACCTATAAAGCCCATTATACTTCCCTTAGGTACGTTAAAGCTGATATTATCCAGTGTGAAACCGTCATATTTTTTTGTAAGGTTTTGTATTTCAATAGCATTTTTATAGTCTGTCATAGTCATTCTCCTCTGTAGATCATTGTAAGAAGTTCCGTTAACTCCTGAATTTCAACGCCGCAGATCTTAGCTTTTTCTGCCGCAAGTGTCAGATACTCTTCGATCTGTTTAAGACCCTCTTCCTTCATAAGCTCCTGGTTCTGCCTGCTGACAAAGCTGCCTTTTCCCGTGAATGATTCAATAAACCCGTCATGCTCAAGCTCTTCGTATGCGCGTTTTGTTGTAATAATACTTATACGCAGCTGCTTTGCAAGATTACGCATAGACGGCAGAGCATCACCTTCCTTTAAGGTACCGTTCATAATCATTTCCTTTATCTGAGAAGTGATCTGTTCATATATAGGCTTTCCTGCGGAGTTACTGATAATGATATCCATTTGTAAACCTCCAAAATTGTATATATACATTATATATATTATATATCATTATATTATATATGTCAATAGCTTTTTGAACTAAATATGCGAACCACACGTTATGGCTTCACCCTCATACAGGTTCAAAATAATTTTAGATAAGCTTAGATCAAATCATTGAAAAAGAATCGATAATGATATATAATGATATATAAGGAAGTGAAAGGAATGGATCTCAGAAAACAGTTTGAAAATCTGCCCTTCAAAGATGATTTTATGTTCGGAGCAGTAATGCGTGATCCTGATATTGCAAAGAAGTTTTTACAGGTCGTACTCGCAAGCGATATTCCTGAAATAGAATACTGTGAACTTCAAAGGACAACTAAGCTTGATGCCGACAGTCATGGGGTGAGATATGACGTATATGTAATGACCGACAACGGCAGAAAAGTATACAATATAGAAATGCAGACTACAGACAGGGGCGATCTTGCGAAAAGAAGCAGATATTATCAGGCGGCTGATGATATTGATTTTCTTGACCGAGGGCATATGTACAATGAATTGCCCGAAACATATATTATATTTGTGTGTGATTTTGATCTTTTCGGAAAAGACCGTGCATTATATCGTTTTGAGAATTATTGTGTCCAAGAAGATATACCGCTGTCGGATAAAACATATAAATATTTTCTGAATACAGGCGGCAAAACTGAACGAAAGGAGCTGTACAATCTTATGAGTTATATCAAAAACAATGTACCGAATGATAAGTTTACGGAAGAAATACAGGATAAAGTTGATGTCGTCAGACATGACGGAGAGCTTTTCTCAAGCTATATCAAACGAAATCAGAATGCAATGCAGTTAAAAGCGGAAGGACGTGCGGAAGGCAGAGCAGAAGGCAGAGCAGAAGGCAGAGATGAGGGAACATCTGCTATACTTAAAAAGCTGTTTGATCTCGGGAATTCCGTCAAGAATCTTGCTTCAATGTTTGAAATGCCGGAAAAAGAAGTCGAACGGCTGCTTGCAATTTAATAAAACAGCTCCCGAATTTGCAAAAATGCAGTCCGGGAGCTGTTTTATACTGACCTTACGGAATGTCATATTATAACACAAGAGCTTTAATATATCTTCACATATTATTACGCACAAAAATCCCGGGTTGCCCAAAACGGCGCAAACCGGGAATCTTTATGCACAATTAAATTATGCGATTATTGATTAAGCTTTGCCTACTGAACCGAAGAGCTCCATCTTCTCCTTGACTGTAGCCTTGATAGCCTCAAAGCCCGGAGCGAGAAGTTTTCTCGGGTCAAAGCCCTTACCCTGGAGATCCTTGCCCTCTTCAATATACTTTCTTGTAGCTTCCTGGAATGAAAGCTGACACTCTGTATTAACATTGATCTTGGAAACGCCCAGAGAGATAGCTTTCTTGATCATATCAGCAGGGATACCTGTGCCGCCGTGAAGAACGAGAGGCATCTCACCTGTCTTAGCCTGGATAGCATCAAGAGTCTCGAAAGAAAGCCCCTGCCAGTTTTCGGGATATTTGCCATGAATATTGCCGATACCTGCTGCAAGCATATCAACGCCGAGATCAGCAATGATCTTGCACTCTTCGGGATCTGCACATTCTCCCATACCTACAACGCCGTCTTCTTCGCCGCCGATAGAACCAACTTCACACTCGATAGAAAGACCAAGGTTATGCGCTACGTTAACAAGTTCCTTTGACTTTGCAAGGTTTTCCTCGAAGGGATAGTGTGAACCGTCAAACATGATTGATGTAAAGCCTGCCTTAACACACTTGTAGCAGCCTTCATATGTACCGTGGTCAAGATGAAGTGCAACGGGAACTGTAATTCCGAGAGACTCATCCATTGCCTTAACCATAGCTGCAACCGTACCGAAGCCTGTCATGTACTTACCTGCACCCTCAGACACACCGAGAATAACGGGAGAGTTAAGCTCCTGAGCTGTCAGAAGGATAGCCTTTGTCCACTCAAGATTGTTGATGTTGAACTGACCTACTGCATAGTGACCTGCTTTTGCTTTTTTAAGCATTTCTGCTGCATTTACCAATGCCATTGTAATCACGCTCCAAAAATATAATTATAGACACAACGAATATCAATTAATAATTTATAATTAATAATTAACAGCAAATTGCATCTGATAACTATTATTATACATTATTTACACAAAAAATAAAAGGGTTATTTTTAAAAAAGTTGTTAGTTTTTCGGATAGATTTATTTTATCTCAATGGCTGCACCTATATCTTCGAACATTTTCTTTATTTCTTCGGCTTGTTCACGGCTGACATTCTCCTTTAAAACAGATGGTATATTGTCAACTATCTCTTTTGATTCCGTGAGTCCGAGGTCTGTTACTTCACCGACTTTTTTTATTGCGTCTATTTTAGCATCAGATGGACAGTCTGCAAGAATCACTTCAAACTCCGTTTTATCTTCCGGAATTTTACTTTCTTCCGAAATCGAGTCTTCTGCAACTGATTTTACACTAACCGGCGAGCCGCCGGGCCCTAAACGCGGGTATCGCTCCGCTTCGCATCCGCTCTGAACTTGCGGTTCATGCTGTACTGCCCGCGTATCAGGCTTTTTAAGCGGCTCAATGACAAACAAAACAAATGTCAGCTATGAAAAATGAGA
>CACWRT010000068.1 GCA_902763365.1 uncultured Ruminococcus sp.
ATCCCGGTGCCGCAGCGGGCGGACTGCTCGGCAGATCTCGCCGTTGCGGCGAATATCCCGGACCGCTATATTCCGTCCTCGGAGCAGCGGATGGATATCTACCGCCGCATCGCCATGATTCGGACGGAAGAGGAAGCGGACGACCTGCTGGACGAGCTGATCGACCGCTACGGAGATCCGCCTCCAGGTGTGAATGCCCTTATCCAGGTGGCAATCCTGCGCGGTGTCGCGGGAAATGCAGGAATTACGGATATCGTACAGAAGCAGGGTGAGCTGCGCTTTACCGTAAAGGAATTCGACATGGAAAAGGTCTCCGCGCTGTACGCAAGGCCGGAATACAAGGGCCGCTTGCGGGTGGAGGCTGGCGCCAAGCCCTGCCTGAGCCTGAAGATCAAGGCCAAGGGCCGGGTCATCGAAGAGGCACGGCGGTTCGCGGCCGACTGGGCGGGCGGCGCCGAAAATTCATAAATTGTCCCTTGTGATCGGCGCCTGCCGGTGCTATAGTGTTTTCACAATGCGAAATTCATTCTGATGCAGAAGAATCCACGAGAAAGAAGGAAACAGCTATGACTTTTGAAGAAGCGAAAGCGTATGCAAAAGCACATTTAGGAACTACCGATATTGAAGGAAAGACTGTATCACCTTTCGGCGCAGATGCTCTTACAGTAAACGGATATCTTGGTACAGACGGTGTTAAGCCTTTGCTTGAAATATGCAAGGAAAACGACAAGGGTATATTTGTTCTTGTAAAAACCTCAAATCCTTCATCCGGCGAGCTTCAGGACAGAAAGCTTGATGACGGTATGAGCGTATACCGTACAATGGGTGATATGTGCGAAAACTGGGGTGCTGCAGATATGGGCGAGAGCGGCTATTCATGCGTGGGCGCAGTTGTGGGCGCAACATATCCTGAGCAGCTGGGCGAACTGAGAGAGGCACTTCCGTCTACATTTTTCCTGGTTCCCGGCTACGGTGCGCAGGGCGGCGGCGCTAAGGATGTTGCTCCTGCATTTGATAAGAACGGACTCGGCGCAATAATCAATTCTTCAAGAGGCATTATGTGTGCATGGAAAAAAGAGGGATGCGCGCCTGAGGAATATGCGCAGGCAGCAAGAAGAGAAGCATTGCGTATGAGAGATGAAATAATATCATTTATTGGCAAGATCGGTCAGGACTGATTCTGTAAGCGGAGGAATATATGAAAAAAACAGCAATAGCAACAGACAGCAACAGTGGTATTGTGCCTCAGGAGGCAGATGAACTTGGAATTTATATGATCCCTATGTCATTCAATGTGAACGGCAGGGATTATACAGAAAATGTTGATATTACATATAAAGAGTTTTACAGGTATATTGCAGACAGTAAAACTCAGGTATCTACGACACAGCCTTCTCCCGGACAGCTTACGGAATTCTGGGATAAAATACTTGAAGATCATGATGAATTGGTATATATTCCTATGTCGTCGGGGCTTTCAAGTTCATGCCAGACTGCAAAGATGCTTGCGGCTAGTGAATATGAAGGCAGGGTATTTGTTGTGGATAACCGCAGAATATCCGTTACACAGTATCAGTCCGTCATAGATGCAAAGGCAATGGCAGATGATGGACAGGACGGTGAAACAATAGCTAAAAGGCTTGAGGAGGATGCCGCTGAGTCCAGTATATATATAATGGTCAATAAACTGACTTATCTGAAAAGAGGCGGAAGGGTAACGGCAGCAGGCGCGCTTATAGCAAACGTGATGAATCTGAAGCCCGTACTCCAGATCCAGGGCGCAAAGCTCGACGCGTATGCAAAATCAAGAGGAACAAAAACTGCCCGAAAAACTATGATAGATGCAATGAAAAAGGACTTTGAAACTCGTTTCAAAGATGATATTGCAAAGGGCAATATGACTCTTCACGCATCATATTCGGATATGAAGCTTTTTGAGATAGAAACATGGATCAATGAGATAAGCGAAGCGTTCCCGGGATTTGAAATACACGCAGCGCCGCTTTCACTCAGCATAGGCTGCCATATAGGTCCGGGATCCCTTGCGATTGCCTGTGCCAAAAAGACAAGATAGAATAAATCCTTATGTTCATAAAAGCATTGATATTTGTTAAAAGTTTGGGTTATGAATAAAGCAGATGTTATGAATAAAGCAGATGATGTAATATTGTGCGGGTCAAGGGGCTCAGCCCCTTGCGGGGTGCAGGGCGAGTAGCCCTGCCCGCCGGAGGCATTGAAAACGAAACTAACCCAAGCGAGCGCTGTTGCATTAGCTGAATTAAGTGACCGGCGGCTCGCCGGCAGGAAATTGTCGATTAATGCTTGCAGTACGGACAAAAATATTATATAATATAGTTTGGTATTTTGTTTATTTTACAATTTCAGCTCAGGCATAGTAATGCTGAGGCTGGTATATAAGGAGGAAAAAGGATGAGTGTTCAGTCTAAAATTGACGCTCTGCAAACGGCTCGTGAGAGTATAAGCTCTTCAAAGGCTTATCAAAGACTTTCCAAGCTGTTTGACGAAGGTGTTTTTACGGAAATTGACGCATTTGCAAAGTCAGAAGGCGGTTATTCCGAAGTTGTTGCAGGCTGCGGAAATATTGCAGGCGTGTCTGTTTATGCTTATGCACAGAACCCTGATTTTTCAGGCGGAGCGATGTCCAGAGCTCAGGCTGCTAAGATCAGAAAGCTTTATGATCTTGCGCTTAAAACCGGTAAGCCTGTAGTAAGTATTTTTGATTCCACAGGCGGAAGAATTGATCAGGGCAGTGATCTTTTGGGCGCATACGGAGATGTCCTCAGATACAGTTCAAATCTTTCGGGTGTTGTACCCCAGATATCCCTTGTACTCGGCAATTGCTGCGGTACACAGGCTCTTATAGCTGTAAGCGGAGATATTGTTGTAATGTCAAAGGATGCAAAGCTTACAATCAATACAGACGGCAGCGCATCTTCTGCGGAGGAAAATTCTTCAAGCGGTTCTGCTCATATAGTTGAAGAAACAGAAGATAAGGCTATTGAAAAGACAAGAAAGCTCATTACTCTTCTTCCGTCAAATAACCTCGATTTCGCCGGAACGGTACAGTATGATGACGCTGATGGATCGGATAACGATGTTATAAAGCAGATCGTTGACGGCAGCAGCGAAGTTGAGCTTCACTCTGAATTCGGTAAGAATATCAGAACAGTTCTTGCAACAATAGAGGGAACAACAGTAGGTATTATTGCAAGCAGCGGAAAAGTGATCGACGGCAAAGCCGCTTCGAAAGCTGCAAGATTCATACGTTTCTGCGATGCTTTTGGTATTGCTATTGTTACCCTTCTTGATGCTGAAAAATTTGCCTGCATAAAGTCGGCTGCTAAGCTTACAAGTGCATATGCTGAGGCTACCGCTCCTAAACTCACTGTTATAACAGGCGACGCATACGGCGCTGTATATATTGCCGCCGCAGGAACAGGCGCAGCTACTGATATGACTATTGCATGGGCAGGCGCAAGCATATCTGCGCTTACTCCCGAAGCAGCTGCTGTTGTTGCATTAGGTGATGACCTTGGCGGAAAGCTCAAGGGCGCAAAAGACCCGAAACAGGCAAGAGTCCAGGTGGTTGAGCAGTTCAAGGATGAAAATCTGAGCGCAGAAAAAGCTGCGGCTAACGGATATGTTCAGGATGTAATACTTCCCGAAGAGACGAGAATGAAAGTGATTGCCGCTCTTGATATGCTATCTGATAAGAGGGTATCAACTCTTCCGAAAAAGCATATTGTTACCTGGTAATATACATAGAATATAACAGGAATCCTTTATACAATGAGAAACACGCAGTGAGGTCGTACTGATTTATTCTGCTGTAAAAGGGATTCTTAAAGTGAAATGAAAGGAATAAGTAATATGAAGCATTTAAAGATAACTGTAAACGGTGTTGCATATGATGTACAAGTTGAGGAAGCAGACGGATCTGCTCCTGCAATAGCGGCTCCTTCAGCTGCACCTGCACCTGCACCCAAGGCAGCACCTGCGCCGAAAAAATCAGCAGCTGCTGCAAGCGGAGACCCTATTAATTCCCCGATGCCCGGCACTATAGTAAATGTTCCTGTAAAAGCAGGTCAGGCAGTTAAGGCAGGAGATGTTCTTGTTATTCTTGAAGCTATGAAGATGGAAAATGAGATAAAAGCTCCTAAGGACGGTACAGTAACTTCCGTTAATGTAAACAAGGGTGAGTCTGTAAATACCGGAACACTGCTTGTAACTCTTGCATAAACAAATTATTAAAAGTTTTCGGAAAGGGGAAAGCCTGATGGCTAAGAAAAAAATACAGATTACAGAAACGGTATTGCGTGATGCACACCAGTCGCTGATAGCTACAAGAATGCCTGTTGAAGATATGATCCCGATCCTGGACAAACTGGATAAAGTCGGTTTTTATTCCCTCGAATGTTGGGGTGGCGCGACTTTTGATTCATGTATAAGATTCCTTGATGAGGATCCGTGGGAAAGACTGCGTATTTTACGCAAATATTGTCCGAATACAAAACTCCAGATGCTGTTCAGAGGACAGAATATGTTGGGGTATCGTCATTATGCTGATGATGTACTTGAATATTTTGTACAGCGCAGTGTAGCAAACGGTATTGATGTTATCAGAATTTTTGATGCACTTAATGATATCAAGAATTTACAGACTGCGATAAAAGCAGCAAAGGCTGCTAAAAAAGAAAATCCAAATGTTGAAGCTCAGGTTGCTATCAGCTATACAACAGGTCCTGTATTTACTACAGAGTACTATGTTGACTATGCAAAAAGAATTCAGGAGGCAGGCGCGGATTCTATCTGTATAAAGGATATGGCTGCTCTTCTTACTCCTTATTATACTTCCGAGCTTGTGGGTGCTATTAAAAAAGCTGTTGACATTCCGGTTCAGCTTCATACGCACTACACATCCGGTCTTGCTTCGATGTGCCTTCTCAAAGCTGTGGAAGCAGGCTGTGACAGAATAGATACAGCAATGTCTCCGCTGGCAAACGGTACATCTCATGCTCCTACAGAGTCAATGGTTGCTGCTTTCAAGGACACAGACTATGACACCGGTCTTGATCTTGTACAGCTTTCTGAAATCAGAGAGTATTTCATGGGACTGCGTGAGAAATATATAAAGAGCGGTCTGCTTGATCCGAAAATGCTTGCGACTGATGCAAAAGCGCTTATTTATCAGGTTCCCGGCGGAATGCTTTCAAACCTTCTCAGCCAGCTCAAGCAGGCAGGCAAGGAAGACCAGCTTACCGCAGTTCTTGAGGAAGTTCCGAGAGTACGTAAGGATGCGGGATATCCTCCTCTCGTAACTCCTACATCTCAGATCGTCGGAACACAGGCTGTGTTTAATGTCATTCTCGGTGAGAGATATAAGATGTGCAATGACCAGTTCAAGGATCTTGTGGCAGGTAAGTATGGTACGACTCCTGTTAAGATAGATCCTGAGTTCCGCAAGAAGATAATCGGTGATCAGAAGCCTGTTGAATGTCGTCCGGCTGATCTTCTTGAGCCTGAGCTTGAGAAGCTTCGCGCTGAGATACCCGAATGGATCGAGCAGGAAGAGGATGTACTTACGTATGCCCAATTCCCGAAGGTCGCTCCGGGATTCTTTAAGAAACGCAGAGATAAAAAAATAGGTATAAATCCCGATGCCGATATAAAGAATAAGATACATCCTGTATGATAATTGTATTGTTATAAAAAGCCATTTCCCGCCCGTTTTTTTCGGGTGGGAAATAGTTATGTGGAGGTGCAGTATTTGAAGAAACGAAACGGTAAAATTGATCTGATGAAATTTGTATTTTCTGTTATCGTTGTTTTTTATCACTTCGCTTGCGCAACGAAATATACTTATCCGTTGTTTGTAAAAGGTTATCTTGCGGTAGAATTTTTCTTTATTGTGACAGGTTATTTGTTTGCGTCTTCAGTATCAAAGTTAACATACAGTAGGGATACAATCGCAAAAGACAGTATAAATTTTATGAAGAAAAAAATAATACCTATCATACCTTATCATATATTCACTTGTCTTGGTGCATTTATAGTATTTATTTGTATGCACTATTGGGATGGTGAACTTATAACAAAGAAGATCCTTCATTCCATACCCGATCTGCTTTTTGTTCAGATGACCGGATTGCATGATTCAACGCTTCTTACATATGAGTGGTATATTTCCGCAATGCTTCTGGTTATGACCTTGCTGACACCAATTGCAATAAGATACAGAAAGGTGTTTTTTACCTATGTAACCCCTGTACTTGCAGTTTTTCTCTTTGGCTATATGTACCGAACGCTAAGAAATCTGAATACCATAACCTATTGGAACGGATTTTTTTATTCAGGTATGCTTAGGGCGTTTTTAGGTATTTTTATCGGAATAGTCTGTTACAGATTGAATGAAACAGGGTTTCTTAAAAAATGCAGCAGACCGCTGCTTCTTATTGTAGAATTTTGCTGTTATTTTGTAACTCTTATTTATGCAAACGGTTCAATATGGTCAGTATCTGATTTTGCTATGGTAATGCTTTTCACAGTTGCAATAACAATTTCATTCAGCGAAAATGCTTATCTGAGTTTTATGGACAATCCTGTAATAAGCTTTCTTGGAAAGCTTAGTCTGCCCATTTACCTGACACAGATGTATATGATACCAATATTTGCAAATATACCCTGGCCGTTTGATTATAACACTCATGTATTGCTTTATGTATGTTCGGAAATAGCAGCTTCACTGATCTGTCTGCTTATAATTGAAGGAATCAAAAAGCTTGTTTCTGTATTAAAAAATAAACCAAAGAAAACAGCGTCGGCTTGAAAATATTAAAAGATCCCCCCGAAAACATCAATTGTTTTTCGGGGGGATTAATATATTAAGCTTGTTTTGACTTAAAGCTCAGGGGGATAAAGAGCGGGAATATTTTCCTCAATTTCAACATCCCTATAGCGTGCCATACCTGTACCGGCAGGTACAAGCTTACCGATAAGAACATTTTCTTTAAGACCCATAAGAGGATCGACTTTACCCTTGATAGCAGCATCCGTAAGAACTCTTGTTGTTTCCTGGAAGGAAGCAGCAGAAAGGAACGAATCGGTTGCAAGGGAAGCTTTTGTGATACCCAGAAGTGTGGGTGAATATGTTGCATAGGAGAGTCCGATCTCACCGGCGGCAATACGTTTTTCTATCTCTTCATTAGCAGCATAGAAATTACCCTTATCAACGAGAGAACCGGGAAGAAGATCTGTACTGCCCGCATCCTCAATACGAACCTTTTTCATCATCTGACGAACTATAACCTCAATGTGTTTATCGTTGATATCAACACCCTGGAGTCTGTATGCGCTCTGAACCTCTTCTATCAGGTAGTCCTGAACAGCAGCAGCACCCTTGATATTGAGTATCTCATGAGGATCTACCGAACCTTCTGTAAGAAGATCACCGGGTTCAACCATCTGACCGTTTTTGACCTTTGTACGTGCGCCAAAGGGGATAAGATATGTCTTGCTGAGAACATCGCCTTCGGCTGCAGCAGGATCAGTGCTTGTGATAACAGCATTTCTGTTATTGTCTTCAAGCTTGACCTGACCGCCGATCTCTGTAACAATAGCAATATGTTTCGGTTTTCTTGCTTCAAAGAGTTCTTCAACACGGGGAAGACCCTGTGTAATATCCTCGCCGCCTGCGACACCGCCTGTATGGAAGGTACGCATTGTAAGCTGTGTACCCGGCTCACCGATGGACTGGGCAGCAATAATACCAACTGCTTCACCGATAGTAACAGGCATACCGTTTGCAAGGTTTGTACCGTAGCACTTTCTGCAAACACCGTGTTTAGCACGGCAGTCAAGGATCGAGCGGATCTTGATACTCTTGCAGCCTGAATTAACGATAAGGTCAGCGTCACGGTCATCCATGATCTTGTCTGTAGAAACAAGGAGTTCGCCTGTCTGGGGATCGTAATAATCCTCGCAGAGATAACGTCCCTGAAGACGCTCGTGCATTGACTCAATGATAGAGTCCGCGTCGCCCGAATGAACTACTTTTACAAGCTGAGCTCCATGATCGAAAAGAATCTGTACATCGTTTTCGGTAAGCTTCTTTCTTGAGGGAATAAGCATTTTGCCTGTTTCCTTATCACAGAAGTCATCCATGATCTTTCTGCCCACAAGGGTTTCAAAGAAGGATTTGTACTCTGCTGTAACAGTTTCTCCGGATTCATTAGTTTCCTTTACATTAACGGAGGTTATACCGCAGTTTACAATATTTTTAGCGTCCTGTTCAGTAATAGGCTGGGTCGTTACTGCAATAACATCACCTGTCATAGGATCGTTTATATCATTTACAGGGAGCTTTCCGACGATCTGACTTGTCATTGAACGGAACTGCTCATAGGGACGGATACGTATATTAGCTGTATCATAGCTCATTATCGTATCAACATCACGATTTGTCATGATCCTGTCTGTAGAAATAAGAACCTTACCGCTCTGAGGATCATAGAAGTTTTCAAACAGATGATTGCCTGTAAGGTTTTCGTAGGAAACGCTTACTTCGTCACCGGTTTCGGCATTGGCCTGTCTGATATCATATACAACAATACCATCCTTTGTACCGCAGTCTTCTTCGCGGATAATAACATCCTGTGAAACGTCAACAAGTCGTCTTGTAAGATAACCTGAGTCAGCTGTACGAAGAGCTGTATCTGCAAGACCCTTACGGGCACCACGGGAAGAAATAAAGTACTCGAGAATGTTAAGACCTTCACGATAGTTAGCTCTGATAGGAATTTCGATAGTCTTACCTGATGTATTTGCGATAAGTCCGCGCATACCTGCGAGCTGTCTGATCTGGCTCATAGAACCACGGGCACCTGAGTCAGCCATCATGTAGATCGGATTATATCTGTCAAGGTTATTTTTCAGAGCGGATGTTACATCGTTTGTTGCCTTTTCCCAGATAGTGATTACCTTTTCATAACGCTCCTGATTGGAGAGATAACCTCTTCTGTACATAGCAGTAACTTTGTCGATCTCTTTCTCTGCATTTTTGATGATCTCCTTCTTCTGAGGAGGAATAGTTGCATCACAAACAGCAACTGTAATAGCACCCTTTGTAGAATACTTGTAGCCCTGAGCTTTTACTGCATCAAGAACTTCGGAAGTACGCTGAGTACCATGCTTTTTGATGCACTTATCAAAAATCTTACCCAGCTGTTTTTTGCCTACAAGGAAATCTATCTCATATTTAAGGTAATTATCGGGATCTGATCTGTCAACGTATCCCAGATCCTGAGGAATAGGATTATTGAAGATGATACGTCCCACGGTAGTATCTATAAGTCTTGAAATCTTCTTGCCGTTGAAAATACCTTCACGGCGTACTTTTATTTTTGCGTGAAGCGCAATAACTCCTGTCTGATAAGCCATAATAACTTCATCGACATCACGGAATACCTTGCCTTCACCTTCTTCGCCGTCTTTGTCAAGAGTCAGATAGTAGGAACCAAGTACCATATCCTGTGTAGGAACAGTTACAGGCTTACCGTCTGAGGGTTTGAGCAGGTTATTTGCAGCCAGCATAAGGAAACGTGCCTCAGCCTGCGCTTCTGCTGAGAGAGGAACGTGTACAGCCATCTGGTCGCCGTCAAAGTCAGCGTTGAATGCCGTACAAGCAAGGGGATGGAGCTTCAGCGCTTTGCCTTCAACAAGCACAGGCTCAAATGCCTGGATACCCAGTCTGTGAAGAGTAGGCGCGCGGTTCAGCATTACGGGGTGACCCTTGATGACTCTCTCCAGCGCATCCCATACTTCGGGCTGCGCTCTTTCAACAGCCTTTCTTGCTGCCTTGATATTTGCAACAGAGCCGCTTTCAACAAGTATCTTCATTACAAAGGGCTTGAACAGTTCCAGTGCCATTTCCTTCGGAAGACCGCACTGATACATTTTAAGCTCAGGACCAACAACGATAACCGAACGACCCGAATAGTCAACACGTTTACCCAGAAGGTTCTGACGGAAACGTCCCTGTTTACCCTTTAGCATATCGGAAAGCGATTTTAGACTGCGGTTTGAAGGACCGGTTACTGGACGGCCTCTTCTGCCGTTGTCGATTATTGCGTCAACAGCCTCCTGAAGCATACGCTTTTCATTACGTATGATCATGCGTGGAGCGTGAAGCTCGATAAGTCTTTTAAGACGGTTGTTTCTGTTAAGAACACGGCGGTAAAGATCATTAAGGTCGCTTGTTGCAAAGCGTCCGCCGTCCAGCTGTACCATAGGACGGATATCGGGCGGTATAACAGGGAGGACGTTGAGTATCATCCACTCGGGTCTGTTCCCTGATATGCGGAAGGATTCAACTACCTCAAGACGTTTCAGGAGTTTTACCTTCTTCTGACCTGTTGCATTTTCAAGCTCAGCCTTGAGCTTTTTGGACTGTTCTTCAAGATTGATTTCAGTAAGAAGCTTCTGTATAGCTTCTGCGCCCATCATTGCCTCAAAATCGCTGCCGTATTTCTTTTCATATTCCTTAAACTCTGCTTCAGAAAGGATCTGCTGTTTTTTGAGTTCCCTTTCTGCAAGAGAGCCGGGCTTTACATAGGTTACGATATATTTTGCAAAGTAGAGTACCTGCTCAAGGTTTCTTGGAGTAATATCATCCAGCATCAGCGCCATTCTTGAAGGAATACCCTTGAAATACCATATATGTGATACAGGCGCAGCCAGTTCAATATGACCCATGCGCTCACGTCTGACTTTAGACTTTGTTATTTCAACATGACACTTTTCGCAGATTCTGCCTTTGTAGTGTATTTTCTTATATTTACCGCAGTGACACTCCCAATCTTTCGTGGGACCGAAGATAGCTTCACAGAACAGACCATCTTTTTCGGGCTTGAGTGTACGGTAGTTTATTGTTTCGGGTTTTGTGACCTCGCCGTATGACCAGCCCTTTATCACAATTTCTTCTTCCTCGCCCTGTTCGTTGATAATGGTTTTTCTTGTTTCCTTTCTCATCGTTTCAGGTGAGGCAAGTCCGATTTTTATTGAACTGAATTCATTAAATTCCATCGATCGGTAGTCCCCTTTCTATTAAAACATATCATCCTCTGGATCGCCGAAATCGTAATCATCAAAGCTGCCGAAATTATCGTCAGAAGCTAAAAGATCATCTTCATTTTCGGGAGCAGCTTCTGCTTCTCCGTTTTCATCGGTGAAGGTATATCCGTCTTCATCGCCGTCAGCGATCAGACTCTTTTCGTCAAGCAGGTTGTTATCCGGGATTCCGTCATCTTCAAGATCAGCCTCAAGGTCTATTTCATCTCCGTTTTTGTCATATACTTTGATATCAAGAGCCAGTGACTGGAATTCTTTTATAAGTACCTTGAATGATTCGGGGATACCGGGCTTGGGAATATTCTGTCCCTTAACGATAGCTTCGTAAGTCTTTACACGACCTACAACGTCATCCGATTTTACAGTAAGTATTTCCTGAAGTGTATATGCCGCACCGTATGCTTCAAGTGCCCAAACTTCCATTTCACCGAAACGCTGTCCGCCGAACTGAGCCTTACCGCCCAGAGGCTGCTGAGTAATGAGGGAGTAGGGACCCGTGGAACGAGCGTGGATCTTATCATCAACAAGGTGATGGAGCTTGAGGTAGTACATATAACCTACAGTAACGGGGTTATCGAAGTATTCGCCTGTACGTCCGTCCTTGAGCCTTATCTTACCGTCCTCGCTTATGCCGGCATCACGGAAGCACTGGAAAATATCCTGTTCATGGGCTCCGTCAAATACCGGTGTCATGATCTTCCATCCCAGAGCCTTTGCAGCATATCCGAGATGCACTTCAAGTACCTGACCGATATTCATACGTGAAGGAACGCCCAGAGGGTTGAGCACGATGTCAAGAGGTCTGCCGTCGGGAAGGAAGGGCATATCTTCTTCGGGAAGTACACGTGAAACGACACCCTTGTTACCATGACGGCCTGCCATTTTATCGCCAACCTGAATCTTTCTCTTCTGAGCAATGTAGCAGCGTACAACCTTATTTACACCGGGTGAAAGCTCGCTGTCGGGATCTTCTTTATTGAATACCTTTACATCAACAATAATACCGTATTCACCGTGGGGAACACGAAGTGAAGTGTCTCTTACCTCACGTGATTTTTCGCCGAATATTGCACGGAGAAGTCTTTCTTCGGCAGTAAGCTCGGTCTCGCCCTTAGGAGTTACCTTACCTACAAGTATATCGCCCGAGTGAACCTCTGCGCCTACATGGATAATACCGTTTTCATCAAGATCACGCAGCTGGTCTTCACCGATGTTGGGGATCTCTCTTGTGATCTCTTCGGGACCAAGCTTTGTATCTCTTGCTTCTGTTTCGTATTCTTCTATATGGATAGATGTATAAACATCATCACGAACTATTTTTTCGTTGAGGAGAACTGCGTCCTCGTAGTTGTAGCCTTCCCAGGTCATGAAGCCGATAAGCGCATTCTTACCCAGTGATATTTCACCGTTATGCGTAGCAGGACCGTCTGCAAGGACTTCGCCCTTGACAACACGCTGTCCTACATCAACTATCGGAACCTGGTTGATACAAGTACCCTGGTTGGAACGCATGAACTTTGTTACTTCAAAGCTTTGTACTCTGCCTGAGTCGTATTCTACCCTTATTTCATTTGCGCTTACATAGCGTACAACGCCGTCTTCTTCGGAAAGTATGCAGACGCCTGAGTCAACACCTGCTTTGTATTCCATACCTGTTCCGACGATAGGCGACTCTGTAACGAGCAGCGGCACAGCCTGACGCTGCATATTAGAACCCATGAGAGCACGGTTTGCGTCATCGTTTTCGAGGAACGGGATCATGGATGTAGCTACAGATACAACCATTCGGGGAGATACGTCCATATAGTCTGCCTGCTCTCTCGGAACTTCCACGAATTCATCACGGTGACGGCCTACTATTTTCGCATTGACGAAATGACCTTCTTCATCAAGGGGTTCATTAGCCTGCGCAACAATGAAGTTATCCTCCATGTCGGCAGTCATATAGTCAACATGGTCTGTAACAACACCTGTTTCCTTGTCAACCTTGCGGTAAGGCGCTTCGATAAGACCGTATTCGTTTATCTTTGCAAAGGTAGCAAGGTAGGAGATAAGTCCGATGTTAGGACCTTCAGGGGTTTCGATAGGACACATACGTCCGTAGTGTGTATAGTGAACGTCACGTACTTCAAATCCGGCACGATCTCTTGAAAGACCGCCGGGACCAAGCGCGGAAAGACGTCTTTTATGCGTCAGCTCAGCAAGCGGATTGTTCTGATCCATGAACTGGGAAAGGGGAGATGAACCGAAGAACTCTTTTATGGCTGCCGTTACGGGACGTATATTGATAAGAGATTTGGGATCTATATGTTCGTAATCCTGAGCCTGAGTAGTCATTCTTTCTGTTATGACTCTCTGGAGTCTTGTAAAACCTATACGGAACTGGTTCTGGAGAAGCTCACCTACACAGCGTATTCTTCTGTTTCCGAGATGGTCGATATCGTCTGTTGTGCCGATACCATGAGAAAGTGTAAGCATATAGTTGATGGTAGAGTAGATATCGTCAACAATGATATGCTTGGGGATAAGAGCATCCTTGTTTTTTCTGATCTCAAATTTAAGGTCCTCTTCATCAAGACCCATATTGAGTATCTCCTTGAGTATGCACCAGCGTACTTTCTCGTTAATGCCGCATTCCTCTTTTGCATCAAAGCTAACATACTTTGAGATATCTACCATGCCGTTGGAGATGATCTTCACTTCCTCGGGCTGTTCTTCCATGAAATTTGCCTGAGGCTTTACATAGGCAACAGAAATACCCATGTTTTCGATCTCCATAGCTCTTTCTACAGAGATATACTCGCCTTCTTCTGCGATAAGCTCACCCTCGTCGCTTATTATAGGACGGGCAAGAACCTGATCAGCAAGACGGTTTGCCATACCAAGCTTTTTATTGTATTTATATCTTCCGACTCTTGACATATCATAACGTCTGGGGTCAAAGAACAGATTGTTGATATGAGTCTGTGCAGCATCCTTTGTTGCAGGTTCGCTGGGGCGAAGCTTCTTGTAAACTTCCTTGAGGGCATCCTCACCGTTTTTGGTGTTATCTTTTTCAAGAGTTGCCATAATAAGTTTATCAGCGCCGAAATACTCAATTATTTCGCTGTCGGTTTCAAGGCCGCTTTCATAACCGAGGGCACGGATAAATGTAGTTACGGGAAGCTTTCTGTTTTTATCTATACGGACAAAGAAAACGTTGTTTGCGTCGTTTTCGTATTCGAGCCATGCGCCTCGGTTAGGGATTACCGTAGCGCTGTAAAGCCTGTTGCCGTATTTATCGTGATCCATCTTATAGTAAACGCCCGGAGAACGGACAAGCTGTGATACTATGACACGTTCAGCGCCGTTGATGACAAAAGTGCCGCTGGGTGTCATAAGCGGGAAATCGCCCATAAAGATGTTTTCATGGTTCTGAACTTCACCATCGGGCTTTGTAAGCTGAACAGTCACTTTCAGAGGGGCGGAGTATGTAGCATCCCTTTCTTTACATTCAGCGATACTGTAATTCGGTTTAGTTGTGTCGAGCTTATAGTCTACAAAATCCAGCACAAGACTTCCCGAGAAATCTGTTATGCCTGAAACATCCTCGAATACTTCCTTCAGTCCCTTGTCAAGAAACCACTGATAGGAGTCTTTCTGAATCTCGATAAGATTCGGCATATCGAGGACCTCGTCGATGTGTGAAAAGCTCATTCGTTCGGTCTTGCCCAGATGAACGGGTTTGACGTTTACCATACAATCACTCCATTCAAATTCTTATAATGATCTTCCCGCAGAAAAGCGGAAAATGATCGCCTGAAATAAATGTCCGCACCATAATAAAAGCGATTTTCTCAAAATTAAAAAACACTTGATTTTTTTAGAAAAATATGCTAATATGCTTGTAAGTCGGGTGTAAAAAACGCCTTTTACTGCCCGAAAAGGCACACTTTTCTATGATGGTGCATTTTAAAATTATAACACTAAAAAAACCTGCTGTCAATACTCAGACGGCAGGTTTCTTGATTTTTAGCAAAATTTTCTTATAAGACCAAAAAAATACCAATACTTAGCAAAAGAAACACACGGAGGCGTGTACAATATTATTTTATAATCACTTCAAAATTGTAAACGTATATTTTATCTGACAAAATAATGAATAGTGAATAATGAATAATGAATAGTGAATTATAAACTTAGTCACAAATGCTGCTTCACTTGGGGGGTAGGGGAAATAGGGAGTTTCAAAAACAAAAAGTTTTTTCTGCTTTATTCTCTATAATATATACTATT
>CACWRT010000069.1 GCA_902763365.1 uncultured Ruminococcus sp.
GGTAAAAAATGAGCTGCTCAAAAAGCCTGATACGCGGGCAGTAAAGCGTGAGCGGCGAGTTCAGAGCGGATGCGCAGCGGAGCGATACCCGCGTTTAGGATCCAGCGTCACGCTGGGGCGGGGGTTGAATAATGGGGAAATGTGTGGTATAATCTTATCTAATAAATAATATTTTTTCGGCGGGTGATCAAATTGAACGAAACTGCATATACAAAATATACAATTGCAAATGTTTTTAAGGAGCTTATGACAAAAAAAGCATTTGAGAAGATCACTATTTCTGATATAACTTCTGCCTGCGGACTTAACCGACAGACTTTTTATTATCATTTCAGTGATAAGTATGAGCTTCTGAACTGGATATTTTATAACGATGCAATAACCCCTTTTATTGAAAATCTGAGCTTTGAAAACTGGAGCGAAAAGCTTTGCACGATGCTGAATACGATATACACTAATTCTCGTTTTTACACCAATGCGATGAAAACATCTTACGGGGAAGAATTCAAGGCATATATGCACAGCGTAAGTACTAATGTCTTTGTTTCAATAATAGATCACGTATCAGGCAATTATGTTATAGCCGAAGATGATAAACAGTTTATTGCAGAATTTTTTTCATACGGAATGATAGGTACTATAGTGAACTGGGTACAGAAGGGTATGAGAGATACTCCCGAAAAAGTCATATCCCATATAGAAAATCTTGTAAATGACTGTCAGAGACTTGCTATTGCAAGATATATGCTTCCAAAATGAACGATAAAAAATACAACAACGCAGCCCGTGATAATGCAGCGGGCTGCGTTGTTTTCAGTCATCATAATTATCGTCAAAATCATAGATGCTTCTTTTGTCGGTATGTTCCTTCAAATTATAGTCTTTGTCCTCATCCATCATTTCAAGCATAATATTTGCCATATACGGATCAAGCTGAGTACGTTTAGCACACTCAAGCTCATTTCTTACAACTTCCTGGGGAAGTACATCACGATAGCTTCGTTTTGACGTCATTGCATCATAAACATCTGCAACAGCTATTATCCTTGCCTCAATCGGTATCTGATCTCCTCTCAGCCCGTCAGGGTATCCGCTGCCGTCATACCTTTCATGATGCCATCTTGCTCCGTAATACAGATTAGGCATTTCGGTAATGTCCTGAAGTACTTCGGCGCCAATCTCAGGATGAGATTTGATCGTAGCAAACTCTTCGTCTGTAAGCTTATCTGTTTTATTTATAATATAATCGGGAATGCCAATCTTTCCTATATCGTGGAGCAGACCCATATAATAGATCTCTCTCTGAAAGGCTTCGTCCTTACCCAAGCGTTTAGATATTTCTTTGGAATAATCCGCAACACGCTGTGAATGACCGTTTGTATAAGAGTCTTTGGCATCCACGGTTCTTGCAAGCGCCGTTACCATCTGTAACGTAAGCCGTTCTGACATCTGTACCTGTTCAACGTGCTTTTCGATTATATCATCTCTGTATCTTTCCGACTGGAAATACATATAATAAAAAATAAGACAGCCTACAATAGAACATCTGAGCACGGACGGACTTTTGAATATCGTTTCTCCTATCATACTGAGAAGTACCGTAACGGAAATCATAAGTATGATCCATCTTTCAAAGGATTTTTTCTTGCTTATGACGCTGTATGAGAGCATAACCATGAACCAGAGATATATGAGTATTATCACATGAGTCATATATCCGAGCTGCCCTCTGAAAAATTCATGATGTGAATTGTATCTGTATCCGTAATCCTGAATAACAGGAATAAAAGGAGAAAATGCAAATATTACATTTATTATTGCCGGAACAAGCAAGGGTATCCTTACTCTTTTCCTGTCATCATTTCTGAGCACTATCTTTATAAAAAAATACATCATAACAGGCCGTATGGAATAACCCATGGCAGTAACAAGTGTGAGCAGCTGGGTATATCCTCCGCCGAGTGATATCAGATACAGCTCAATATCATATACCATCAGCTCAACTAACATAAGTGCAGAAAGTGTAAAGAAGCTGGCTTTTACTCTTTTTTCAAGATGGGAATTTCTCCAGATAAAAAACACAAGAAAAATAAGTCCTACGATCGGGAAGAAATTTATTGATATTATGTTTTTTAAATCAAGCAACTATTATCAACCTCCCACTTTTAAGGAATCATATACATTATAACACATATAAATGATTTTGTAACAAAAAAATAAAAAAATTCTATTACAAAATTATAACCTTTGTATCTTTAGGCAAATTTGTTTAATAAATTCATTTAATTCATTCAGATTTAATGATGATTAAGAGAAAACACGTAAAATATCCGGGATTTTTATAAAAAATGATAATTGTCTGAGGCTGCATTTATTACGGCATATAGGATGAAACTAATTTTTTTTGAAAAATTATAAAAAAATATTATAAAACCTATTGACAAAGTAGGAATAGTATGCTAAAATCAATTCATACCAAACATATAGGTATTTAATGATTAGTTTCAGATAAGGAGGATCGTTATGTCATTGATCTTCAAAGGTTTAAGACATAATTTCAGAAACGGACGAATGTCACGCTTATGATGATACTGATTTTTGAGAGCAGTAAACCGTTTTAAGGTACAGCAGCCTTATGACCAAGAAACAAAAACTATATACTTACTGAAAAGACGGCTGTATGTACAAAATAAAATATCAAAATTAAGAGAGGTAAATTATCATGAGCAATAGTAAATATAGATTTGAAACATTACAACTTCATGTAGGACAGGAGCAGGCTGATCCGGCAACAGATTCAAGAGCTGTACCGATATATGCAACCACATCCTATGTTTTCCATAATTCACAGCACGCTGCCGACAGATTCGGACTTCGTGACGCAGGAAATATCTACGGCAGACTTACAAATTCAACTCAGGATGTACTTGAAAAGAGAATTGCAGCCCTTGAGGGTGGTATTGCAGCTCTTGCGGTTGCTTCCGGTGCGGCAGCCATCACATATACGATACAGGCGCTTGCTCAGGCAGGGGATCACATAGTAGCCCAGAAGACTATTTACGGAGGAAGCTATAACCTTCTTGCGCATACTTTACCGCAGTACGGTATAAAAACTACATTCGTTGACGCGCATGATCTTGCGGAGCTTGAAGCTGCTATACAGGATAATACAAAGGCAGTTTATCTTGAAACTCTCGGCAATCCTAACAGCGATATTCCCGATATTGACGCTGTTGCAGAAATAGCGCATCGTCACGGTATACCTGTGGTTGTTGATAATACTTTCGGTACGCCGTATCTTATCAGACCGATAGAACATGGTGCTGATATAGTAGTTCATTCGGCTACAAAGTTTATAGGCGGTCACGGAACTACACTGGGCGGCATAATAGTTGACAGTGGTAATTTTGACTGGAAAGCAAGCGGCAAGTATGCTCCTATAGCAGAGCCTAACCCCAGCTATCATGGTATATCTTTTGCCGACGCTGTAGGCAAAGCAGCATTTGTGACTTACATTCGTGCAATTCTTCTCCGTGATGAGGGCGCAGCTATTTCACCCTTTGCAGCATTCCTTCTCCTTCAGGGTACAGAAACACTTTCACTCAGACTTGAGCGTCATGCAGAAAATACCAAGAAGGTTATTGAATATCTTTCAAATAGCTCGTATGTAACAAAGGTAAATCATCCTTCCCTGCCCGATCATCCCGATCATGAGCTTTATAACAAGTATTTCCCCAACGGAGGCGGAAGTATCTTTACCTTTGAGATAAAGGGCGGTCAGAAAGAAGCGCATGCATTTATTGACGCACTTGAGATATTCTCTCTGCTTGCAAATGTGGCTGATGTGAAGTCACTTGTTATACATCCTGCTACAACAACACACTCACAGCTTACAGATGAAGAGCTTGAAGATCAGGGTATTACACAGAGTACGATACGTCTTTCTATAGGCACAGAGCATATTGACGATATAATTGCCGATCTTGATCAGGCATTTAAGAAAGTATTTGAAAACTAAAATCCAAAGCCATTGGATCCTCTTAATTATAAATTGAAAATATTGCGGTATCGGTGACGCCATTAAACCGATACTGAAAAAAGCTGTCGTAGCAGATGAATACGACAGCTTTTTGTTATTCTTTTTTATTATTTGAATTTGTTATTTTCATCCCGCCTGTATATCCGTAAGAGGATGATGCGGAGCTTTCAGATGATCTGCTGCTGTTTGTGGTTTTCAGGAAATCCTTTGTTGTGTTATGTGCAAGATAAACAATATTTCCTATAATGGCAAGGCGTATGAACCGAATAAGACATATTATTGTCAATACTAAAAGAATACTGCATACTATGATCTCAAATATGCTGTTATTTTTTATAACTTCAAGCTGATATAATAGAGTCTGATTCTGAGAAGCATTTGACATAGCTTTGTTGTACAGGGCAAGTGAGTTAACTGCCTGAAAAAGCTTATATCCTTCAAATATCCCGCTTAAAAGCAGTACAATTGCTGTAAGAATATCGAACATTTTTATCACTCCATAGGCTATAAATATATCCGGAATGATTCTGCCATTCCGGATAATAATATATGTGTTACTTTGACTGAGAACTTACAAAGTCATTGTATGTTTTGACAGTTCTCTCAACACTGTATTTTGATATACAATCGTTGTTTGTATCATACTTGAGTTTTTTCTTCTCTGCTTCAATGTATTTATCAAATTCATCATCTTTGATCTTATGTACAATGCTGAGTCTGGTGATACCATTAGCTGAGGTTTCGTCATCTGATATCGTATTATATTTTTCTGATATGGAACCTTTATAGAAAAGATAATATGTATCATCTATAAGTTTTACGGTAGCTTTTTTATCACCAAGGGCTTTTATCTCTTTCTGTACATCCTCGTTCATAGATGAATCAGCAAGGACCTCTGTAGAAGCAGTACTCGGAACAGAACCGTCGTCTCCAAGCTCAAAGTCTGTTTTATATTCTTCATCTATTTCGGCGGTAGTTTTAGTTCCGTCGTTCAGTTCCTTTGCATATTTAGCAAAAGCGCCTGTTACCTTATCCTTTGTAGCATCATCAATGTCAGTGGAATTACCGTCATCGTCTGTTGTCTTGAAAGAATAATGAATATAATAATAATCTGTATAATTATCAACAAAATATTTTTTTACTTCATC
The DNA here is from genome assembly GCA_902763365.1 of uncultured Ruminococcus sp. Lineage (GTDB taxonomy): Bacteria > Bacillota > Clostridia > Oscillospirales > Acutalibacteraceae > UBA1213. The sequence continues at coordinate 5,188 of CACWRT010000069.1, forward strand.
ATCCTTTACAGCCTTAGTACCTTCTTTGTCATAAAGCTTTTTAAAAAGATCTTCTTTATATGTAGCCAAGGTGCTGTCCATATAAGCAGCTGATTTCATAGAAACACCCAGCTGTTCGTACATTGTGTCCATACCGTACTGAGTAATATACTGCTCGTACATTTTTACGTTTGATTCAATACTTTCCTTATCTACAGTAACTTTATTGTCTTTGATAAGCTTTTCAATAGTAAGTGCTTCAACACAGTCATCTTTTGATTTGTCGGCTATCCAGTCATAAATATTTTTCTTTTCTACTTTTTTGTCAGCAAAATCTTCATCAGAAGGCTGTATAGAATTTCCTGTTTCTTCCTGATATTTCTGAATAGCCTGATTCATATTTGAATATGTCTTATAGATCCACATTCCGTTAGTGATCTCAGCATTGCTTGTTTTAAAGCTCCACGAAGTATCTGCACAACCTGCTGCCGACAACATAACTGCCGCAGCCGAAACAGCAGCAAGAGGTTTGATAAATTTGTTTATTTTCATCGTCATATCTTCCTTTCATAAAACAAAATTATAAAATACACATATAAACTTATTATATACCATAAAGTCTCTAAAGTCTATATTTTTTTAAATTATTTTCAAATTAGCCCGGCGAGCCGCCGGTCCCGCAACATGGGTTTTCGTCCCACACCTCAAACGTTGATTAATGAATTAATCAGCGTTTCCTTAGTCTCTTAACACAGTAGTCACTCCGCTCTGAACTCACCGCTCAGGGTTTACTGCCCGCGTCCATGCTTTTATTATCGGCGTCTTTTTACAGAATAAGTTTTAGGTATAATTATAACAATTTTATAAATTTGCGTTGTATATTCGATTCTCTGTCTATATCGCAGCAGACCGGGTTTTTCTGAAATATTCTTCGCTGATTTTTGAATAATTATTCCGAATAATAAATAGTATTGATGTTTGCAGAAAAATCTCGGATCATATGCAATTGCAATTTCTTCTATAACTTATAATTCACTTTTTTCGGCAATGTCCATTCTATACAATAAAAAACGAAAAGGCAAGAAAACTAATTCCTTGCCTTTTCGCTCTCAATTGACCCGGACGGGAATCGAACCCGTGTTACCGCCGTGAAAGGGCGGTGTCTTAACCGCTTGACCACCGGGCCGGAAATAATGAATAATGAACAATGAATAGTGAATAATTAACATTACCAACCAGACTTTATTCATTATCCTGTTTGGTAGCGGTAGTGGGACTTGAACCTACGACACTCCGGGTATGAACCGAATGCTCTAGCCAACTGAGCTATACCGCCATATCTTTCCGCTGTAACAATCAGCTTCATTATTATATTATATTTATTCCCTTTTGTCAATGTTTTTTTTAAATTATTTTTGATTTTTTATATACATTATGTAATATCGTTCCACTATATACTAATTGAATAAATATTTGGGTTGATTTTTGATTTTTACAAATTGTAATAATCAGACATTTTTATTTCCAATTGAGAATTAAACAGTTTTCAACATCAAAATGTTGAAAAGGTGGAAAACTTCTCAACCTGATAGTTGAAATACATATATTGCCAAAATCGACATAAAACATTTTTTATACACAAGATATTGTATTTTTGAAAATTTCAAGCCATATTTTTTCGTAATATTTTTTTATGAAATTACAGGTTGTAAAATGTTTTTAACACTTTCAACATTCCGATGTTGAAAACTCATCCGTTTTCAACTATTACAATCCGTAAAATACTCATTTTTTAGTATTGACAAATGATCTATATCGTAATATATCCCGTCTTTTTTCAGATCGTTTCGCAGTGTTCCTTCATATGTCATTCCTATTTTTTCCATTACTCTGCGTGAAGCCGGATTCTTGCTCATGCAAAGTCCCGATATTTTTTCAAAACCAAGTATCTCAAAGCCGAATCTTAACATTTCAAGCGCAGCTTCTGTTGTATATCCGTGATTTCTCATACCTGTATCTATATAATAGGATATATCAGCATGGTTGTGATCCATGCTGATATTGATAAGTCCCACATTGCCTATATACTGTTCATTTTCCTTCAGGAACATACCGAATTCATAGCTTTGCATATTTTTGATATTACTGCGGACAAATTTAAGCCATTGTTTTGCACGCTTTTTGGGATAATTTCTCGGTATTCCATATGTAGTAGCATATATATTTTCCTGAGTCACTACCTTCAGAAAATCTTCTACATCCGAGCTTCTGTATTCACGTATGATAAGTCTTTCTGTTTCAAAATTCCATGCAGGCATATCGGTTTTCCTCTCTTTCCGGACTATACATCATTCTGAGGAGCACAAAAATTTTTGGCTTACGCTCCGGAAGACTGAAACGGGAGCGCAGGTTCTACGCTGTATTTATTTACAAGAACGGTTTTATCTTTCATCGGCACATATTTCTCACAGGTATCATACAACACTCCGCCGCATTTCTGAATAACTTTGTTAGAACCGGTATTGTCCACATCAGCTTCTATGATAACCCGTGAATATCCTATGGAAAACAAATACTCAAGCACACACTTGCAGGCTTCAGTCATATAGCCTTTGTTCCAGTACTGTCTTGACAGGTTATAACCTATTACCGGACTGCCTTTCTCATATCCTACTACATCAGTTCCGCCGATAAGCCTGTTTCCGTCCTTTAACTCTATTGCAAAATTTATCCTCTTCGGGTCTTCATATTCCTTTACCCACATATCAAGTACATATTGAGTTTCTTCTATTGTCTGATGTGTATTCCATGTAAGGTATTTTGTAACCTCGGGGTCATTTGTCCAGCCATAAAACATATCATGGGCATCGCTTTCCCTGAATGGTCTTAATATAAGTCTTTCTGTTTCCAGTATCTTTTTCATCTTTTCCCTCTCCATTGTATCATTATTTTTTCTTTTTTGGCTGTGGAAGTTCGGGCAGCATGGAATTCAACAGTTCATTAAGAAATTCCCTGTTGTCGATCTCTCCGACCAACAGCATTTCCTTTGCTCCGTCGTATGGCGGTTCAAAAGATGCGCCGGGCATAAGCTTCCGGGCGGACTGCGTAGGCTTTACAAGAAATCTGTCGTCATAAATGCCTCCTATGATTTTACCGCAATAATATATAATGTATTCTCCCATCATTGACCGATATGTTATTTCTTTCAGATCGGATAGTTGTTCCAGCACATAGTCTAAATATTGTTTGCTCGAAGCCATATTCTTTTCCTCTGTTATTTTATTAAAAAGGACCGCCTGAGCAGTCCCGTGAGTAAAATTATCAGAATTTCGGTGCAGCTATATCCATGGTTGCGGCAGCATTAAGCTTCATATCTGCTGTATTTCCTGCCAGATACTCATAATATGCCTGTGCGCCTATCATCGCGGCATTATCTCCGCAAAGTGACAAGGGCGGATAATAGCACTTCCATCCGTTTTCAGCACATTCTTCCTCTGTTCTTTTTCTGAGAAGTGAGTTTGCGGATACTCCTCCCGCAAGAACAAGCTTTTCATATCCCAGTTCCTGTGCCGCCGCAGTAAAGTTTTTAAGCAAACTTTCAACTACAGTTTTTCGGAAGGATGCGGAAAGATCTGCCACAGGCAGACTCTGACCCTTCTGAGATGCGTTATGTATAAGATTTATTACAGCTGTTTTAAGTCCCGAAAAGCTGAAATCATATTTGTTTCCGCTTACCTTCGGTATGGGAAGCTTGAATGAATCCGGATCGCCCGATTCGGCGGCTTTATCAAGATGGATCCCCCCGGGGTAGGGCATACCCATAGTTCTTGCAGCCTTATCAAATGCTTCACCTGCCGCGTCGTCACGGGTCTTGCCTATAACATTCATATCGGTATAATCCTTTACTTCAACTATATGACTGTGACCGCCCGATACCACAAGGCAGAGAAACGGGGGCTTTAATTCTTCAAATGCAAGATAATTTGCCGCAATATGACCTCTCAGGTGATGAACAGGTATCAGCGGCAGTCCGCTTGACATGGAAAGCCCCTTTGCAAAATTCACTCCCACAAGCAAAGCACCTATAAGTCCCGGGGCATATGTTACCGCAAGAGCATCAAGATCAGAAAGCTTCATTTCTGCCTGTGACAATGCTTCCTTTACAACGCCGTTTATAGCTTCACAGTGACGGCGTGAGGCTATCTCGGGGACTACGCCTCCGTATAATTTATGTTCTTCCACCTGTGTTGCAACAACGGATGATATTATTTTCCTGCCGTCCTCTATAACGGCTGCCGCTGTTTCATCACAGGAGCTTTCTATAGCTAAAATCTTCATTATTTCCTCCTGAACTCTGTTATCTGTCCTGATTTTAAGCCGATGTCATTTATCAAAGCTGTATGTCATTATCAGTGCATCTTCCGTCGGATTCCTGTAAAAATTTTTCCTCAGTCCCACTTCTTCAAATCCCATTACATTATACAGAGAAATAGCTGTATCATTTGAAGGACGCACCTCAAGGGATACAGACTCCGCGCCCTTTTCCTTTGCAAGGGAGAATAATGCAGAAATAAGTGCCCTGCCTATGCCTTTTCTTCTGTACTGCGGAAAAACAGCTATATTTGATATGTAACAGCTTTCGCACACTACAAAAGACCCTATATAACCCGCAACTTTTCCGTCTTCATCAACTGCTGTCAGAAACTGCGCAGTATGATTATCAAGCTCTTCCAAAAGACTATTTTCACTCCACGGCTGTGAAAAACAGACTTTTTCCAGCTCTGCTATTTCTTTTATATGTTTTCCCGTCATGGGAATAATTTTTATCTCTTCCATTCCATATACCTGCCATTATAATTCATAATTCGCAATGCAGACTGTGCAAAAAGTCAAAAATCAAAAAAACAAAGTCGTGAATTAATGCGGCTATTCGGCACTAATTTTGTATCAAAAAGAGGTTTTGGCACAGTCTGAATGCATAATGCATAATTAAATCTGACATAATCACTGTACTCAGACCGACAAAAAGGAAAAGCAATATTGAATATCATATGAGGTTATACGACTGTGCTAAGAACTTCCGGATACCGGAAGCTATAGAGAGAGGGCAAAACCCCGGCAGCCGGGCTCTTAGCCCTGAGCCCTGAGCTAATTATTCTTATAATCCGACATCAGATATTTGCAGAAATCGTCAATAGCTTTTTCTATAGCTTTGCGGCATCTTCTGTATGTCACAAGATCGGAGCCGTAGGGGTCGGGTATACCCCCTCCCAGAACATATATTTTTTCCTGCGGAACACCTATAGACCTGAGAGTAAGGGCATGATCCTGAGTCATTACAACATATATGTCGGTCACATCTATATCATGTTCACGGATTATTCTCGGTTTATGAAAGCTTATGTCTATATTGACCTCATTACAAACAGTCACTGCATTGGGAGAAACATGGGAATTATCACAGAACCCTATAGCCGCGCTGCTAAAAATACTTTCTATTCCGAGTTCCCTTGATCTTTTTTCATATATAGCCTTTGCCATAGGACTTCGGCAGGTATTTCCCGTACATATAAACAATATGTGCAGCATTTCTTATTCCTCCTCAAGATTTGGCTTCATACCATGTCTTTCCTATACCTGCATCAGCGATAAGCGGAACAGCAAGTTTTACCGCATTCTGCATTTCTTCACTCAGAAGAGCCGCCGCTTTTTCCGCCTCTTCCTCAGGTGCTTCTACAATAAGTTCATCGTGAACCTGTAATATAAGCTTAGATCTCATATTCTCTTCTTTAAGACGATCATATACCTTAATCATGGCAATCTTTATTATATCGGCAGCTGTTCCCTGAATAGGCATATTTCTTGCCACTCTTTCACCGAATGCTCTCAGGTTATGGTTTGACGCTGCGAGTTCGGGAAGGTATCTTCTTCTGCCAAACATTGTCGTAACATATCCGTCCTTCTTTGCCTGTTCAACGGTATGCTCCATATAGTGATCTATCCCGCTGTAAAGTTTCAGATAATCTTTTATATAGGTATCCGCTTCTTTTCTTGTAACTCCTATATCCTTTGAAAGCGAAAATGCGCCGATACCGTATACTATACCAAAGTTTACTGCTTTCGCGCGGCTTCTCAGGGACGGCGTTACCATCTCTTCCGGCAAGTCAAATACCTTTGCCGCTGTTGAGGTATGGATATCCTTGTTTTCACTGAATGCTTTTATCATATGCTTATCATCGGAAATAGATGCAAGAACACGCAGCTCGATCTGTGAATAATCGGCGTCAACAAGAACACAGCCGTCTTTTGCGGTAAAAAACCTTCTCAGCTCTTTTCCTCTTTCTGTTCTTACGGGTATATTCTGCAAATTGGGCTCGGTGGAGCTTATTCTTCCTGTTCTTGTTTCTGTCTGATTAAAGCTTGAATGTATCCTGCCGTCAGGTCTTATGACCTTGAGCAGACCGTCACAATATGTTGATTTAAGCTTCGTAAGCGTTCTGTATTCAAGTATTTCATTAATAACGGGATGAACATTTCTGAGTTCTTCAAGAACCTCGGCATTCGTTGAATATCCGCTTTTTGTTTTCTTTTTAGCAGGCAGCATAAGCTTTTCAAAAAGAGCTGTACCAAGCTGTTTGGGGGAATTAATATTAAACTCATATCCCACATGGTCACATATACTCTTTCTTAGCCTTTCTATATCGCCGTTCATTCCCTCGCCGTAATCATATATGCCCTGTCTGTCTACGGCAAAGCCAAGGTTTTCCATAGATGCAAGAACTTCTGCAAAGGGAAGCTCTATTTCTGTCAGAAGCTTCATCTGCTGTTTATTCTCAAGCTCAGCTGCAAGCTTATCCGCAAGGGGAATAAAGCTTTCCATTCCGTCAGGCATATTTGTTTTCAGCGGTTTTATACTATATTCACCGAATAGTCTTGCAAGGTCATAATCGGGAGCATTGGGATTGAGAAGATATGCCGCAAGCATGGTATCGAATACAAGGCCATCAAAGCTTATTCCATACTTATCCGCAGCAGCAAAAACAGGCTTACAGTTATGGGTGCGTTTTTTTATGCTTCCGTCCTTGAGGAAGCTGTCAATAAACTGCATAAAATCGCCGCTGAATGCGTTTGCGCTGTATACATTTGTATCAACACATACGGTTATTTCCGTTATATCTTCTCCGTCTGTTTTATAGATAAAGTCAACTGTTTTGCCTTTCATTTCCTCATACAGTTCCGCCAAGGGCTTATCTGTAATGACTTCAAGCTCTCTGTCGTCTGCGGTTTCATCCTGTACAGAAGCTGAAGCCGTTATATCTTCTGCGCCGAGCCCCCATTTTTCCATAAGAGAAAAAAGTTCATATTTAGCCATTAGCCCCGCCGCGGACGCCTTATCACATTCTCCCGGAACATATGCGCTTATATCGGTATCAATAGGTGCCTGGGTGCTTATCGTTCCGAGCATATAGCTCATATATGCGCTTTCCTTGCCTGCAATAAGCTTTTTGCGTACAGCAGGCTTTACATCTATTGTATCTATATTTTCATATATATTATCAAGACTTTCAAATCTTGACACAAGATCCTTTGCACCTTTTTCGCCTATTCCTGCAACGCCCGGGATACAGTCTGAGGTATCCCCCTGTATCGCTTTTATATCAATAAGCTGTCTGGGTTTTACACCATAGACTTCCATTATTTTATCTTCATCGTAAAGTGTTACTTCGGGCTTGCCGAATTTTGTGGCAGCTATCCTTACAGTAACAGTCGGAGATACAAGCTGAAGACTGTCACGGTCTCCTGTAGCTATCATACATTCATAGCCTTCATCGGTACATTTCTTTGCAAGTGTGCCGAGTATATCGTCAGCTTCAAATCCTTCACAAGTAACTATCCTGAATCCGAGAGAGGTTATTATATCTTTAAGAGGCTGCATCTGAGCTGCAAGCTCGTCGGGCATACCTTTGCGGTTAGCTTTATATCCGTCATATGCCTTATGGCGGAAAGTCGGCGCTTTAAGATCAAAAGCAACTGCTACCGCATCGGGATGACTTTCGTCAAGCAGTCTGCGGAAGGTCGTAAGAAATCCGTATATTGCATTTGTATAATGTCCGTCCTTTGTGGTCAGTATCTTTATTCCGTAATATGCCCTGTTAAGTATACTGTTTCCGTCCAGCACCAGCAGTTTCATATTTTCTCCTCCTCGTATCGTGATGCAATGATCTGAAAGCTGTTTCTATAAAACGATCAATAAAAGTTTTTAACCAATACTGTCATACTGAGAAAAATGACAGATCGTTTTCAAAATCACGAAAAGACCTTTCATTGACGCTTATCCGGATAATAAATTCAGATAACACACTCTCATTTTCTGTTTATGATAAGCGACAGCCATACAAGCAAAGCGATAATAAACAATATCACCGAAAAAACTATCGCCGCTCCCGTTCCGAATAATCCGAATACGGAATATGCTCCGCAGCCTATGGATATAACGGGGAGTATTATCATAAAAACGGTTTTGATCCTGCTTCTTTTATCGGTATTTTTCAGCATCAGCGTCAGCGCTGCTAACATACATACTATAGATATTACACCGATAAAAAACATCAGAACCAGCGCAAATAAAAAATCATTCATTATATCATTCCTCAGCTGCCGAGCGGATACAATCCATTATACCCACATTTTTTCCGTGGCGCATATAAACTCTGGGTACTCTTTTGCCCACAAGGCAGACAAGCTCATAGTTTATCGTCCCCGTCATTTTAGCTATATCATCAAAAGAAATGGTATTATCGCTGCCGTCACCTATTACCGTTACCTCATCGCCTGTTTTTATGTCGTCTATGTCGGTAACGTCGATCATCACCTGATCCATACATACACGTCCTATTACAGGAGCTTTTTTGCCTTTTATCGTCATATAAGCCCTTCCTGAAAGACTTCTTGAGTAGCCGTCGGCATAGCCGATGGGAACAGTAGCTATTTTGGTTTTCTTTTCGGTTACAAATGTTCTTCCGTAGCTTACGGCTGTACCTGCTTCAACAGTTTTTATCATAGCGATAACGCTTTTGATCTGCATAGCCTGACGAAGATCCATTTTACCTGCAAGCTTTGATGACGGCGAAAGACCGTATAATATTATACCTGCTCTTACACAGTCAAATCTTGCTTGTTTGTAATCTATGATAGCGCCGCTGTTTGAACAATGAACAGTTTTGAAGCTTATGCCCTGTGCTTTAAGTTTTTCAACAGCATCGGTAAAACATTCCAGTTGATGCAGCGTTGCATCTTTCCCTTCGTCAGCTTCATCAGATACCGCAAAATGGGTAAATATTCCCTCTGCATTTAAATTGGGCAGCTTACAGACTTCTTTTATTTCTTCAATAGAGCTTTTATCCCGCTGAGTATCCTGATACATAAAACCAATGCGGCTCATACCCGTATCAAGTTTAATGTGTATACCGACATTTACATTTTCTTTGACCGCATTTTCAGAAAGTTCTTTGGCATAATCCGTAGAAAGCACAGCCTGGGTAATATCATTATCTGCCAGAGTTTTTGCAAGCCCGGCAGGTGTAAAACCAAGTATGAGTATAGGTCTGGTTATACCATTTTCACGAAGCTGCAAAGCTTCCTCTATATTTGATACAGCGAAGCGGTCTGCGCCTAATTTTTCGTAGTACTGACCGAGAAAAACAGCTCCGTGACCGTAGCCGTCGGCTTTTATAACGCACATGATCTCGGTATCATTCCCCACACTTTTTCTTATTTCCTCAAAATTATGTTTTACGGCATCTATATCTACCTCTGCCCATGTTCTTCTCAGAAAATCAACCATAATAAAGACCTCACAGTATTACATCTGTCTGAATTTTATACAGACTTGTGATCAATATTTCAAAGTTTTGCAGATCATCGAATCAATACCATCACGACCCGCCTTTTCACTACCTATATTTTACTCCATAACCCCCTCAATGTCAACCGCCCCGGCGACCGGCGAGCCGCCGGTCCCTAAACGCGGGTATCGCTTCGCTTCGCATCCGCTCTGAACTCGCCGTTCAGGCTTTACTGCCCGCGTATCAGGCTTCTTGAGCGGCTCTTTTTGCAATAAAGTTTATATTGCCATAAAATTATTTAAGAGGTTATTACTTTGAGCCGTCATG
>CACWRT010000070.1 GCA_902763365.1 uncultured Ruminococcus sp.
TCCGCAAGGATGACTTTGACGAAACTTATAACAACATTAAAAATAGCTTTATGCGAAAAAAATCAGAGCCGCCAAGCCCTGAGCTCTTAGCTCTGAGCTAATTACAATTCACTATACATTTAGCGGTTCTTATTTTTTGTCGATCTGTATATTTCAATATGTATCTGATGTTTAAGATGTAGGGGTTCATCATATTTTCCGAGAAGATCACGGTATTCATTTTCAAAAGCCTGTATTTCTTTTTCAGGTAAACTTGCACCTATTCCACGGCAGGTTTTTACTCTGCCAAGCCAGGACTCCTTCGTAAATTCAAGGAATGTATCGTATGAATGGATCGTATCTATTGCAAAATTATTTTTTGCCCAATCGGGGAAGCTGTAATGATATTCAGAAAAGCCGCAGCCGTTCCAGCTCGGATTATATCTTAGAACCAGTTCTTCCATTTCTCCTATCACCTTATCTTCAAACGGAAGCCAATCCATAAATATCATGCAGAATATGCCATTTGGTCTGAGTACACGTCTGATTTCACGAACAGCTTTTTCGGTATCAAAATAATGAAAGCACTGTACTGCTGTAACGACATCGAAACTATTGTCGTCAAATCCTGTTTCTTCTGCTGAACAAACCTTGAAGCCAATATTTTCGATACCTTTTTCACTGACAGCTTTTTTACCGTATGATATCTGGTTTTCCGAAATATCTGTTGCTGTAATCAATGCACCCGTAGGACTGAGATTCAACGGCAGCACGGCCGGACCGCTGCCAAGATCAAGGATTTTCTGACCGGCTTTTCCTATGCCGTATGCTATCAGTTTTTCATACATATCCGAAGGATATATGTCACGATATTTTACATAATCCTCCGAAGTCCTGCCAAAATCAAATTCATTTCCATGGTCAACACTGTTTATTTTCATTTTTTTCACCTCGTATATATTCGCACTGTTTTCTTCGGAAAAACACAAGAAACCAGCTAAGACGCTTTTGTCTGAAAAAAAGAATAAAAATTCCCGAACTAATAATATATATACTACAAGAATATGTTATAATGTTAAAAGGCAACATCGCACAATTACTGACTGCCGTCCTATTATAGATCTGATATTGTAATTATGCAGTATTGCTGACATAAAGTTCATTTTAAGGAGGAAAACAACGTGAATTACAAAAAAATATTGTCTGCATTAATGTTGTTTATCATGCTGCTGCCTGTTTGCACTGCTATTACCGCATACGCCGATACAGAGGATCAGTCTGTAGGCGAACAAATTGAGGAATACGTCAGCAAACACAGTGATACCACAGCAGGAATGTGTGTATCGGTATTTAACAAGACCGATACCATATACTCAAATTACTTTGGCTGCATAGACCTCGAAAACAATATCGCTGTAGATGAAAACTCCGTATTTGAATGGGCATCCATCACAAAGCTGCTTGTCTGGACAAGTGTTATGCAGCTTTATGAACAGGAGAAAATATCTCTTGACGAGGACATAAGAAATTATCTTCCCGACAACTATCTAAAAAATCTTACATATGATAAACCCGTTACAATGATAAATCTCATGAATCATAACGCGGGCTTTCAGGAAACACCTTACAATATGTACCTGCGTTTAGACCGGCTCGACAAGCTCAAGCCTCTTGAGGAGACCCTTTCAAAGTATCAGCCTCAGCAGGTATATGAGCCGGGCACAGTTACGGCTTACTCGAATTGGGGAGTTGCTCTTGCGGGCTATATAGTGGAACGTGTTGCCGAAAAGCCGTTCTACGAATATGTCAATGAGAACATTTTTAAACCTCTCGGCATGGAGAAATCCTCCCTGAAGCCCGACTACTCAGACAACGAATTTGTCAGAACCCAGTGGGATAAGCTCACCGGCTACCGTCCGGACAATGTTTCTGTGCCATTTGCAAAAAAGTACGGAGGTTTTTATCCCGCGGGTGCCTGTGTTTCAACCTTGGACGACCTTACAAAATTCGGACGCGCCCTGCTCAGCGGCGACAGCAGGATCTTCAAGGACCCAGCCACATACGAGCTGTTCCTTTCACCCACTTCAACCTACACCTACAACGGCAAGGAAATTCCACGCAACTGTCACGGTATGTGGATGATACCGATGGAGCACCCCTGCTACGGTCACAGCGGAGGCTCCGGAATCTGTTCTACTAATCTTATACTCGACACACAAAATGAAACAGGCGCCGTTGTAATGACGAACCAGGGCGGCGAATACGTATATAATGAAGATATGATGAAGATGATCTTCGGAGAATACGATCCGGAAAGCTACTGGGGAACAACGCCTGCGGTACCGGAAGGGAGCTACAGGGATGCGCGCACGATACTAAAGGGTGGTTTAAAGCTATACAGCCTGAATTTCAGCAGATTTGACGGCAGTGAAGAGTTTTTTTTAGTACCCGACGAATCGACGGGCAACGTCTTAGATACGACATCAGACTACATAAAAACATCCGAAGTCGTAAGGATCTTTGAAATATCTATAACCCTGCTCTGGGTAATATCGGTTTTATCATGTGTGATAATGATTTTGATAAAGCTTGTGCAAAAGCTCAGAAAAAAAGAAGGACGTCCGCTTGGAAAGTGGGCAGTCGCATTAATGCTCAGCGAAATTGCGGTTATTCCGTTTGGCATTTTCGCAGGCTTAAACGCTTTGTGGTCTGAACTTCCCGCAGACAGCTTCTTCTGGGCATTTTATGTAATATTCGCACTGACGGTTATAATCGTACTGCTTGCAGTTTTAGGTATTATTTTGCTCATTAAAACAGAAATGAAAAAGAGAACAAGAGCATTTAATATGGTTGTACTTTCCACAGCGGTCATTTCGGCTGTTAACATAATTTATTGGAATCTGTGTGTATTTTGGATAACTTGATACTAATGTAAGAGATTTGATGCTGCCGAACAAAAGCAACAACTAAATTGTTCGTTGATGGTATCATTCCACACATGAGGATCATACCATTGACATTATATCATAAATATCTCCATTAATCAATTAGCTCCGGCGAGCCGCCGGACCCTAAACGCGGGTATCGCTCCGCTTCGCATCCGCTCTGAACTCGCCACTCAGGCTTTACTGACCGCGTATCAGGCTTCTTGAGCAGCTCATTTTTTACCATTGATAATATTTTTGCCAATTATAATTTTACACTAACCCGCCGGTCCCATAACGCGGAGGTCGCTTCACTACGTTCCGCTCCGGGCACGTCGCCCCAACTTTTATTAGTCGCGGTTGTTACTTTTGTATCGGCTTATACTATATGTTCCTCACTCAAGGTTATTTTACAATAACGAGAGTTTTACTAAGGAAACGCTGATTTATTTATAAATCAAGTTTTGGGGTGTGGGACGAAGCACCACGTAAAGCCACTTCCGGCTTTCTTCAAAATCTTGAAATAAGTTTTATTCAGCATTTCCATAAAATTGATAAAATACAAGGAGTATGTACTATGAAAAAAATCTATTTAGCGGGCTTTGATGTTTTTGCACATAATGCTGTGGAAAAAGGAAAAAGAATGAAAGAACTGTGCAGCAGCTTCGGTTTTGAAGGACTTTATCCACTGGATAATGAATGTAACAGCGCCGAGGATATCTTTTTCGCTAACATAGGACTTATCCGCAACTGCGATATTATTGCCGCAAATACAAACCCCTTCAGAGGTCATGAACCCGACAGTGGTACAGCTTTTGAAATAGGTTTCGCCTTTGCTCTGGGAAAAAAGATCTACTGCTACTGCGAAGATCTGAGAAGCCAACGGGAAAAGCTCGGTGAAACAGATGAAAACGGTTTCACTGTTGAAGATTTCGGACTCCCTCTCAATCTTATGATAAGCGTACCCTCGGTTCTCGTCAAAGGTGATTTTTTCGATTGTTTGAGAAAAATCAGGGAAGATATCTGATAATACCGTTTATATTTCTTTTCCGGAATAATTTTTATTACAAATAATAATATAATGATGTGGTGTATGGGTAAACGTATGTCTGCATAATAAATAGTTATTTTTGCAGGGCGAGCGTTACCAATAATTTTATCAGGAGTGATTTTTTTGGATCCTTGGCTTATGACTGCCGTAATAATTGTACTGGTTATGCTTTCGGCTTTCTTTTCATCCACAGAAACTGCTTTTTCCTCCGTAAGCAAGATACGTCTGAAAAATCTTGCCGACAACGGTGACAAACGGGCAGAAAAAGCAATTTACATAGTTGACCATTACGATAAGGCTCTGTCAACGATTCTGGTAGGCAATAATATTGTGAATATAGCCAGCTCCGCACTTGCGACACTTCTGTTTGTATCTTTTCTTGGGGATGCGGCAGGTACGCTTATGAGTACAGTTGTGCTTACCATAGTAGTTCTTGTGTGCGGAGAAGTGCTGCCGAAAAATATAGCAATAGAAAACAATGTAAAGCTCTGTGTGTCCTTTGCTTCTCCCCTCAGGATGCTCATGTTCATACTTACGCCTGTCACATTTCTTCTGCTTAAACTAACAGATGCGGTCAAGAGGTTTTCGGGGAAAAACAAGAAAAAAAGCCCCAGCGTTACCGAGGATGAACTGAAATACATAGTTGAAAGCATTGAAGAAGAAGGTGTTCTTGAAGAACAGGAAAGTGAGCTTGTTCAGTCTGCCTTAGAGTTTGATGAAAAAACTGCATATGATATACTTACACCAAGAGTGGATATGACGGCAATAAATATTGACGACAGCTTTGAAAAAAACAATGAAATAATCATGACCGAACGCTTTTCACGTATACCCGTTTACAAAGAAAGCATAGATAATATCGTAGGCGTTCTACATTCCAGAGATTATCTTGAAGAGCTTCTCAGCGGCAGAAAACCGGATCTTGAAAAGCTTATCCAGCCGCCGTATTTTATATACAGGAGCAAAAAGCTTTCTTCTCTGTTAGCAGATTTCAAGCACAAGAAACTGCATTTCGCAGTAGTTACAGACGATTACGGCGGAACGCTGGGAATTGTAACAATGGAAGACCTGCTTGAACAGATAGTCGGAGATATCTGGGACGAGGACGAGGAGATCGACCATAAATACAAAAAAATAGATAAAGACAAATATGAGATCAGTGGCGATATGAATATAGACGATATGCTTGAACTTTTTGAAAAGGACGACAGGTATATCAGGTCCGACAGTAAATCTGTAG
The DNA here is from genome assembly GCA_902763365.1 of uncultured Ruminococcus sp. Lineage (GTDB taxonomy): Bacteria > Bacillota > Clostridia > Oscillospirales > Acutalibacteraceae > UBA1213. The sequence continues at coordinate 5,195 of CACWRT010000070.1, forward strand.
GCGGCTGGGTGATCGAACAGATTGGTGATATTCCCGAAAAAGGCTGCGTTTTCACATTCAAAGACCTTTCTGTTGTTGTTGGTGAAGTTGAAGACCAGCGTATCAGCAGTGTAACGATAACCTGCGGAGATCAGAAGAAAGATGAACCATGATCTTAAAAACTTTTTTAACCGGAAAAGACTTAAACTCAGCTTATATTTTATGCTTTGTACTGCGCTGGCGGTCTGTGTGATAGTTCTGTTTTTTCTGTCACAAACCGAAGCAGGACAAAGAATGTCATCCGAAAAAGACGACTTTCTTTTTTTAAGCGAAAGCTTCCCCTTCTCTGTTCACTTTATAGATGTAGGCTGCGGCGACAGTATACTTATCAGAACCAAAGATGACAATATACTTATAGATAGCGGACCTTATTCCGCACAGGGCATAACGTCCCACTATCTCGGCAAGCTTGGCATAGATAAGATCGACCTTTTTATTGCAAGTCATACCGACTCTGATCATATAGGGGATTTCGCAGATATCGCGGATAAAATTACCATCGAAAAGGTCTGGACAAGCAGATACTGCATTAAAAATAAAAAGGATATGACAGAGGACGAACATATTTTTTTCGATACTGTCAGTTCAAAAAATATAGTGCTCGAATACCCTGATATCTGTTCATACAAACTCGGCGATATTTTTCTGGAAGTCCTCTCTCCCATGAAAAAATCAAAAAGCAATAACGAAAATTCCCTTGTGATAATGCTCAGATGGAAAAGCTTTTCTTTTTTATTTACGGGAGATGCCGGAAAGGAATCTGAAAAGCTTCTGCTCGGTACATATAGTGACCTTCATGCCGATGTATTAAAAGCAGGTCATCACGGAAGCAATTCAGGAACGACCGAGGCTTTTCTTCATGCAGTAAATCCTGACTGCACGGTAATATCAGCAGGAGAAGAAAACAATGATCTTCCCTCACGAAATTGTACGGAAAGAATAGAAAAATGCGGAAGTCAGATACTTCGTACCGATATTGACGGCACAGTAGTCATTATTTCAGACGGAGAAAAACTTACATACCTTTGCGAAAATGAAACAAAATAAAAAGCAGGACGGAGCTGCATTTCAAAACAGACCGTCCTGCTTCTTTTTGTTGTTTTCTTAAAATGATACTTTTCTTGAACTATCAGTTCAGAATAGCTTTCACAGGCGTTCCCGAAGCTGTATCCGGAACGGATATGTCGAGATCGGGAAGATCTGAGAAATCATCATAGAAATCAAAATCATAATCATAGTCATAATCGTAATCATAATCGTCATCAAAATAATCATCAAAACTATAATTATTATCATATCCCGGGCCATCAAAACTGTGATAATCATAATCATCAAAATCATTTTTCGGCTGCATAAGACCCGCCCCGAAAAGTGACATAAGCATATTGTTTTCACCGAACATATTCTCAAAATCAGATTTTGATATCTTCAATACATTTTTCGCACCGTCAGTATTGACTGCTGCAGGGGCATCAGGGGTAAAATCAACTTTCATAGATAGCTGCATTTCATCCGTTTTAACAATATCATCAAATTTAAGAGATATTCTCTTTGATGTTATCTCCGCATCACCAGTATATGAAACACGCACACCGTTTTCTCCGGAACCTGCGGTAAAGCTGAATTTTTTCTTTTTACGGTCATACTCAAACGACGCATAGGTCTTGTTTGGTTCAGAAGCAGCGTCCGATTTCGTTTCTCCCGAAAATTCATATTTCAATGTATCATTGTTATCTGTTTTGACAATACGTGCAATAACCGTACTTTTTTCTCCTTTTTCATTCTCGGAAGTCAATGACATACGAATCTGATTTTCAGGAGCTTTAAGGAAGTCAATGTTCATATCAAAACTGCCCTTACCTGATACGGTAATATTCTGTGCCTTTACTGAGGTTTTGATTGCAGAACTGTTATCCCTGTCAAGATAGAACTTCACAACAAGTCTGAAATTATTTCCGACTGTACTGTCTATGCTCTTTAACATTTCATCCACGGATTTTGCAATGGAATCCTTGGTATCTGATGAATTGCTTCCGCCCTTTGAAACCTTGTCGAGATATGAAATATATTCTTCTTTAACATCTTTTATAAGACTTTTAAGTGAATCCTTGCCGAAAGTGTATGTAATAGCATAAGCCGGTATCTCAGTATTTTTCTGACCGTCTGTAACTATAGCATTTTCATCCGTAACAGTGACATCACCATGCTTTTCGATAAGCTTTATAATGTTCTCGGTAGTGGTTTTGGAATTGCTGCCCTCCTTATCGTAGTCGGAAAGCTCACTCACCATTGTTTCATACATATCAACAAAGCTTTCATAAGATTCTTCATCGCTGAATTTAAGAACATTATCCTTGTCAAATGCAAAAATCGAGTCTTTGATATCCTTACGGAAATTTTTGTTATCTATAAAATATTTTCCGCTGCCGCCCATTATATCATAATTAAGATACAGCTTATCAGGATCCATATTCATTTCAACGACAGCCTTACTATTTCCGTCACCGCCTAAGGCAGGACTGCTGAATATTTTGCCTCCGTCAACCTTGAGGTAAGACCTTCCCTGCTTTCGGTCATAACCGACAGTTGCTTTTGCATCAATATCGGAAGAAGTACCGTCGCCCTTCATCTTTCCTGTAGCATTGATGGTCAAAGTACCGCTCTTGTCCGAATCCTTCAGAACTGCATATATGGGATCATCGGCATTATTGACATCAAGATAACTCTTGTACGACATGACGGCACTCATGGTAGGATTATTGACGATCTGATCTCTCTGAATTTTCTTGCGAATAAATATAAATGAGAATATGCCGATAACAGCCACAAGCAAAGCTATGACAGCAATTATTATTATCTTTTTCGGAGACATAAATCCCTTTTTCTTCTGCATTGACGCAGATGAAACGCCGTCATATACACGGTTGCCGTTGGTTATAGGCATAGTGCCGCTGTATGCCTTGGACTGTGGCGGCATATCCTGACCGTTTGAGAAACCGCCGTACTGCACAGGCTGCTGCTCTCCGAAACTGCCCGGCTGAACCGGCTGCTGTCCTCCGAAGCCGTCCGGCTGTTCAGGCTGCTGAAATGAATTCTGCAAAGGCTGACCCTGACCAAACGATGACTGAACATTCTGACCGGAATAGCCCTCCCAACCGGCAGTATCATTCATCTGTGACTGAGCGGAACTGCCAAATTCCCGATCACTCTGAGGCGGTATATTATTATCAGAAGCATCAGGCATATCAGGCGCAGGCGGCTGTAATGCTTCGTGGGAAGAAGCTTCCGGCTGATCGTAACTTTCCGAGGGCACAGCATCGGACTTCAGCGGGTTACCGCAGTTTTCGCAGAACTTCTGCATTGGATCAGTTTCTTTTCCGCAAAAAGGACAAAACATAAGATCACTCCTCTTCATTTGCTGCATATAATATATGCTTTTCTATATTATATCAAATTCCGACGTAAATTTAAATTTTTTTATTTAAAATATGTAAATATTGTACAATATTACTAATATTCGGTTTTATTTACCGCATATTTTGCAACTTCAATACTATACAAAAGGATATACTACAGAAAAATTTTTTTGTATAGTTTTTAATTCTTATATAGAAATAAAAATGACAAAGATTATATTACACTATAAACAGATGATCGGACAGATCACTGAGTGCAAGGTTCTGAAGAGTACTGGCTTTATGTAATATAACATATGTCATACCACCCCGTCAACAATGTTCTCATTATTCCATGAACGGATCGGACCTGCAAAAAAACAAAAGAAAGAGGGTTATTCTATGTCAAAAGTTAAACAAGGCATACGCAGATCTGCGTCAATGTTCCTGTCGGCACTTATTTGTTCATCTGCATTGTCAGTATGGACGGCACTGCCTGCAAGCGCCGTAAGCTACAGCGAAATGTCGGCGCTGGATCAGTATGCCTACAGCGGAAATGACCTGGGCGCTGTTTATTCAAAGAGCTCCACTACCTTCAAAGTATGGGCTCCGACAGCATCAAAGGTACAGCTAAAACGCTACAAAACAGGCAGCGACAGTGAAAGCGGCGCAGGCGTTATCGAAACAAAGGATATGACAAAGCAAAGTCAGGGTATCTGGAGTATAACGGTATCGGGTGATCTTGCAAATACCTATTACACCTACCTTGTCACCTGCAACGGTTCTGTAAAGGAAACTGTTGACATCTATGCGCGTACAACAGGCGTCAACGGCAAAAGAGGAATGGTGGTTGACCTCGACAGTACTGACCCGGCAGGATGGGATAACGACAAAAGAGTAAGCTGTCCCAATCAGACAGATGCCGTGATCTGGGAAGCCCACGTAAGGGATTTTTCTGCATCATCCGATTCGGGCATGACCAACAAGGGCAAATACCTTGCATTCACCGAAACCGGCACGACCGTGAATAATGACGGCATACACCCAACAGGTGTTGACTATCTTGAAGATCTGGGCGTTACTCATGTACATCTTCTCCCAGTATATGATTATGCAAGCGTTGACGAAACAAAACTCAGCACAGATCAGTTCAACTGGGGCTATGACCCGATGAACTACAATACCCCCGAAGGCTCCTACTCTACAGACCCGTATCACGGCGAAGTAAGAGTAAAAGAGTTCAAGCAGATGGTACAGTCACTGCACAATAAAGGAATCGGCGTTGTAATGGATGTTGTTTACAACCATACATACTCAGGCGGTTCGGGAGTAAATGACTGGTTCGATTATACAGTTCCGGGATATTACTATCGTCAGGATTCCACAGGAAAGTACTCAGACGCATCAGGCTGCGGAAATGAAACCGCCAGCGACCGCGCAATGTATCAGAAATTCATGATCGACTCCCTGAAATACTGGGCAGAGGAGTATCATCTTGACGGATTCCGTTTTGACCTTATGGGTATACATGATGTTGATACAATGAATAAGATACGTGAAGAGCTTGATAAAATAAGCCCCGATCTTCTTATTTACGGCGAGCCCTGGACAGCTGCCGCAACCCCGTGCCCGAAAGCTACAGCAGTACAGGGAAATATGAAATATGTTTCCGAAGAGGTTGCTGCTTTCAACGATAAGGTAAGAGATGCTATAAAAGGAAGCTGCTTCAATGCGGCAGACCCGGGATTCATTCAGGGAGCAGGATACGAAACAGCCCTGAAAGGCAGTATACAGGCTAATTCAACTACCATGTCCGGAGACAGCAAGTGGTCAAAACAGCCTTCTCAGACTGTAACCTATACATCGGCGCATGATAATTACACGCTTTATGATAAGCTTGTAAAATCAGTCAAGGGCGGCAGCGGTTACGGAAACCGTTATGACGATCTTGTTGCCATGAACAAAATGGCAGGCGGTATAATACTTACATCTCAGGGTATTTCCTTCTTCCAGGCAGGCGAAGAATTTGCGCGTTCAAAGGGCGGAGATGAAAACAGCTATAAATCCGCCACTTCTGTAAATCAGCTCACCTGGAATAATACAATAACATACTCCGATATAGTAAGCTACTATAAAGGTCTTATCGAAATTAGAAAAGCATATGCTCCTTTCCGTGATCCCACAAATACAAGCAATGACACGATCTACTTCTCATGGGGTACAAGCTTCCCGTCAAACGTTGTTGCTTTTACCATGTATAACAAGCAGTACACCGGCAAGGAATGGAACTTTGCGGCAGTAATACACAATGCAAATACAACTCAGAAAACTGTTAATCTAATGACGTATGACGGCGTTACACTTCCCACCCAGTGGGTAATGGTAGCAAACGGCACAAAGGCAGGCACTGAATCACTGGGAACAGTTTCGGGCACAAGCGTAACAGTTCCCGCGCGTTCAACAGTAGTTCTTATAGACAAGACAAGCTTTGACAATACCGATCTCAGTTCAAAATGCACGGTTACAGTAAATCATGTTCTTGAGTCCACAGGTCAGGTACTGAAAACAGAAACTCTTAAAGGTGAAGAAGGCGCTTCATATTCCACATCTGCAAATTCTTCACTTATCAGTGACGGCTACATGGTTGACCATACCTCAGGCAGCACGAGCGGAACATTCAGCAAAACAGGCGCGACAGTCACATACTACTACAAGATAGATACAAGCACGATAGGTTCTGTATGGATCAAATACTATGATTATGATACAGGCGAAAGTATCTCAGATGATGATATGATAACAGGACGAATTGGTACTGCAACAAATATCACACCAAAAAACATCAGCGGATATGAATTTGTCACATCTGAATCGTCTGCCGATTCAAGCGTATTCGCCAGTACAACTCCGCTTGTTCAGATGTATTATTCCAAAAAGACAAGCACAGGACCTATAGTACACTACTACAATGCAAGCAGCTGGTCACAGGTATATATGTACACCTATACAGGTTCCGGTACAAGCGCGACTCAGTATTCGGGCGCATGGCCGGGTACTGCAATGACGAATGATGGTAACGGATGGTACAGCGGTGAAATCACAGGCCCCGAATCCATCAAGTTTATCGCAAATAACAATAACCAGGGTTCACAGGACCCCACAGGAGTCGGTTCGGACGGTTATACTGTATCGGGTGAAGTATGGATCAAAAACGGAAAGGTATATCCCACAGGCACAGTAAAAGTTTATACCCGGTCCCAAGACGGCGGCAGTAAGAATCTCATAAAAACAATAAAAGGTATTGCTGACGGTACGAACACATACACAACAGAAAATGTTTCGCTCCCGATAGGTGTTGACTATGAAATACCCTCAAATGCAACAGGTCTTTTCACAGAAGGAACTATTGAGGTAATATACATTTCAAAACCTCTCCGGTGGCTTGCAAACCTTTCCGAAATCAGTTCGGATACTGTTAAAGTTGGTCAGACAGTAACCCTCAAGGGTGCTGCTGATTACGGTGAAGAACCATACACCTACACTTACAAATACAAGAAATCAACTGACAGTGCATATTCTGTAATAGGTTCGGAAAACACTTCCTCTAAATCTGCTTCATTTATTCCGACAGCTGCCGGAACATATAATCTTGCTGTTACGGTCAGGGATGATACAGGACTGAGTGTTACAGAAGAGTTCACACTTACCGTACAGCCGAATACTTCCGGTGAGCTTCAGAACACATCCACAATAAGCTCAAGATCAGTAGAAGTAGGTTATCCCGTGACCCTTACGGGCAGTGCAACAGGCGGCGCAGGTTCTTACAAATACTGGTTCTGTTACAAGAAGAGTACAGAAACAGAATACACCATTATAGGCCAGCCCTATGACAGTTCAAAATCTGCCACCTTCTATCCCCCCACAGCAGGCACATACAACGTTATCGTAAGAGTAAAGGATGCCAAGGATAAAGTAAGCAAAACAGGCTTTACGGTAAAATCCACTGCGACTTCCTCCACACTCAAGAACAGTTCCGTTATTAATTCCGAAAGCATCAAGTTAGGAGCTTCATTCAAGCTTACAGCCAAAGGTACAGGCGGCACAGGAAGCTATCAGTATGCTTTCTATTTCAAGCGTGCAAGCAACCAGCTCTGGAAAACCATCGGAACAGAGTGGGGTACATCATCAACAGCAAAGATCGTTCCCACAGCCGCAGCAAATTATGAGTTCAAGGTACTAATACGTGATGAAACGGGACGTGCCGTAACAAAGTCTTTCAAGGCTGTATGCAAAAGCACAGGTTCAACAGCTGCAGCTCTTAATAATACAACCACCATAAGTGCAGATGCCGTTTCCGCAGGCGATACAGTAAAGCTGACAGGCGGCGCATCGGGCGGAACATCCCCTTATAAATATGCTTTCTACTATAAGCTTTCAACAGCATCCTCATGGACGAGCATAGGCACAGCCTACGGTTCTGCAACAACTGCAAGCTTCAAGCCTACCGAATCAGATTCCTACGACATTAAAGCGGTTGTTAAGGACAATACGGGAAAAACTGCTGAAAAAGTATTCTCGCTTATGGTATTCTGATGTATGATCCTTTATTCATCTGATAATACTGTCTTTTAAAGGATAATTATTAAACTTTCATAAAAACAGAATAAACGAGAAAATTGCCGCACACGCTGAATGTAACGTGTGCGGCATATTTTGTAATATTTCAACGGATAAACATAGCATCCCCGATGTTACGGGAAGCAGGATCATTTCTTTTTAGCTTCAAAGCTTCTTATCCATTCCAAAATATCCTCATAGTCAGCTTCTCCTGAAGCAACAGCAAGCCCTAATTTTATCACATCATCATCGGATGGCGAAATATGTATTCCGTTCATTTCAAGGAATGTCAGCATCACATACATTCCTATGCGTTTGTTTCCATCCACAAAAGCATGATTTGAAATAAGAGAAAAGCCAAGCTTTGCAGCCTTTTCTTCCTTCGAAGGGAATAACTCTTCACCGCCAAAGGTTTGATATGCGGATTCAAGTGCACTTTCAAGCAGTCCATAATCTCTTACACCTGCATCTCCACCTGTTTCCTGCGCAATCAACTGATGTAAAAGTAATATTTTTTCCTGACTGAATTTTATCATTTTGCAAGTTCCTCAAACGCCTTATGGTATTTTTCCAAAATATGTTTAGATACCAGATCGAATTTTTCGTCATCATTATTACCTTCCGGCAGACTCAGTAAAAATCTTATGACTTCATCCATATATTTTTCCGGAATAATATCAATTATACTTTTTGCATAATCTTTTTCACTCATTTCATAACCTCCAAACAATTGTTTTATATAATCAGAGTGCAATCACCAAACGAAAAAAATCTGTATCGTTCCTTCACCGCTGTTTCATAAGCCCTCATAACATTGTCATATCCTGCAAAAGCAGATACAAGCATAATAAGAGTACTTTCGGGAAGATGAAAATTTGTGATAAGTCCGTCAAGAACATGGAATTGAAATCCGGGATAGATAAATATATCCGTCCAGCCCTCAGAGGGGCATATGCAGCCTTCTTTTCCGGCAACGGACTCAAGTGTACGGCAGCTTGTTGTGCCTACTGCGATCACACGTTTTCCGCTGCGTTTAGTTTCGTTGATGAGCCTTGCAGTTTCTTCGGGAAGCTCATAATGTTCCGAGTGCATATGATGTTTAGTAACGTCATCCACTTTTACCGGACGGAAAGTTCCGAGACCCACGTGAAGTGTCACATAACCTATTTTCACACCCTTCTGCCGGATTTTTTCCAAAAGCTCCTTTGTAAAATGAAGTCCCGCAGTAGGTGCGGCAGCCGAACCGAGTTCACGGCTGTAGACAGTCTGATATCTTTCCTTGTCATCAAGCTTTTCATGTATATAGGGCGGCAGGGGCATTTGTCCCAGTTTATCCAGTGTTTCGTAAAAGCTGCCCTCACAAGAAAAATCAACAATACGGTTTCCCTCATCCGTAACTTCGGTAACCGTTGCCGACATAAGACCGTCACCGAATATAAACTTAGTGCCGACCTTTGCTTTTTTGCCGGGTTTTGTAAGAGTTTCCCATTTTTTGTTCTCCACTTGTCTCAGAAGAAGAAATTCAACCTGAGCACCTGTTCCCTCTTTTATGCCGAAAATTCGGGCAGGGAGCACTCGGGAGTCGTTGACTATAAGACAGTCACCTTCTTCAAGATAATCTACTACGTCATAAAAATGCTTATGTTCAAGCTCACCTGTTTGTCTGTCCATAACCAACATTCTTGAACTGTCTCTAGGCTGCGCAGGGGTCTGAGCTATAAGCTCTTCGGGCAGATCATAATAAAAATCGGATGTTTTCAATATACGTCCTTCTTTCCTTTATTATATATCATATCCAATTATACTTCCTTTCCCCCCATTTTGCAACCCCTCGGCACCGGCGACCGGCGAGCCGCCGGTCCCAAAACGCGGGTATCGCTCCGCTGCGCATCCGCTCTGAACTCGCCGTTCATGCTGTACTGACCGCGTATCAGGCTTCTTGAGCAGCTCATTTTTTATCATTGATAATATTTTTGCCAATTATAATTTTACACTAACGCACCGGCGAGCCGCCGGTCCCAAAACGCGGGTATCGCTTCGCTTCGCATCCGCTCTGAACTTGCGGTTCATGCTGTACTGACCGCGTATCAG
>CACWRT010000071.1 GCA_902763365.1 uncultured Ruminococcus sp.
TTACCTCTTTAACAACTCTTTAACAACTCTTTTTTAACTATTTTTTAAGAAAGATTACCGATTTAATTTCCGCACAACTTTCTTATTATTTGCCTGAAACCCGCATGATATCAGCTTTTTTTCGAAATAAAACTCTTTGCAAGGTGAGCATCTTTTTTCAAAATAACCCATAAAAAAGAACTACGACCTCGCAAGTGTGATAATCAATTCACACCTTGCAAGGTCGTATTTTTACTATCCTTTTTTCATTTTAAATACGCTGATTGTTTTGCCCTATGACAGGATGAACGGGTTTGCCGGGGGACATTTTCGTTTATTCCCACTCAATTGTAGCCGGGGGTTTTGTGGTTATATCATAGACTATACGGTTTACGTTTTTGACTTCATTTATGATGCGGTTCGAGATCCTCTCGAGCACCTCATAAGGTACTCTTGCCCAATCTGCTGTCATAAAATCTGTTGTCGTTACTGCTCTCAATGCTATAGTATTGTCATACGTTCTTCCGTCACCCATTACGCCTACACTCTTTATTCCTGTCAGTACAGCAAAATATTGGTTCACCTGTCTGTCAAGTCCCGCTGATGCAAATTCTTCCCGCATTACTGCGTCTGCCTCCTTCAGAACTTCAAGCTTCTCCTCAGTTATATCCCCCATTATCCTTACTGCAAGACCGGGGCCCGGGAACGGTTGGCGATAAACTAAAAACTCCGGTATTCCAAGCTCAAGTCCGGCTTTCCTAACCTCATCTTTGAACAGATCTCTCAAAGGCTCGATTATTCCTTCAAAGCCTATGTCCTCCGGCAGTCCGCCTACGTTGTGATGGCTCTTTATTACTGCCGATTCTCCGACTCCGCTTTCTACCACATCCGGATATATCGTGCCCTGACACAAATATTCTACCTTGCCAAGCTTCTTTGACTCCTCTTCAAATACCCTGATGAACTCCTCACCGATTATCTTGCGCTTCCTCTCGGGGTCACTTACTCCTGCAAGCTTACTCAGAAATCTTTCCTGTGCATTTACTCTTATCAGGTTCATGTCAAACTGCTCGGTAAATACCTTCTCTACCTGATCGCCTTCGTCCTTGCGGAGAAGTCCGTGATCAACAAATATACAGGTCAGCTGCTTTCCGACTGCTTTATGTACCATCAGCGCTGCTACAGATGAATCTACTCCACCGGATAATGCACACAATACTCTCTTGTCTCCTATCTTTTCTCTCAGATAGTCTATTGTATCATTAACGAAAGAATCCATTCTCCAGTCTGCTGTGCAGCAGCAGGCATTATACAGAAAGTTTCTCAGATAAACCTGACCCTGCTCCGTATGCTCTACCTCGGGATGGAACTGTACCCCAAAGAAATATCTCTTTATATCCTCCATCGCAGCTATGGGACAATCTTTTGAGATCGCTGTGGTCTTGAATCCGTGGGGCAGCTCCTCTATCCTGTCTGTATGACTCATCCAACATATTGATGTCGCTTTCGCTCTATGAAATAACAGCGATGACGGATTTACTTCGATCTCAGTCTTTCCGTATTCTCTGTTATCCTCTATTCCTGCAACCCTTCCTCCGAGTGTTACAGCCATGAGCTGCGCACCATAGCATATTCCCAGTATCGGTATGCCAAGCTCGAATACCTTCGGGTCACATTTCGGACCCTTATCGTCATATGCGCTGTTGGGTCCGCCTGTGAATATAATGCCCTTATATCCTCTCTCTTTTATCTCATCTGCCGTTATATTGTACGGCTTTATCTCACAGTATACGTTACATTCTCTTACTCTTCTTGCAATAAGCTGCGTATACTGTCCTCCGAAATCCATTACCAGAATGGATTCATTTTTTATCTCCATATATCTTTCAGTCCTTTTCAGCTTAGTATGGGTTTTGAAGCTCAGAGCAGCAGCTGTTTCACAGCTGCTACTCCACTGTTACGGATTTTGCAAGGTTGCGGGGCTGGTCTATATCGCAGCCTTTCAGGGATGCAACATAATATGCAAAAAGCTGGAGCGGTATGACCGCAAGGGACGGAAGAAGCATATCGCATACTTTGGGTATGAATATGGTTTCACCTACGTTCTCAAGTTCCTTATGGTCATCACAGGCTATACAGATCACATACGCGCCTCTTGTTTTTACTTCTTCTATATTGCTTACTATCTTCGATATCAGCTCTTCATGTGTTGCAAGCGCAATAACAGGTGTTCCCTGCTCTATCAGGGATATAGTACCATGCTTCAACTCGCCGGCAGCATACGCTTCGCTGTGTATATAAGATATTTCCTTCAGCTTCAGCGAACCTTCAAGCGACAATGCGTAATCAATATTTCTGCCTATAAAGAATACATCTCTGCTGTTGAAAAGTTTGGATGCAAGATACTGTATCCTCTCTTTATTTTCAAGCACCTTCTCTATCTTTTCGGGAAGCGCTTCAAGCTCGCTTACAAGCGCCTTATATTCATCAGGAACTATCGTTCCCAGCATTTCTCCGAAATACAGCGCCATAAGATAAATAACAGCAAGCTGTGTGCTGTATGCCTTCGTTGTGGCTACTGCTATCTCGGGACCTGCCCATGTATAGATAACATCATTGGATTCAACTGCTATTGCGCTGCCAACAACGTTTACTATTGATATGACATGAGATCCCCTTCTCTGGGCTTCCTTCATGGCCTCTTTTGTATCTGCTGTTTCTCCCGACTGGCTTATTACTATCGTCAGAGTCTTATCATTTATGATCGGATCACGGTAACGGAACTCAGACGCAAGATCGGCTTCAACAGGTATACGCAGCATCTTCTCAAATATATACTTCGCTACGACTCCTACATGATAGGCACTGCCGCAGGCAAGTATATTTATCTTATTGAACTTTTTAAGCTCATCTGCCGTGAGATTTATCTCATCAAGCACCACTCTGCCGTTTCTGATACGGGGCGCTACCGTGTCGCTTATTGCCTTCGGCTGTTCCATTATTTCCTTGAACATGAAATGCTCATATCCGCCCTTCTGGGCTGCATTTATATCCCAGTCTATAGTTTCTTTTTCCTTGATGACTTCATCCCTGTCGGTATTAATGATCTTCACGCCTTCTCTGCCTAAAATAGCTATCTCGTTATTTTCAAGACGGTATATCGTCCTTGTTTTTGCAAGTATAGCCGTAACATCAGACGCAAGATAATTTTCATGCTCACCAAGACCGATTATAAGAGGGCTTTCTTTTCGTACTGCTATTATCTCATCAGGGTTTTCCTGACTTATAACGCCAAGAGCATATGACCCGTCAAGCTTTTCAAGCACTCGTATCACCGTATCTATAAGATCGCCCTTATAATAATATTCGATAAGCTGCGCTATGACCTCTGTATCTGTCTTTGAACGGAATACTATTCCCTTGGATGTAAGATAATCCTTCAGCTGCTGATAATTTTCTATAATACCGTTATGAACAACGGCAAATCGTCCCGATTCACTGAGATGAGGATGCGCGTTTACATCTGACGGCTCTCCGTGGGTTGCCCAGCGTGTATGTCCTATTCCTACCGTTCCTTTGGTATCAGTGCCGTCATGGGTCAGATCTCTGAGATCCTTTACCTTGCCCTTTGCCTTTTTTACGATAAGCTGATTGCCGTCGTTAAGACAAAGACCTGCGCTGTCATACCCTCTGTATTCGAGCGTCTGTAGACCGTCCAGAAGAAACGGTCCTGCCTGCTCATAACCGATATATCCTACTATACCACACATATCGTATATACCTCCGGCTTATCTGTAAATTATATCCTCGCGTTTCGGACCGTTGGAAATCATCGTAAACGGAACGCCTACTGCCTTTTCCGCAAACTCTATATATCTGCGGCAGTTCTCGGGAAGATCTTCATATTTTCTTATACCTCTTATGTCCGTCTTCCAGCCCGGAAGTACCTCAAGTATCGGCTTGCATCTCTTGAGCTTTGTTGTGGATGGGAAATAATCTATCCTCTCTCCGTCAAGCTCATATGCAACGCATACCGGTATCTCGTCAAGATATCCCAAAGCATCAAGCACTGTGAATGCTACCTGTGTTGCGCCCTGTACCTTACAGCCATAGCGTGTTGCCACAAGATCAAGCCAGCCCATTCTTCTCGGTCTGCCGGTTGTTGCGCCGTACTCTCCGCCGTCGCCGCCTCTCTTTCTGAGTTCTTCTGCCTCGTCACCAAATATCTCGCTTACAAATTCACCTGCGCCGACTGCGCTTGAATATGCCTTTACTACAGTAATAATATCACTGATAGCGTAGGGCGGTATTCCGCCTGCACCAACTGCGCCGTAGCCTGCAATTGTGTTGGAGGATGTTACCATAGGATAAATACCAAAGTCCGTATCTTTAAGTGAACCGAGCTGACCCTCAAGGAGTATATCCTTGCCTGCCTTTACTGCATCATGCACAATATCAAATGTATTTGCAACGTAAGGTTCAAGCGCCTTTTTATATTCCATAAGCTTTGCAAACATTTCTTCTTCGCTTATGGGGTCCTTGTGATATACATTTTTTACAACAGAGTTCTTCACTTCAAGTATACGTGAAAGTTTCTCTTTAAGACCTGCTTCATCGTCAAAAAGTTCGTTTACCTGAAACCCTATTTTTGAGAATTTATCAGAATAAAAAGGTGCTATACCTGATTTTGTCGAACCGAAGCTTTTTCCGCCCAGTCTTTCTTCCTCATAGCAGTCAAACAGTATATGATAAGGCATTACTATCTGCGCTCTGTCTGATACAAGTATATTGGGCTTCGGTACTCCGCCATCAATAAGGTGCTGTATCTCTTTTACAAGATTTTCCACGCTGAGCGCAACACCGTTTCCTATTATATTTGTTATTTTACCGTTAAAAACGCCTGAGGGAAGCTGATGAAGGGCAAATTTTCCGTAATTGTTTATTATGGTGTGACCTGCGTTGCTGCCGCCCTGAAAACGGATGACCATATCCGATTTCTGAGCAAGCATATCCGTGATCTTGCCTTTGCCTTCATCGCCCCAGTTGGCGCCGACTATTGCTCTGACCATTATATTTTTACCTGCCTTTTTTTAGTTTTAGTTATTAGCTCATAGCTTTTAGTTTTGAGTTTATTATTTATTATTCATTATTCACTATTCATTATTCATTATTTACGCTACCGGGGCTACGAGGACGCGACCCGTACCTCTGTAAACGTTTACAAGACCTTCGCCCGAAGCAGCAGAGCCCACAAGTGATCTTGAGGATCTTTCTACTGTAAACTGGAGTGAATTTGACCAGGCGATGGCCATATTTCCGTCAATTTTAAGTACATCATTCTGAAGATCGAATACCAGAAGCTCTTCTGCCGGAACAGGACTTTCAAGAACCGCTATACCTGTGCCCACAAGCGCCGTATTGAACAGGCCTTCTCCGCCTGCAACAGCCGAAGAGAATGTTGATCTTGCCGTAACGGTTATATTTACAGTTTCATCACAAGCAAGAAAAAGTCCGTCCTCTATTGTAACAGCTCCTCCCCAGCGGGAAAGATCTTCAAGGAGTATATACTTATAGGTCGGTTCAAATATAACCTGACCCATTCCGAAGTAACGTGGCTTGATCGCCGATTCACCTGTTACCTTGCCGCCGATCATTTTCTTGAAAAGATCGCCTGCGCCCTTAACGTTGGAATTCATATTAACATTTCCGCTCATTATCTGCATTGCGCCGGCCTGAAGTATAACGCCCTGATTATTGAGAGTCGCAACCACCTGTCTTTTGCGGCAGCCCATCTTACCCATGAAATATGCTGTCTGGGCTGAACCGGGTGTTACAGATACATCCCTTTCATATTCTACCACAGAAAAACATCCTAACTGCTGTACTATTTTTCTTGCGGATGATTCCTGCAATATATTTGTGTTTATCATAAACAACTCTCCTTCTATTTAATTCATAATGCATAATGCATAATTATGTTTTTTTCACCGTATTAAGAATAGAGAAAATCGCCACGCCCAAGCAGCCGCCTTGCGGTAACTGCGTCCCCAAAAGGGCAATGCTGTCAACCTAAGACATTGATGAAAGATTTGAAGACTTGTTTCGCTGCTAACGCAGCGACCAAGGGCGCTGCCCCTGGACCCTGCAAGCCTTTGAAAAGGCTTGAGCGAAACTTTGTCAATTATGTTTATAATTAATTTGACAGCATTGCCCCAAAAGGGAAGCCAAGGATGATTGAACAGCAAAAGAATTGTCTTTTATCGGAAAATTATGAGCTATTTCACTCACACATTTATCTCCGCTGTTTCGGTTTCCATTGATTCATAGGGGGCAAGTGCGGCAGAAACTGTTTCGCTGAGGAAATCGGCTGTCTGCTGCGGCGCGCGGCCTACATAGTTTTCGGGTTTGAGAAATGCTTTAAGCTCGTCAAGAGTAACACCAAAAGCAGGATCAGCAGCTATTCTTTCAAGCAGATCGTTTTCTCTGCCGTATTTCTTTACCTGCTCTGATGCAGCCATTGAATGTTCTCTGATCTTCTCGTGGAGATCCTGACGGTTTCCTCCTCGTTTTACGGCGTCCATCATTATATTTTCTGTTGCCATAAAAGGAAGCTCGCTCATAAGACGTGATGTGATAACTTTGTCGTAAACAACAAGCCCGTCACTGATGTTTATATAGAGGTTGAGTATAGCGTCTACTGCGAGGAATGCCTCAGGAACGCTGAGTCTTTTGTTTGCAGAGTCGTCAAGAGTTCTCTCGAACCACTGTGTAGCGGCTGTGATATACGGATTGAGCACATCTATCATAACATATCTGGATAGTGATGCCATACGCTCAGACCTCATGGGGTTACGTTTGTATGCCATTGCACTTGAGCCGATCTGATTTTTTTCAAAGGGTTCTTCAACTTCTTTAAGGTGCTGGAGAAGTCTTATATCATTTGAGAACTTTGTTGCGCTCTGTGCTATACCTGCAAGCACGTTAAGCACACGGCTGTCAAGCTTTCTTGAATAAGTCTGACCCGATACGGCAAAACATTCGTCGAAGCCCATCTTCTGAGCAATAAGCTTGTCTATCTGCTTGCACTTTTCATGGTCGCCGTCAAAAAGCTCCAGGAAGCTTGCCTGAGTGCCTGTTGTACCCTTGCAGCCTAACAGCTTCATGCCTGACAGTACATATCTCACATCCTCAAGATCCATAAGCAGATCCTGTATCCAGAGGGTTGCCCTCTTGCCTACAGTAGTAGGCTGGGCAGGCTGGAAGTGAGTAAATGCAAGTGTCGGAAGATCTTTATACTTATCGGCAAACGCAGCAAGCTGACGTATTGTACTGACAAGCTTTTTCTCAACTATTCTCAATGCTTCTGTCATTATGATAACGTCTGTATTATCACCCACATAACAGGAAGTTGCGCCAAGGTGTATCTTACCTGCCGCTTTGGGACACTGCTGACCGTATGCGTATACATGGGACATAACATCATGACGAACGACCTTTTCACGTTCTTCCGCCACTTCATAGTTGATATCCTCTGAATGTGCTTTCAGCTCGTCGATCTGTTCCTGTGTTATATCCAGCCCCAGCTCATGCTCTGCCTCTGCAAGCGCTATCCAAAGCTTTCTCCACGTCTTGAACTTCTTATCGGGAGAAAATATATATTTCATTTCCTTATCCGCATATCTTGATGACAGCGGTGATTCATATGTATCTCTCATATTTTATCATCCTCTCTTACTCACGAAAATCAGCTTTCTAAAAAGCACTGACAACTTTGCCATTCTGAGGAGCAAAGCGACGAAGAATCTTTATTATTCATTATGAATTATGTATTGCAGAAAAAGCCCCATACGTCATGCTTTGAACTGATTGCTTAAAGCTTAAAGCTTTAAAAACCCTGACAAGGGTTTTTAACGATTTTCTTATCGAAGTTAACTCCGCCGCGTTCTTTTCCGGCAAGCATTTTTTCGGGGATCTTAGTTGGGTATTTTCCCGAGAAGCAGGCATCGCAGAAACCGCACTTCTCTCCGCCCAGCATCTCGCCCAATTTATCCGGCGGAAAAAAGCCCAGTGAATCCGCGCCTGTAAGCTCACATATCTCGGGAATAGTATGCTTTACTGCGATAAGCTCATCACGGCTTGGTATATCCGTTCCGTAAAAGCACGGCCAGATAAAGGGCGGTGAGCTTATTCTGAGGTGAACCTCCTTTGCGCCGGCATTACGCAGCATTTTTACTATTCTGTCACAGGTCGTTCCTCTTACTATGGAATCATCTATAACAACTACTCTTTTGCCCTCAAGAACAGATCTGAGGGGGTTGAGTTTCAGCTTTACGCTGTTTGCCCTTTCCTTCTGAGTAGGTTTTATAAAAGTTCGTCCTATATATCCGTTTTTGACTATTCCCTTTTCATAGGGGATACCCGATTCCTCGCTGTAGCCTATCGCCGCATCTATGCCGGATTCCGGCACGCCGATAACTATATCAGCTTCCACCGGGAACTCTCTTGCAAGTATCCTTCCTGCTTCTTTCCGTGAATTATAGACGCTTATGCCGTCTATTTCCGAGTCTGTTCTTGCAAAATAAATATACTCAAAAACGCAGAGCGCTTTCTTTTCCTTCGGTGTACAGAGTGTACGTATCGAACGTACTCCCGTTTCATCCACCACGACGATCTCGCCCGGATCAACATCACGCACAAACTCTGCCCCGCAGGCTGCAAGCGCGCAGGTCTCGGATGCAAATACAATGCTGTCGCCCAGCTTGCCCATGCAAAGCGGTCTGAATCCGTGAGGATCACGGGCTGCTATCAGCTTCTGAGGACTCATCACAAGCAGTGAATACGCTCCCTCGATCTGCTTCATTGTTTTCATTACGGCATCCTCTACGGAGTCGGAATGTATACGTTCTCTTGCAATAAGGTATGCTATTGCTTCGGAGTCTATGGTTGTCTGAAAAATAGCGCCCCTGTGTTCAAGCTCCCGTCTTATCTCATAGGCATTTGTCAGATTTCCGTTATGCGCTATGGCAAGCGTACCCTTTACATAACGCATAACAAGCGGCTGTGAGTTTTCACGCACACTGCCGCCTGCTGTTGAATACCTGACGTGGGATATTGCCATCTGTCCCACGAGGGAATTCAATACCTCTGTACTGAACACCTCGCTGACATGTCCCATATTCTTATGTCCGGATATAACTCCCCTGTCATTTACCGCTATGCCGCAGCTTTCCTGACCTCTGTGCTGAAGCGCCAGAAGTCCGTTATAGCAAGCGTATGCAGGTGCAAGGCTGTCATTTCCGTATATACCGAATACTCCGCACTCTTCATGCAGTTCCTCGGAATAATAGCTGTCTATTTTAGTTTCCAAAGATAATACACCTCTGTTTAGCTCAGAGCTCAGAGCTCAGAGCTCAGAGCACGGAACTATCATTTCTTTCCGTTTTTCATACTTTTTCAGGTAATCATTTTATGTTTTCGGCTTAATATCTTTAACTTCAATCAGTCTGTTAATTTTATCATCAAACTACTGATCATTCTGTTGATCTCGCCGCACAGCCTCAGGGAAGATGATATACTCTCCTTTGGTAAATACCCAAGTCTTTCACAAATCAGCAGCTGGGTTTCCAATTCAGCACCTGATCCCCTTGCTATTGAAAGAAACTTTTTAAAATCTCTATCAGAATGTCGCTGCTGACCTTCCGCAATATTTGATGGTATAGAAACTGCCGCTCTCCTCATCTGATCGGAAAGCACGTAAAGCTCTTCTTTTGGAAGCTGCTTTACAAGCTTGTATACGATCTCAACCAACTCCATTGCTTTCTGCCAAACAAGGAGCTCTTTATAATAAAAAGATCACATATGTTTCTCCACGTCTAAGCTATTCTGAAATAGCATTTATAAGAGCCTTCGTGCAGGATTTTACATTTCAAATAACGTTATAAAACTTTCATACGTCAGGGCTCTGAGCTCTTAGCTCTGAGCCCTGAGCTAAAAATCAGTTCAAACCTATTCTTTTCATCATTTCGGCATAAGCTTCTTCTACGCCGCCAAGATCACGGCGGAAACGATCCTTGTCCAGTTTCTCGTGAGTTTTGATATCCCAGAAGCGGCAGGTATCGGGAGAGATCTCATCTGCAAGAACAATTTCTCCGCTTGAAGTCTTGCCGAATTCAAGCTTGAAGTCGATAAGCTCAACTCCGACACTTTCAAAAAACTCTACCATATATTTATTTACATCAAAAGCCATTTTCTTTATGGTATCTATATCTTCCCATGTTGCCGCGCCAATTGCAACAGCATGATAGGCATTGATAAGCGGATCGCCGAGATCATCGTCTTTATATGAAAACTCTATTACTGTTGTTTTGAGAGCATAGCCCTCCTCAAGACCAAGACGCTTTGCCATTGATCCTGCTGCTTTATTTCTGATGATAACCTCAAGAGGAACGATGCTGACCTTTTTAACTACTGTTTCACGGTCATTCAGTTCTTCTACATAATGTGTCTTTATTCCCTTTTCCTCAAGAAGGCGGAACATAAAGTTTGACATTCTGTTATTGACAACGCCCTTGCCTCTTATTGTACCCTTTTTGAGTCCGTTGAATGCAGTAGCATCGTCCTTGTATTCTACAACACACATATCAGGATCGGCGGTAGCATATACCTTTTTTGCCTTACCTTCATACAGAAGTTCTGTCTTTTCCATTTTTAATTACTCCTCTCGATCTTTATGCGGCTGTCTGCCGCACAGTCTGCACGGTTTGTGTCCCGCTGCTTTATATCTTTCCGCCTGCCGAAACACTACACCGCATTATGATACAAACACATTATTAATTATACAACCATTCACCGATTTAAGCAAGACTAATTTAAAATTTCATTTTTTTTTGACGAATAAGCCATCCTTCCTGTGTTTTTTTATCTGTTTTGCACAACTGCTTCGCAGTGAGGTCCCGCCACCGCAGTATGACCCCAAATTGGACAATACTGTCAAACTTAGACGTTGACGAAAGATTTGAAGACTTGTTTCGCTGCTAACGCAGCGACCAGAGGCGCAGCTTCGTTTCACTACGCATAACTTCCGCCAGCCAATCGCCCTACGGGCTCTTGGGGCGTCACTTATGCCCCCGGACCCTGCAAGCTTTTAAAAAGGCCCCTGCGAAACTTTGTCAATTATTTAATATCCTTAAATTGACAGCATTGCCCCTCAAGGGGAAGGCTTTAGCGCTCCACTATTCACTATTCATTATTCACTCAACAGTGACTGTGAAGAGTTTTGTTTCGGTCTTTCCTGTGCTGTCTTTTACTATTACTCTGAAATCATAGCTGCCTGTGGCCGTAGGTCTTACTCTGGCGGTCGCCGTTTCACTGAATTTCTCACCGAGAACCTTCCAGTTTGTATTTGTGCTGCGCTTAAAGTAAAATGCATAGGTGTACGGGCTGCTGCCTCCGACTGCCTTTCCTGTCATTTTTATAGCTGTTCCCAAGGGCGCGGAAGTCCTTGATATTGCCGATACATTCGTCAGCGGCAGCTCATTTACAGCCTGAACTGTGAATGTCTTTTCCGCTGTCAGTCCGCTGCCGTCCTTTACTATAACTTTCACATCATAGCTTGCCTGCGCGGTCGGCTGGAATGCTACGCTTGAGGTTGCAGTAAATTCTGTGCCCAGTGTCTTCCATGCAGCATTTCCGGTTCTTCTGAAATAATAAGCATAGGTATAGTTTCCGCTGCCGCCGTTGGCAGAACCTGCTATCCTCAGCTTATCTCCCACCTGGACCACATCATTGGTAATAACTGACGTATTATTCAGAACAGGTACAACGGTAATCGTTGCCTTTGCTTTCAGACCGTTTACGGTTTTGGCGGATATTGTACAGGTACCTGAGCCTACAGCTGTTATAACGCCCTTCGATACAGTGGCAACAGTTTTATCGCTTGTCGTCCATGTGACTGTTTTATCCGTTGTATTTTCGGGAAGTACTGTGGCGGAAAGTGTATATTTATCCCCTTTTTGCAAAGTCATTCTTGACTTGCTGAGCTTTATCGACTCCGCCTGTATTTCCGGCGCAGTTACTGTTACTGTACATACTGCCGTCTTGCCGTTATATGATGCCGCAGTTATACACGCTGTTCCGGCGCCTACTGCCGTTACTTTTCCGTTTTCAACAGTTGCTACAGATTTATTGTTTGACGACCATGTTATATTCTTGTTTGTTGCGTCCGACGGGCTGACCGCTGCCGACAGAACTGATGTCTGTCCCACATCAAGAGCCAATGAAGTATTGCTGATACTGATTGAAGTAACTGCAACATCAGACTTGGCAAGTTTCCCTAAAAGCACCTCTGTACCTGTGGAATTGGGGTCGGATGCTATTATGCCATAGAGCTGATTTCCTCTGATATGAAGTCCGTAGTAATCCTGTGAATATGAATTGCCGTAAACCTTTTTTGTCGTACCGGATGACGGGTCATAGCAGTACACCTCTGACGGCGTATTATAATATATCTTACCGTCATAAGCGCCGACGCCCGAGTAAATCCCTTCCCAGTAATAACCGTTTCCTGCCGACCATGCTGTACTGCCCAGGTCAACTATCTTCTGGTAAGTATTGGTCACGTAGTTGTATTTTACTATAGCCTTCGCAGCAGTATCTGCTGCATAAACAGCAGTTTCGCCGGCATTTATCTTACACATTTTTGAATTGAAATCATGGAATTTAAAGCTGTCATATTTTGTATTTACCGAAGAATTTATAACCGTCTGACCTGTATGAGTCCTTTGAAGCTTGCTGTCGGCCGTATCACTTATCAGAAAATAAGTATGGCTTACCTGTCCGGGTCTGTCGGGAGTCGGGTCGTCCCATGTTACGTCTACAAGATAATAGTAATCCCCGATCTTGATTTTCACCCACTCGTGACCTATGGACGCGGAGTCAACTATCTCACTATATATACCGACCTGTGAAAGCAGGTACGCATACACTCTTGAGTAGTTTTCGCAGAGTCCGTATTTCTTTATCATGAAGTTGTAATGTGATGGATCGTCATACTGATAATGCGCATCAAGTATAAGCTCGTCGTGAAGTACCATTGCTTTTGAAAAATCATCACGGCAGGCGGAAAGCTCTTCACTTACCTGATCAAGATAAAAGTCCGCCTCCGCATAGAACTCCTCAAGCATTTTATCGCTTGTTTCTTTATCATAAGTGTATCCGGGAACAATTTTTGTCAAGACACTTCCGCTGTACCCATAACCCGCTTCTCCTTTTACAAAGAAAAGATCGGGATAAAGCGCCGCCACTGCATCTCTGAGTGCCTGCGCATATGATACAGGAACATCATACGAACGTATATCTATCGACGCTTCATGATCAAACATTCCCTGTGCAACTGCGTCCACTGCGGGACGATATTTCCGGAGAAAACCCGTACTTTTCGCTGCCGCATATTCAATATATTCCGCATTCGTCCTCTGAGCTGCCGCTGCCGTAACAGCTGTCCAGGGCATTGCAAACGATGCTGCAAGCACAACAGCCGCGGCTTTTCTCATAAACTTGCTTTTCATAATATCTTACCTCCGTTATATAGTGCTGCATTTAATCAGCCTGCCGTAAAATGAACCGCCTGTAATTCAACACCTGCCCGAAACACAGATCCTGCCTTATTGATTTAATTATAATATATTGCACAGTTTTTTTCAATGATACTTATTATTTTTTCTGCGTTGTTTTTCATTATAAGTCTGAACCCGAGCTATAATACTATAAGCTGAATACTATATACCAACCTTAAACTGATGTATAATAAAATTGAAAAAAATTTCTAAAGTAAAGTGTAATATTTTACCTTTGTCAATTGTTTACATAATGAAAGGTCTTTCAGAAGGAAATGAAGGAGGCTCAAAAATGGATCAGACCGAATATCATCAGATAGCGGAAAAATATCTTGACGACGTATATCGTACAGTATACTGCTGCTGCAAAAACAAAGAAAATGCCGAAGACGCTGTACAGAATGCTTTTCTCAAGCTGATAAATACAAAACAGACTGTGTTCAATGATGACGAACATATCAAGCGCTGGCTTATAAAAGTTGCGCTGAATGAATGTAAAAATATGTGGAAATCTTTCTGGCACAAAAACAAGATACCCTTTGATGAACTTGATACAGATCCCGAATACAGGGACGAAACGCATGAAGAACTGATAGAAGCTCTCGATAAATTGCCGCAGAATTACAGAACGGTCATACATCTGTATTACTACGAGGGTTACAGCGTTAAAGATATCTCGATGATAGTCGGCATATCAGAATCCAATGTGCAGGTAAGACTCAAAAGGGCACGAGATAAAATGAAAGTTTTTTTGGGGGAGGAATAACCATGAATGAACAGGATAAGAGGATCAGCAGGCTCTATAAAGAGACCTACGGAAATGTACAGGCAAGTGAGGAATTCAAAGAAAAGGTGATCAATATGAAAGAAAAGAAATATAAAAAAGGCAAGATAACCAAAGTGATCTGCGCTCTTGCAGCAGCGGTGATCCTTGTAATGGCAGGAAGCGTTATTGTTTCCGCATCAAGAATAGAGTATGACAAGATCATATTTAACGGCGAAGAGAAAATGGCAAGATATGTGGATTTCGGAACCGGTACACGTCTGTGGGAATGCGAAGCAAATGACACTGCCTACACAGTATGGATATACGGCGATTTTGACAAAGAAAACAATATACTTTATTTTGTTGACCACGGTGATTATTTCCTTGCATCCACCGACCCGAATCAGACTCTTAATCTTTATGAAGATATAGACAAATCAGATGTTGCGCAGTTCAAAGAGATCGACGGAGAAAAATGGCTCCTTATGACAGATAACGTAGGTACACAGCAGATGCTTTTCGATGAGGATGAAACAGACGGTGTCGCTGACGGAAAATACAGAACCGACGAGAACACAGTAACTACCTATGCGCTTCTTCCCAACGGCGTTGTAGTCGAAACAGATAAAAGGTCAAATCTCAGCTTCACAGATGGCATAGAAAGAGCGCTCGGAATGGACAGAACAAGTATGTGGGGCGATATCTACAATCAGTTAGACAGCTATAAGGAAGAAAGCAGCGCTAAAAACAACTGAAAACGACATTCGGAATCCGGCGAGCCGCCGGACCCTAAACGCGGGTATCGCTCCGCTTCGCATCCGCTCTGAACTTGCGGTTCATGCTGTACTGACCGCGTATCAGGCTTCTTGA
>CACWRT010000072.1 GCA_902763365.1 uncultured Ruminococcus sp.
TCAAGAAGCCTGATACGCGGTCAGTACAGCATGAACCGCAAGTTCAGAGCGGATGCGAAGCGGAGCGATACCCGCGTTTAGGGACCGGCGGCTCGCCGGCGCCGGTTGACAAGGGGGGAGGGGTGTGATATAATTAAGATGTTGGATTGTGTCGAAACAGTTTTTGATGGGTGTGGACTCTGAAATTTACTGTCGGGACATGGATTTTTAAGCATATCGGAATTTAGTGTCATAAAAATGAGGTGATCGTTATGGCAATTTTGAACAGGATAAAATTTGACGGACTTACGTCAAAGGAATGGCTGATTTACCGCTTTCCTACGGAAAATATTGTTCTGGGTTCAACGCTTATCGTCGGTGAGGGTCAGGCAGCAGTTTTTGTGTATCAGGGTAAAATAGCAGATGTGTTCCGTGCAGGATCTTATGTGCTCTCAACTGCTAATCTGCCTATACTCGGAAGCCTTGTGAACCTTGTATACGGCGGAAAAACTCCGTTTACCGCAGAAGTATACTTTGTAAATCTGACAACGAAACTTGATATGTACTGGGGTACAACAGACGCTATACAGCTGATCGACCCTAAATACTATGTAAGACTGCATATACGCGCGTTCGGTCAGTTCGGCGTAAAAATTGTTGATATTCCTCAGTTCCTAAGAGAACTGATCGGTTCTCTCGGAAATCAGGCTGTAAAGTACAAGGCTGTTACTGAATTTTATAAGGGTATACTTAATACAAAAATAAAAACAATTATTTCTGATATCATTATTAATCAGAAAATTTCTGCTTTCGAGATAACTCCTAAGCTGGAGGAAATATCTGAGGTCGTATATAATAAAATCCGCCCCGACTTCAATAAATATGGTATAGATATTACCAATTTCTGTATACAGTCGGTCAATTTCCCTGATGAGGATACGGATAAGATCAATCATATTCTTGAGGATCGCGCAGCGTTTGAAATTATGGGAGACAGCCGATACGCCACAAAGCGTTCCTTTGATATATATGAGGGCGCGGCTAACAACTCTAACGGAGTTGCGGGAACATTTCTTGCAGGAGGTATGGGCTTCGGAATGGGAAGCGCTATGATGAACCAGCCTGTAAGCCCCGTTCAGCCCGTTATGGAAGCTACTGTTGACTGTCCGAAGTGCGGAAGGGAAAACAAAAAAGGTACTAACTTCTGCTCGTACTGCGGAAGCTCTCTCAAACCAAAAAAAATACCCTGTCCCAAGTGCGGAGCAGAACAGGAAGAGGAAGCACGTTTTTGCAATAACTGCGGTTCACCGCTCGGAAAGAGACTTTGCAGCTGCGGCGCGGAACTGCCTGTGGGCGCAAAGTTCTGTACTAACTGCGGAGCAAAACAGGAGGTATGATTATGAAATCGAAAAGCTTTTCATTCATTGGTCTGATTTTGTCGTGTATTTTCGCAGGCATAGCCTGTGTGCTTTGCTTCAGCGTTTTTGATATTCTTTCTCAGCCCTTTTTTGAGCTGAAGCTTTTATTCGCATTTGTCAATATTATCATAGTTATGGTGCTTTCCTGCTTCAGCGGCGCGCTGTCAAATAAGCTTACTATGCCTATGTTTATAGTTATCGCTGTTACAACAGGCATTTATACAATTATTCAGTTTGCAGGCTTCGTTCTGTTCAGCTTGTTTTTCCTGTCTGAACAGATAAGCTGGTATGTGCTTTTCCAGCTTGTGCTTCATCTGATCTATTTTGCAATTGTTCTGCCTATAGGTAAAGCAGGATATAACTTGTCTCATAAATCATCAAATCACAGGGATGTTTCTTCTCTGTAATCTAAAATGGAGGAATTATTTATGTCAAACATAACTTGTCCGCAGTGCGGCGCACCTCTTACCGCCGGCGTTACCGAGTGTAAGTATTGTGGTGAGGCTATTTCTGTGCCTCAGCCCATTCAACAGGCCGTTCAGCCTGTGCAGCAGCCTATGTATCAGCAGGCACCTCCCGTTCAGCCTCAGCCGTACAACGCTTTTTCTCCGGCGTTTAATGACGGCATTAACCCGGCTTGGCCTATTAAAAGCAAGGTTGCAGCAGGTCTGTTGGCTATATTCCTCGGCGGTCTTGGTATCCATAAGTTCTATCTCGGTAAAACTGGTATGGGTATTCTCTATCTTGTTCTTTGCTGGACATATATCCCGGCTATCGTCGGTTTTATTGAGGGAATTATTTATCTCACTTCAAACGATCATAATTTTCAGGTCAAAAACCAGGTACGCTTACAATAACCATTAATAATTAGTGGTTTCCGAGGACTCGGTTTTATTGATCTGTTGGAATAATTATCACCGGATAACCCTTTTGCGGATCGTCCGGTGATATATTAGCACTTGCTCTTTGTTGATTTTTAACAAAAATTCATAACCAATTTTGTTTGCAATGGTTTAACAAGAACAGAAAAATCATTGACTTTAACCCTTTAAAGTGATATACTGTATAGGTGTCTTACAAGTGTAAAGACAGTGGGATTATAGTTGATGATCCTTAACTATAAGCTAAAACAATATTTTCTCGGCGTTTTTGTGTAGTATCAGTTCTTTCTCGTTATCGGAAATTCCTGCAAGAGTGCGGAAGTGATCGAGATAGGCTTTCTGATCGTTCCATGGACAGTCGGTGGCAAATAATATCTTGTCTGCGCCATGATTTTTTATTACGGAAATGACATCTTCGTCTGTTGTGTCACAAAAACTCATCAGAGAAGAAAATGAACAGCTTATGTCAATGTAGCAGTTCGTGCCTATAAGATATTTTTCCACGTCCTTATGAACGAACATTCCCCCGAGATGCGCAAAAATAAGAAAAGGCTCGGCGGTGCCTGTTGATGCGGTGACCCTGTCCAGAACGGCTCTTCCTTTTTCGGGAGTGCAGTGTATTACGTCAAATGCCGGATCTACTCCTGCATGAGTCACTACCTTCAGTCCGTGACGCGCACATTCTGTGATTATATCTACGTACCTTTCGTCGTCAATGAAGGTCCCTGTATAATCGGGATGGATCTTGATGCCCTTGAAGCCTTCTTCTTTGAGAAATGATATTTTGGAAGGTATGTCTTCATCGTCGGGATGTATGCCGCCGAATGATATCAGATCGCTCTGAGCCATGTTGATCTCATGTGCGAATCTGTTGATCGTGTCGAACTGACCTTTTCGGGTGGCAACCGGAAGAATGACAGACTTGTCTATGCCTGCCTTCTTCATGCTCTCCAGCAGTCCCTGCAATGTGCCGTCTGTATGCGCGGTGACATTCTTTGCCGAATGTACAAGGGCTTCTATGGTGCGTTTTGCGATCTTGTCGGGATATACGTGGGTATGAAAATCAATTACCATTTTATCTCACCTTTACACTTTCTGATATGAAATAATTTATGTTTTATATTTTACTGCGGAATTTTTCCGCTGTACCAATATAACATATATTATTTATATAATATTTCTTTATTAGAAATAAAAATAAAGGGGAGAAAATCAATGGATATGTTCATCAAAATTCTGTTTCTTGTCGTTTTCTTTGCGATAATGATAGGAGTCGGCATTTACTGCCGCAAACAGGCAACAGACGTAAACGGATTCGTGCTTGGAAACCGCAGCGTTGGTCCGTGGCTTACAGCATTTGCTTTTGGCACGTCTTATTTTTCAGCCGTTATCTTTGTAGGCTATGCTGGACAGTTCGGATGGAGATTCGGACTTGCATCTACATGGATCGGTCTGGGAAATGCTTTTATAGGTTCGCTTCTTGCGTGGAAGATACTCGGACGCCGTACCCGTGTAATGACACAGCACCTTAATACGGCAACAATGCCCGATTTTTTCTTCAAACGCTATGATTCAAAGGCTCTGAAGATAGCCGCTTCAATAATCATCTTCATTTTTCTTATACCGTATACAGCATCTCTTTACAACGGTCTGTCAAGACTTTTTGAGATGGCGTTCGGTATACCGTATACTTATTGTGTAATAGCTATGGCTGTTCTGACGGGTGTTTATGTTGTGCTCGGAGGATATATGGCTACGGCTATCAATGATTTTATTCAGGGTATTATAATGCTTTTCGGTATCGTGGCTGTCATTGTTGCTGTTCTGAACGTTCACGGCGGTCTCAGCGAGACTATAGCCCTTCTTTCAAAAGAAACAGCAAAGACTCCCGCAGGTACAGAGTTCTTCGGCGCATATACTTCTTTCTTCGGTCCCGATATATTTGCGCTCATCGGTGTTGTTATCCTTACCTCTCTGGGAACATGGGGACTTCCTCAGATGGTACAGAAATTCTACGCTATCAAATCCGAAAAATCTATAAGCACAGGAACTGTTGTATCAACAGGTTTTGCAATAATCGTTGCAGGCGGATGCTACTTCCTGGGCGGCTTCGGCAGACTTTTCGGCAAGATGAGCGAGGACGGAGTAAAGCCTGAGGGCGGATATGACGCTGTTATACCTCAGATGCTTGAGAATCTTTCACCTGTACTTATCGGCATAGTTGTTATCCTTGTTCTTTCGGCTTCAATGAGTACACTGTCAAGTCTTGTGCTTACATCAAGCTCGGTACTTACTATTGACTTTATTGACCCTGTATTTTGCGTTAAAAAGCCTATGCAGGAAAAAAGCAAGGTTCTCTGCATGAGAATATTTATCGTATTCTTTATTGCAGTTTCCGCAGTTATCGCTATTATTCAGGCAAGCTCCCCTGTACTTTTTATCTCTCAGATGATGGGCGTTTCGTGGGGCGCGCTGGCAGGCGCTTTCCTTGCTCCCTTTATGTACGGTCTTTACCTTAAAAGAGTGCCCAAGGGCGCAGTATGGATGAACTTTGTTATAGGTATTGGTATCTCTGTTGCATCCTTTGTCTGCAACCTTACAGGTGTAAGCTTTGAGAGTCCTGTGCTTGAGTACTTCAAATCACCCATAAATGCAGGTATGCTGGCTATGCTTTTAGGTATCATACTGACTCCCATAGTTACGCTGATCGCTCCGTCGAAGGATAAAGAGAGAGTTGAACAGATATTCTCATGCTATAAGAAAAAGGTAACTGTATCTTCCAAGCTTTCCATAGACGAGGACGAAGAACCCTTCCCGAAAATGAACGGAAGCAGTAATAATACAAAGACAAAAACAAAAACACAAAAAACAAATAAAAAGAAAAGGAAATGATCAAATTGATGTTTCAAAAAGAGATTGAAACCATGCCGCGTGAACAGATCGAAGCAATACAGCTTGAACGTCTTAAAGAGACTGTAAAATATTGCTATGATAATGTTCCGCTGTATCACAAAAGACTTACGGAATGCGGAGTGGGGGACGGATCGAAGATAAAGACCCTGTCCGATATCGAGTATATACCCTTTACCACCAAGGATGACTTCCGTGATAA
The DNA here is from genome assembly GCA_902763365.1 of uncultured Ruminococcus sp. Taxonomy (GTDB): domain Bacteria; phylum Bacillota; class Clostridia; order Oscillospirales; family Acutalibacteraceae; genus UBA1213. Next base: position 5,391 of record CACWRT010000072.1, read on the forward strand.
CTATCCTTTCGGTCTTATGGCCGCGCCAATGAAGGATATTGTCCGCATACACGCTTCTTCGGGTACAACAGGTAAACCTACTGTGGGAGTATATACAAAAGAAGATATAAAAATCTGGTCTGATCTTGTTGCCCGTGTAGCTGTGGCAGGCGGTGTTACATCCGAGGATATCATACAGATAAGTTTTGGCTATGGTCTTTTTACAGGCGCGCTGGGTCTGCATTACGGTATGGAAAATATCGGCGCAACGGTAATCCCAGCATCATCGGGCAATACCGAAAAACAGCTTATGATGATGCGCGACTATGGTGTAACAGGACTTGTTGCAACACCGTCCTATGCGCTTTATCTTTCTGAAGCCGTAAAGGAAGCGGGATATCCGCTTTCGGATTATAAGCTCAGACTTGGTATACTCGGCTCAGAGCCATGTACACCTGCAATGCGTTCTCAGATCGAAGCAAACTTCAATATCCGCGTATCGGATAACTACGGTATGACGGAGCTGGGCGGTCCCGGTGTATCGGGGGACTGTGAAGCAAGAAACGGTATGCACTTTGCGGAGGATCACTTCCTTCCCGAAATAATAGACACTGACACGGGAAAGCGTCTCGGCGAAGGTGAGGTAGGTGAGCTTGTTATAACTACTCTCACAAGAAGAGGTATGCCTGTACTGCGTTACAGAACAAAGGATATCACAAAGATCACATATGAACCCTGTTCCTGCGGAAGAACCCATGCAAGGATGTCAAAGACCATGGGAAGAACAGACGATATGCTCATTATCAAGGGTGTAAATGTATTCCCGACACAGATAGAAAATATCCTTATCAATATAAAAGACATAGCTCCTCACTATATGCTCATCATTACACGTGAAAACTACCGTGACAGTCTTGAGATAAAAGTAGAGCTTGAAAATGTAGAGCTTCTGGAAAACTATCAGCGTCTCAGTGACCTGAAAAAGCACATTGAAGCAAAGATGCAGTCGATTCTCGGTCTGCGCACAAAAGTGACTCTTGTTGCTCCAAAAACAATCGAACGTTTCCAGGGCAAAGCAAAGCGCATAGTCGATCTCCGCAATCAGTAAGCGCCGGCGAGCCGGCGAGCCGCCGGTCCCGCAACGCGGGTATCGCTGCGCTTACGCTCCGCTCTGAACTCGCGGTTCAGGCTTCACTGACCGCGTATCAGGCTTTTTTGAGCGGATCTTTTTTCACCTTGTCTGCTTTGCTGCTGTATTCTGCGGAAATGCTGCTAACTCTTGGTTTCCCCTTTGAAGCAATGCTTAAACTTAATTGACAAAGTTTCGCTCAAGCCTTTTCAAATGCTTGCAGGGTCCAGGGGCGGCGCCCATGGTCGCTGCGTTAGCAGCGAAACAAGGCAGACAAAATAAAATTAACAGAAGAAGGTAAAGAGAATGAAAGAATTGTTGATAGGCAACGCTGCACTTGCCCGTGGAATATATGAGGCAGGGTGTTCCGTTATTTCAAGTTATCCGGGTACTCCGAGTACGGAGATCACCGAAGAGTTTGCAAAATACAGTGATGTGTACTGTGAGTGGGCGCCAAACGAAAAAGTAGCTATGGAAACAGCTTTCGGCGTATCTCTCAGAGGTAAGCGTTCGGCATGCTGTATGAAGCACGTTGGTCTGAATGTTGCGGCCGATCCTCTGTTTACAATGTCATATACGGGCGTAAATGCAGGTATGATAATATGTGTCGCAGATGATCCCGGAATGCACTCGTCACAGAATGAACAGGATTCACGTCACTATGCAATAGCTGCCAAAGTTCCTATGCTTGAACCCTCGGATTCACAGGAGGCTCTCGACTTTGCCAAAATTGCATATGAAATGTCTGAGCAGTTCGATACTCCTGTATTCATCAAAATGTGTACGCGTGTCGCTCACTCCCAGAGTATCGTCAATAAGGGCGAAAGAACAGAAGTAACCAAAGAATATGTCAAGAACCCCAAAAAATATATCATGGCGCCTGCCAATGCAATTGCGCGCCATCCCTTCGTTGAGGAAAGAACAAAGAAGCTGGTTGAATATGCCGAAACTTCACCCCTCAACAGAATAGAAGAAGGCAGCGGTGAGTATGATTTCGGTATCATAACTTCGTCCACGTCTTACCAGTATGTTAAAGAAGTGTTCGGGGACAAGGTTTCCGTTCTCAAACTTGGTATGGTAAATCCGCTTCCCGTTGATCTTATCAAAAGCTTTGCCGCTAAAGTGGATAAGGTATACGTTATAGAAGAGCTTGATCCGATAATCGAAACACACTGCAAAACTATCGGTGTAGACGTTATCGGCAAGGAAAAGTTCTCCATACTCGGAGAGTTTTCTCAGAAAACCATTGCAAATGCTTTTGATATTCCTGCAAATGAAAATGTCTGTCTCGATACTGACATTCCTGTAAGACCGCCTATGATGTGCGCAGGCTGTCCTCACAGAGGTATGTACTATGTTCTTGCAAAGAATAAAATTACAGTACTCGGTGACATAGGCTGTTACACTCTCGGCTCCATGCCGCCCCTCAATGCGCTTGATATGACTCTCTGTATGGGCGCGTCTGTATCGGGACTCCACGGCTACAATAAAGCAGGAGGTGAGGAAACCGAGAACAAAACCGTATGCGTTATAGGTGACTCTACATTCATGCACTCAGGTGTAACAGGTCTTATCAATATTGCATACAACGGTTCAAATTCAACTGTTATTATCCTTGACAATTCTATTACGGGTATGACAGGTCATCAGCAGAACCCCACAACAGGCTACAACATTAAGGGCGACCCGGCAGGTAAAGTCGATCTTGAAAGCCTTTGCCATTCCGTAGGCATCAATTCCGTCAGAGTTGTTGATCCCTATAATCTCGAGGAATGTGAGAGAGTTGTGAAGGAAGAGCTTGCTAAGAATGAGCCTTCCGTTATCATTTCACGCAGACCCTGCGTTCTGCTTAAATATGTTAAACCCAAAAAGCCTCTTCACGTTAATACAGATAAATGCCGCGGATGCAAGAAGTGTATGAAATTCGGCTGTCCCGCTATTTCATTCCGTGACAAGCACGCTGTTGTTGATCCTACCTTGTGTATCGGCTGCGGTGTATGTGCCGGACTTTGTCCGTTTGATGCGTTTGAAAGTGAGGGTGAATGATAATGGCAACTAAAAATATTATGATCGTAGGTGTAGGCGGTCAGGGTTCTCTTCTGGCTTCAAAGCTTTTGGGAAGACTGCTTGTTGACGAAGGTTTTGACGTAAAAGTCAGCGAAGTACACGGTATGAGTCAGAGAGGCGGTTCTGTTGTAACATATGTCCGTTTCGGTGACAGAGTTTATTCTCCTGTTATTGAAGAAGGCGAAGCCGATTTTATCGTAAGCTTTGAAAAGATAGAAGCGGCAAGATATATCAAAGACCTTAAAAAAGGCGGTACTATAATCGTTAATACTCAGCAGATCGACCCTATGCCCGTTATAATCGGAAACACAACATATCCGGAAAATATTCTTGATGAGATGAAGGGGAAGGGTGTACACGTTGATGATATCGACGCGCTTTCTCTTGCTGAACAGGCAGGTTCCGTAAAGGCCTGCAATATAGTGCTTATGGGCAGACTTGCAAAGTATTTTGATATTCCTGTGGAAAAATGGGAGGCTGCCATTGAGAAATGCGTAAAGCCGGCATTTATTGAGATCAATAAAAAAGCATTTGAACTCGGATATAACAACTGATAAACCAACACTTAGATTTAAAAACAATGTTTTTATAAAGAAAGAGTGATAACAATGCAGAAGAATTATTTTCAGGCTGAAAAAGAAACAATGCCTGTGGAAGAAATTAAAAAATTACAGGATGAAAAGCTTGTAAAACAGGTAAAATATGTGTATGATAACGTTAAGTATTATCGTGACCTGATGGACGAAAAAGGTGTAAAACCCGAGGATATAAAGGGTATCGGTGATCTTCACAAGCTGCCCTTCCTCAAAAAGGACGACCTGAGAGAAGCATATCCTTACGGACTTCTTGCTACCGATCTGAAAAACTGTGTTCGTATCCAGTCAACTTCCGGTACAACAGGCAAGAGGGTAGTGGCATTCTATACTCAGAATGACATTGATATGTGGGAAGAATGTACAGCCCGCGCCATTGTTGCAGTAGGCGGAACAGAAGAGGATGTTGTACAGGTGTGCTACGGTTACGGTCTGTTCACAGGCGGCGCAGGTCTTCACGGCGGTTCTCATAAGGTAGGATGTCTGACTCTGCCTATGTCAAGCGGAAATACAGACAGACAGATACAGTTTATGATGGATCTGAATTCGACAATACTTTGCTGTACTCCTTCATATGCAGCATATATCGGCGAACACCTGAAAGAAAGCGGATACAAGCCCGAGGATAACAAGCTTAAAGCAGGTATTTTCGGAGCTGAACCATGGACAGAGGAAATGCGCCGTGATATAGAAAAGGCGCTTGGCATAAAGGCATATGATATATATGGTCTGACAGAGATAAGCGGTCCCGGTGTTGCTTTTGAATGTGAAGAACAGAAAGGTATGCACATTAACGAGGATCACTTCATTGCGGAGATAATCGACCCCGATACAGGCGAGGTTCTTCCCGAGGGTACAAAGGGCGAGCTTGTGTTCACCTCGCTTGATAAGGAAGCATTCCCGCTGCTGAGATACAGAACAAGAGATATCTGTGTTCTTTCCCGCGAGAAATGTTCCTGCGGACGTACATTTATCAGAATGACGAAGCCTATGGGACGTTCCGATGACATGATGATAATTCGCGGTGTAAATGTATTCCCGAGTCAGATCGAAACAGTTCTGCTCAACTGCGGTTATGCGCCGAACTATCAGATCGTACTTGACAGAGTGAATAATTCAGATACCTTTGATATCAGTGTAGAAATGAGTCCTGAGGACTTCTCCGATACACCTAAGACTATCACAACGAAGGAAAAGAAGCTTCAGGATGCTATGAAGGCTATGCTCGGTATAAATCCGAAGGTACATCTGCTTGCGCCCAAGTCCATACCCCGTTCGGAGGGCAAGGCAGTACGTGTCATAGATAACCGTAAGCGTTACGGTATTACAATTTAAAGGAGGTTTTATCATGGCTGTAAAACAGATCTCGATTTTTGTAGAAAACAAAGAGGGCAAGCTTGTCACTATTACCGATTCCATCGCAAAGGCAAATATTGATATCCGTGCAATGAGTGTTGCTGATACTCAGGATTTCGGAATTTTCCGTCTTATCGTGACAGACCCTGAAAAGGCGCTTGAGGCACTTGAATCCTCGGGCTGCTTTGTATCTATCACAAAGGTGGTAGGTATTTCTATCCCTGATGAACCCGGTTCTCTTGCTAAAATAGTAAAAATACTTGCAAGACACAATATCAATATCGAATATATGTATGCGTTCATAACTGTATCCAAGAAGGATGCGTCTGTTGTTCTCAGAGTAGCAGATAATGAGGCTGCCGAAAAGATCCTTGTTGAAAACGGAGTCAAACTTCTGGAAGAAAAGGACATTGTTGAGATGTGATTGTGAAAAGCTAAGGGCTCAGAGCTAAGAGTGGCTTTATAGCATTAAGTTCGGATATTATAGAAAACAGCTCAAAGTGTGGAACCTGATAGTTCCATGCTTTGAGCTTTGAGTTATCAGCTAATAAAGGTGATAAGTATGAAAAAAACACAAATCGGCGAATTATTCGGGAGTGTGTTCGGAAAAGAACCTGATATCTGTGAATTTGCCCCCGGGCGGGTAAACCTTATCGGAGAACATACCGACTATAACGGGGGGTATGTATTTCCATGTGCAACGGGTCTTGGTATTACTTGCGCAGCCGCAAAAAGAAGTGACAACATATTCCGCTTTTACTCAAAACAGTTTGAATCCTGCGGTATCACAGAACTGACAGGTGATGATCTTGTTCTTTCAGGAAAATGGAGCGATTATCCGGTCAGCGTCATAAAGACTTTTGCGAATATGGGGTATAGCTGTCAGTACGGCGCGGACTTTCTTTTTGACGGTGATCTCCCGGACGGGTCGGGGCTTTCGTCGTCTGCGGCTATGGAGGTCGTAACAGGTAAAGTACTGTGTGAATTGAATGGTTTTTCATTAACAGGACAGATGCTTGCAGTTATCGGTCAGTTCGCAGAAAACAGATTTATCGGAGTAAACTGCGGTATAATGGATCAGTTTGCAAGCGCTATGGCAAAGGAAAACAATGCGGTATTGCTTGATACAGACACGCTGTCATTTGAATATGTGCCTGTTCCTTTTGATAAAGCATCAATTGTCATTGTGAACAGCGGTGTACGTCATTCTCTTGCCTCGTCTGCATACAATGAAAGACGTCAGCAGTGTCAGTGCGCGCTCAGCGACCTTAAAAAAGTTACCGATATAAAAAATCTTTGTTCCCTGAGCGCAGAGGATTTTGACAGTATCTGCGTCAGCATTTCCGATGAGGTATGCCGCAGACGTGCTAAGCACGCAGTTTATGAAAATGCCCGTACGAAGCTTGCAGCTTCCGCTTTGCAAAAAGGCGATATTGAAACATTCGGCAGTCTTATGACGCAGTCACATATATCGCTCAGAGATGACTATGAGGTTTCATGCGGCGAGCTTGATTATCTTGTAAGTACAGCGCTTGGATTCAATGGAGTTTACGGCGCAAGGATGACGGGAGGAGGCTTTGGCGGATGTACGGTCAATCTTGTAAAAAAAGAAAAAGCCGAAGCTTTTGAAAACTATATAAAAGAAGGATACAAAAGCAGTTACGGTATCAGCCCCGCCGTTTTCAGTCTGTAATGTATGGATCATACGTTTGCTTTTGACCCGTAAAACAATAATGAAAAACCCGCTTTATACATCATCGTAATGATGGCATATAAAGCGGGTTTAGTTTATATGGGAGAAGTCTGATCCTTCAGAACAAAGGATAGAAATGCTGTGCAGCCGCGGACGATGTCCGAATATGTGCGGTCAAAATTACCGAAATACCATGGGTCGGCTATGCTGTCGTTCTGACCTGTAAATGAAAGTAAAAGTCGGAGTTTATTGTCGAAGTCGTATCCGATAATTCTTTTAGCATTGCGCATATTGGTGTTATCCATGCACAAAAGATAATCGTACCGGTCATAGTCATCTTTTGTAAGCTGAACGGCACGTTTGCCTTCGCATGAGATTCCGTGCTTTGCAAGTTCTTCTTTTGCGGGAGGATAAACCGGGTTGCCGACGCCGCCCCATATTTCCTCTCTGCTTGTAGCGCATGATGCTATTACAAACCGGTCTGATATTCCTCTTTTGTTTACCATATCTTTCAGTATAAATTCAGCCATAGGACTGCGGCATATATTGCCGTGGCAGATGAACATTACTTTTATCATAGATTTTTCCTTTCTCAAATTGCGATATTATAGCCCCCAATGCCGCATTTTGCGAGGGTGTCAGGGTGATGTAGTTGCTTTGGCAGAGCGGGGCGAAAATTACAATTCTTTGCAAATCGGGGCAAATTGCGGAAGTCGTTAGTAGTAAAATAGTAGTAAAAACTGGGGGTTTTACTACTAAGGGTTTAGGAAAAATATTAAGGAAAATCAGAATTTTTACTACTGATTAAATATATTTACTTGCTTCTTTTATACTTAACTTATCCATTTTATCTTTATATTTGTTTACAAAATTTCTAACCCATTCAGGATTTGTTTTTGAATAATCTCGTAAGCTCCAACCTATTGCCTTATTTATAAAAAATTCATTGCTACCAAAATTATTAACTATTATTTTTTCCAATAATTCTGTATTAGTTTTTTCTTTTCTACATAATTGATGGTCTATTGCAATTCTTCTTACCCAAAAATCATCATCTTTTGACCATTTCAACATTAAATCGTTTATTCTTTCATCTTTAAATGCTATATTTCCAACAATTCTATCAAGTCCATCAATTGTATCCCACCATTGCTTTTGTTTTATATATTTAAAAATTTTAGGAACATCATCATAAGTTAAATATTTTTGCATATTTACAAGATAATCCATAACTAAATATTGAAATTCTCTATATTCATCTTCATAGCATTTATCTAAAAATTCCCAATCAATAACCTTATTAGTTTTATCTTCTTTTAACAATTCTTTATAAAATGATTTCCTTTTAGGTGTCGCTAATCCATAAAATTTAAACATATCTCTCATATATTTTGACATTTTTATAGCATTTTCATTATCTCTGTTTTTTTCAAACAATTCTTTTGTTTTAGTATATTTATCCATTATAATTCTCACTTTCAAATTCTAATTTGTTTACTTCTCAACAACAATAGATGTTCCTTTTGATTTGTCTCCATTTAACCATTGCCACTTTTCAGAGAGTTGTATTTTACCATTTTCTAAAATTAGAGGTACACTGTGGCAAACTCCAATGCGTATTTGTTTTTGCTCATTTATGTGCTGATAGTAAAAATCTAATTCCCCATTTTCATCTACTGTCCCAACTAAATGACCGCGAATGATTTCTCCACCCGAATAGTCTGCCCACAAAATATTATCATTTTGATGATATGCAAAAAGCGTGTTTCCGTCAACTTCGCCATTTTCTGTATTCTTCCGTGCAACAAAGTATTTCCCATCATAACAAATGTGTGTTGAACATTTGGCTAACCGCTTTTCCATAACCTCATATACCAGTATTACACCGTTTTCTACATTCCATCGCTCGTGCTTTACCGTCTTATATCCCCTTTTTTCATACAGATGGCTGGCAGGCAAAGAAGCGTCTAAATAAACTTTTTCATTACTTGTGCCTATTTCGTTCTCTAAATATTGCATAATATAACTGCCATAACCTTGCTTTTGATAGGCTGGCTTAACATACACTCGTGTAATATGATTTTCCTTGTAACAACCAGTTCCAATAATTTCATCTTCATTTTTCAAAACACCAACAAAACCTGATTTTATATCCCTAAATATGTTATCTTTGTTATGAAGCTCACAGAAAAAATCAACTACTTCCTTAGGATAATATTTAGGATAGATGGTCTGTATCGTTTCCTGTACCATTGTTACAATTTGTTCTAAATCTTTTTCAGTTGCTTTGATATATTCCATCAATTCCATTGTTTTCTCACCGCCAAATTCCAATTTTTTATAATTATACCACACCCACACCGCCCACGGCTACCCTTTTTCGCATTTTAAATAGTGTCTGCTCAATAATCAAGCAATTTGAATTGTGCATTATATTGCAGTCTCAATAAGAATATCGGATAAAGAATTGCAAGCAAAACGGCTCT
>CACWRT010000073.1 GCA_902763365.1 uncultured Ruminococcus sp.
GGCAAGAGCCGTTTTGCTTGCAATTCTTTATCCGATATTCTTATTGAGACTGCAATATAATGCACAATTCAAATTGCTTGATTATTGAGCAGACACTACTTAAAATTATTGCGGTTTCTGTCTGAAACTGCACCAAATATCAGGAGGTACAATATGCAAAGTAATGTAAGACCGGAAACAATGGAGAGAATAACAACAACCGAGCTCGCCGAAGCATTTATCGAGGAACAGGTAAAGGAACTGAAAGAACAGATCGGCGATAAAAAAGTACTGCTTGCACTGTCAGGCGGAGTAGACAGCTCGGTAGTGGCAGCACTGCTTATAAAGGCAGTAGGACAGCAGCTTGTATGTGTACACGTCAATCACGGACTTCTCAGAAAGGGCGAACCTGAACAGGTCGTTGAAGTATTCAGAAATCAGATGAATGCTAACCTTGTATACGTTGATGCCGTTGACCGTTTTCTCGATAAGTTAGCAGGCGTTGCAGAACCCGAAAAGAAAAGAAAAATAATCGGCGCAGAATTTATTCGTGTATTTGAAGAAGAAGCAAGAAAGCTTGACGGAATTGAATTCCTCGCTCAGGGTACTATCTACCCCGATATTCTTGAAAGTGACGGAGTAAAGGCTCACCATAATGTAGGCGGATTGCCCGAAGATCTTAAATTTGAACTTGTTGAACCACTGAAGCTCCTGTTCAAAGACGAGGTAAGAGTTGTCGGTAAGGCCCTTGGTCTGCCGGATAATATGGTATACCGCCAGCCCTTCCCCGGTCCGGGTCTTGGAGTACGCTGCCTCGGAGCTATAACAAGAGATCGTCTTGAAGCCGTAAGAGAGTCCGACGCAATTCTGCGTGATGAATTCGCTAAAAACGGACTTGAAGGAAAAGTATGGCAGTATTTCACCGCAGTGCCTGATTTCAGATCTGTAGGCGTAAAGGACGGCAAACGTACATTTGCTTACCCCGTAATCATCCGTGCGGTCAACACCAAAGATGCTATGACTGCAACAGTTGAGGATGTACCTTTCAGCCTTCTCCAGCATATTACCGCTCGTATTACCGCAGAAGTTCCCAATGTCAACCGTGTACTCTTTGACCTGACACCAAAGCCTTCTGCAACTATCGAATGGGAATGAGAATAGTTCCGTATTTTACTGACATCATCGCATATAGTCGGTTTATAATTATTTTCTTCTCTGTATTGTAACAAACATCTCCCCCGGAACACCGTTTGTAATGTGTGTTCCTGGGGGAGATGCTTTTGTTTTGAAATTATGTTATAAAATAAACTTACGTCTGACCATACAGCAGAGTGCTGCCGTTATCGATTATTACATTTCTATCCGCACGGCCGATGTTTTTACTTCTTCCTGTGTTCACTCCATTGTCTTCAAGATATTTTACGGTATTTTTATACGCATACGGTATTCTTAAATTAAAATAATTGGAACCGGAATAATATTCTGATACGATCCCGGGATCATGCGAGTAGTTTAATACTCTGCCCGGATAGTATACTGTCAGCCTCATATAATCATCACCGTCAAATGTATCAAAGGAATAATGTTCACCGACATAGTTTTTATAGTATTCTTTATCTGCGAGAATATCTTCCCTCAGTGCTTTGTACAAACCGCTGATAAATTTCTCATCAGTACTTAGCTTTACCGTACTTGTTTCATCATAATCATAGCCGTATCCATACTCCGGATCAAGACTGTACGGGGAAATTATACTCAGTTCTGCGCTTTTCGGAGCCATTCCGTTTATTTTTGCTCCGTCTGCTTCCCACAGTACACTACTCCGCATTTTTTTATATTCTTCAGAATTGTAAAGCTTTTTCAGCAGCTCCTCTATCTTACCACAATCATAATAATTTACGTTGCCGGGAGTGATGTAATAGCATCTGACAGTACTTATACCTATTATCTTCCTATATGTCAGATTAAAGTCAACATGGGTGGTCAAAGGATATTTTTCGTTGAATGTACCGTCCCACGTTTCGGAGTCACCGTAATAATACTCATCTGTATAACTATGTCCTAAGAAATACGGTCTTTGGTACTGATTCGGTATGCCTTCCGCTATGATCTTATGTATTTGCGTTATCGTTTCAATATTTTCGTATTCTTTGAACTCTGTATTCCCGATGCTTACACTGCTGACATTTCCCGCAGCAGGTACATATGTGTCAATACCTAGTCCCGTTGTCAGTCCGAAAATAATTCCAAGTGTTCCCACAGTAGTACAACAGTACACTATAAGTGAAGGAAGGAATTTTCCTTTAAGCCCTCTCTGAAAAATCAGATGCAGTATAAAGAATGCTGCAAAGCCAATCATTATATACCAGAATGCAAATATAAACATATTGCTGTACCCTGCTTCAGATGCGGAAGCTGTTCCCAAACCTGCAAGTCCTCCGCAAAGAACCGATATGCCTGCCTTTATTACAACAGGCAGCCACTTTACATTGAAATCATTCTGAGCTGTTTCTGCCTTGCGTGTTCTTGCCGCTCGCATACCGATAAATATCATTCCTGCCGTAAATATAATATCCCATATTATGGTCATCCACATAGCTGTAGTCTGACCTCCGGAATAGTATATTTCTAAAAATATAGAAAACATATATGGCGCAAAAAGAGTCATTATGGGAGTATAAAAAGCACTGTCAAATGATACACCGGGCAGCATCGAGGAAGCCGCGCCAAAGAATAAAACTATAACTCCGCTATAGATAGCATTTGCGCCGATAGTAATGATAGTTGTGTCCCTTCCTGTTCCGCAGCAGTAGGCTATAAGAGCAGTGAAACTATACGACGCAGCTATACCCATTATACCGAAAAGTATAAAGCAAAGCTCTGCAAAAAAGTATTCTGTCGATCTGCAAGTAAACCCCATTACTATAAACGATCCTATCACAAACGGTGATGCTACAGCTGTAATACCGCCAAGAAGGTGTGATAAGTACATTGTTCCCCTTGTCACAGGCAAAGCGCCAAACATATCAGTACTTCTTTTATTATGCAGGAAGGAAAATGTATTTACTGCCGAGATCAGCGTAAACAGCAATGCTCCGATCTGCGCCATGGTTATGGAAAAATATCCAATCATTCCATAGGCATTGACTGATTGATCTGTTGCACTTCTTAACCCGGATATCATTATCATCACATACAGATCTATAACTATACCAATCGCCATCAATATCGAATACACAATAATGATCGCTTTATTTCTGCTTAAAGCCCATTTAAACAGCTTTTTGAAATTCTTTTTATTCGAGGATATTGTTGATGTCATAACCCACCGCCTCCATTTCACTTATAAATACTTCTTCAAGAGTCAACGGCAGCATCTCCATATAAACAGGATTCATCTCCCTGATACTGTCCTCTATCACCTTGCCGTCACCCTTTATTGTCAGAGTAAGCATTTTTCCTTGCCTGCGGGAGCTTACAATATTAAGCTCATTGAATACTCCTTCGCCCACTTCTTTTTCAAATACAACCTGAACACGATGTATACCCAATTTAGCCTCGTCAAGATCCTTCTCCATGACAATGCCGCCTTTGTGTATAAGTCCTACATGATCACATACATCTTCAAGTTCTCTGAGATTATGCGAAGCGATAATAACTGTCGTACCGTTCTCCGCCACAAGCTCCATTATAAGCTTTTTGATAAGCTGACGAACTACAGGATCAAGCCCGTCAAATATCTCATCAAGCAATATATACTTGGGACATACCGATAAGGCTATCATCAGTGCAGCCTGACGCTGCATTCCCTTTGACATATTTATTATCCTGTCTTTTGTACCGATCGGGAACATTCCGCATAGCTTAATGAATTTTCCTTCATCCCATGTTGAATACAATTCCCTGTATAAACCCGCCATGCTTTCAACGGTTGAATTATTATAAAAAAACGGATTATCGGAAATGAAAAAGCACTTTTCTTTTACAGCAGGCGCTTCAAATGTACTTTCACCGTCAATTTCAACACTTCCTCCGTCAGGACTGTATACACCCGATATGATCCTGAGCAAAGTTGATTTGCCCGAACCGTTTGAACCGATAAGTCCGAATACGGACGCATCGGGGATCGTAAATGACAGATCCTCAATGGCAGTTTTTTCTCCGAACCTCTTTGTAACATTCTTAATTTCCAGCATTACTCATCGCCACCTCCGTAAAATATTTCTTTCGTGATGTTCTCAACTTCTGCATATTCAACACCAATGTCATATGCTGCTTTCAGATCTTTTTTCAGATCGGTAAGAGCTTTTTCTTTAAGTCCCGAAAGCTTATCGGTACGGTCGCTGACAAAGCTCCCTTTACCTACCGCTGAGTAGATGAAACCGTTTTGCTCAAGAAGCTGATACGCCTTTGATACAGTATTCGGGTTTATTCCAAGATTTGTTGCAAGCTCCCGAACTGTAGCCAGTTTTTCGTGGGGTATCAGCAGTCCAAGTGAAATTTCCTTGATCACCTCGTTATATATCTGCTGGTACATAGGCTCACGACTCCGATAATTGATACTGAATGTACTGAACACGAATATACCTCCTTTCACAACTGCTGAATTTCAATGTTCGATTGTATTACCTCAATTAATACAAGTTTAATATACCATGTTTTACTATGCTTGTCAATAGTTTTATTTACAGTCTTACGTTCGACGAGCTGCCGGAGAGATGAATAAAATGGAAAAGTCGGTCAATACTTTTGAAAGAGAAAGGCAATGATGTTCGTCAGGTTACGGACAGTTCAATAACTAAAATTCTGAAGTGAGGGGAAAATTTATGAAAGTATTTGATAAAATCAAATCAATCGGATGTAAGGTAAGAGATAATGTTATAAGTCCGATAAATATAAAGCTTGCCCTGCGGGCGCTCTCATGCGGGGTGATAATATGCGGTCTGCTTTCAATGACCGGTTTCTGTGCTGCCTGTGACGATATAGACGACAGGATACTGAGATTTCATATTCTTGCAAATTCCGACAGCAAAGAGGATCAGTCGCTGAAACTTAAAGTCCGTGATGAAATAGTAAGATATACCGACGAAATGTTCGCACAATGCAAAAACAAGGAAGATGCTGTAAACTCCGCTAAAAACCATATTACCCAAATTGAAAAAAAAGCTTCCGAAGTCATAAGATCAAACGGATATGACTACACTGTAAAAGCCTGTGTCACTAAAATGCATTTTGATACAAGAACATACAGCGACTTTACTCTTCCTGCCGGAGAATATGACGCTGTGCGAATAACCATCGGCAGCGGTGAAGGACATAACTGGTGGTGCGTTCTTTATCCCGCCGTTTGTGTGCCGTCAGCAGAAAAAAATATCGGTTCCGTCCTTAACAAAAACGAAACCGATATTGTCACCGAAAGTGACAAGTATATCATCAGATTTAAAATAGTGGAATGGATAGACGCTTTATTTCAGCGGTAAGCCGTCGATCCCGATTATACCTTACAACACTTTTTTCTTACGAAGACTTCAATGAATCAAAATTTGTATCTTTCTATTGTGAAGTGAACCAAATAAAGCCTCCGTGCTGTATCGGAGAAGGTCCGCCCTGAACAGGATTTACTACAAATACATCGCTATACTTTTCTTTCAGCCTATCCTTGCAGCCGGATGCTTTATTCTCATCGTCAAATATGCCATAAACTGCCGAACCGCTGCCTGTCATGATCGAACCAAGGGCACCGCAGTCATTCATAACCGACTTGATCTCACCAATTTCGGGAATGTCCGCAACCTCTTCAAACTTATTATACAGCCCCCTGCCTGCCGCACGAATGTTTCCGCTGCAAACAGCATTTATTATCTCATCCATGTTCTTGGGATCATCATAACCGACACTGTCCGACCTTTCATAGGCTTCTTTTGTAGAAATCCTGAAATCGGGCATTACGACTACTATCTCACAATCAGGCATATCCGGTAACGGACTTAATATAGTACCGATACCCCCTGCGGACATAGTCCCGCCGTATACACAAAACGGAACATCAGCGCCCACCTGCTCGCCGATCTGTGCAAGCTCATCCTTTGACAAACCTGCATCAGTCAGTTCGTTCAGACAATAAAGAACTGCTGCGGCATCAGTACTGCCGCCCGCCATTCCTGCGCCCGAGGGTATCCTCTTCTTTATCCTTATATTTACCTCAAAAGGCTCTTGCTCTGTATATTCAAAAAATTTTTCACAAGCCTTATACGCTGTATTGCTGCTGTCACAAGGTATATCTTCCCTGCTGCACGAAAGAAAAATACCGCTGCTGTCTTTGTCGACAGAAACTGTTATATCGTCATACAGCGATACAGACTGCATCACTGTATTGATAAGATGATAACCGTCGCTTCTCTTCCCTGTAATATCAAGAAACAAATTGATCTTGGCGGGCGACTGCACCGTCATTTTCATTTCTATCCGACCTCTCTTTTTTATCTTCGGAGCTTATTTATTTATAAATCTTTCTATACGCTCAAGCGCTTCCTTTATATGCTTCATTGAATATGAATAAGATACTCTTGCAAAGCCTTCACCGCAATCTCCGAATGCTGTACCCGGTACAATAGCAACGTGCTGGTCATAAATAAGTTCCTCACAGAACTGTTCACTTGTTTTTCCCGATGCCTGTATACTGGGGAAACAATAGAATGCGCCCTCGGGTTCAAAGCATGAAAGACCTATTTTATTGAATCCGTCAACAATAAGACGTCTTCTCATATCATATTCTTCTCTCATTCTTTCAATATCAGCGTCACCGTGTTTAAGCGCTTCTATAGCAGCATATTGTGCCATTGTCGGCGCGCTCATTATAGCATACTGATGAAGCTTTGTCATCTGTGTTATTACAGGTTCCGGGCCCAGCGCATAACCCAAACGCCAGCCTGTCATAGCATACGCCTTTGAAAAGCCGCTTACTACGATAGTGCGTTCCCTCATATTCTTTATATCTGCAAAACTTACATGACGCTCTTTTCCATAGGTAAGCTCGCCGTATATCTCATCTGAAAGTACAAGCAGGTCATGTTTTTCTATGACCTTTGCTATTTCTTCGAGATGCTCTCTCCTCATTACTCCGCCTGTAGGATTGTTCGGGAACGGAAGTATAAGCAGCTTTGTCCTCGGAGTAATAGCAGCCTCAAGCTCTGCCGCAGTAAGGCGAAACTGATTTTCTGCTTTTGTCTGTATTATAACAGGCTTTCCGTCTGCCATTATAGTCATTGGCTCATAACAGACAAACGACGGCTGAGGTATAAGCACCTCGTCCCCCTCCTGTACGACTGCCCTTATGCAAAGATCAATAGCTTCCGAACCGCCTACAGATACCAGTATCTCCGTTTCGGGATTATATTCAACATTAAAACGCCTTGCATAATAATTTGAAATCTGATCCCTCAGTTCAGCAAAGCCTCTGTTCGGGGAATACCATGTTTTTCCTCTTCTGAGTGATTCTATACCTTCCTGGCGCACGTGCCACGGAGTAGTAAAATCAGGCTCGCCTATACTCAGGGAAATAACGTGATCCATCTCGTTTGCAATATCAAAGAACCGCCTTATTCCCGAAGGCTTCAGAGCCTGTACCTTATTATTTAATAGCCGTGAATAATCCATCACAATATCATGCTCCTTTGTTCTTCTTCCTCTTCATTTCCTCCGAAAACAGCATTATCCTGCTTGTATGTATTGAGCACAAAGCTTGTGGCTGTGCCTATTACATTTTCAAGTGTAGACAAACGCTTTGATACAAACTCAGCGATCTCCTGTATCGTACTGCCCTTAACAAGCGCAATAAGATCATAACGTGAGGACGCTGCAAGGTATACGCTCTCTACATTATCATAGGACATAACTATTTCGGCAGTTTCATCAAAGCCTGTTTCCGGCTTTGGCGTAACTTTAAGCTCAATGATAGCCCTTACCTCTGCATCCGGAACTCTGCCCCAGTCAATTATAGTTTTCTTTCCTTTAATAATTCCCTGCTCTTTATATGCAGCTATTTCTTTTTCAACTTCTTCTTCACTCTTTCCCAGCATTGCGGAAAGCTCCGCCAATGTAAAATCAGCATTTCTGCCGAGTAATTCCAATAATTTTACCATTTTCATCATTCTCCTTGTAGTAGCTTTTTTAGCCTGAAGCTGAAAGTTAAAAGCTTGAATTTTTTTATTGCTGAATGCTTTTAGCCGGCTCCTGAACGCGGGTATCGCTTCGCTCTGAACTGCTACAGCTCTGTGCTATGAGTTTTTAGCTGCGAAACTGCCTTGTATTCAATTATAGCACACTTAGCTTATGATTGGCTATACTTATCGGTAAAATTTCCATGAGGTTTTTTTATTTTTACAGCATCTTTAACAGTAATTCCAAATTTTAGCATAAAAAGTTAAAATTCTGTATTTTTCGTTGACTCAAAGTTTTTATGATTATATAATGTATTCTATAATGATCTTTTCTGATACATACTTATACAATATGTAGTTTTTATAAGAAAAAGACCATATAAATCATTATGTACTGGAGGAATAACTGTGATCTGTAAAAATTGCGGTACAGATATCAAAGACGGAATAAAATTCTGTCCTGCCTGCGGCAGCAAAATAGAACTGCTGCCTGAAGAAAATGAACAATTTCTAAAAAAACAGCCTGCGGAAAATAAATGCCCTGTCTGCGCTGCGCCTTTGAAACCGGGAGCCAAATTCTGCGCGTCATGCGGAAATAAAGTCACCCCGGCTCAGAATCCTGATGAAATAGTCTGCTCATGCGGAAACAAACTTAAAGCAGGTGCTAAATTCTGTAATTTATGCGGTAAAAAGGTTGAATCGTCTGCACCTTCGGAACCTGCTGCAAAGGAAAAAACAGAAGCTAAAATGCCTGAACCTGTCAAGTCCGTCCCTCCTGTTCCGGACTCCGTAAAGGCTGAACCGCCAGCTGAACCCGTCAAGCCGGAAATAAGAGAAGAGAAGAATGACGAAAATAACCGTTCCGTAAACATCGGAGAAATCTGCTCATGCGGAAATGTTCTCAAGCCCGGCGCTAAATTCTGCCCCAAGTGCGGAAACAAGGTTGGTGAAAAGCCGAAGGAAAATAAACTGCAAAAGGAAGAACCAAAACAGGAAAAGACCGTTGCAGCAGACGAAACACCTACTATCGCTCCGTCTGCACCGGCAGCAGTTCCTCAAGCTCTGACCTGCCAATGCGGAAACCTTCTCAAACCGGGCGCTAAATTCTGTCCGAAATGCGGCACTAAAGTCGGTGAAAAACAAGAATCGGCAGCACCCGAAGCAAATGCTGATTCTCCGTCACAAACAGTATGCTCCTGCGGCAATACTCTGAAACCGGGCGCTAAATTCTGTCCAAAGTGCGGCACTAAAGTGGGCTCAGCTCCTTCTTCTGTACCGACCGCTCCGTCAGTATCTGATTTACCTACGGCAGCCGCTGTTGCGTCTGTTTCATCGGATACACCTGCTCCACAGATACAGACTCCCGCACCTCTTCCCTCTGTTCCCACCGGTACTGTAACAGCTGTAAAAAAGCCGCTTGATAAAAAATTAATGATCATAATAGGCGCGGCAGCGGCAGCACTGGTCGTGCTTATAGTAATCATTGTGATCATAGCAAATGCTACACCTAAGATAAATCTGTCGGATTACGTTGAGGTTGAATTCAGCGGATATAACGGTTACGGAAAGCTTGACTATAACTTCGATTCCGAAAAGTTTCATGAGGATTGGGACGGCAAACTCAAATATAACAATATATCTTCAGATATCTCCAGCTATTATTTCGATTATACTTCCGACCCCGCAAACGTCGTACTTAGTTCTGTAAAATATGGTATGGACTTTGATAAAACATCTGATCTTTCAAACGGTGATAAGGTAAAGCTTACGTGGAACCTTTCGGCAACAAAAGAATATCTGGAAAAAGCTGTCAAGGTTGAAATTGATATTTCAGAAACAGAGTACACCGTTGCAGATCTTGAAACTGTCGGTCAGTTTGACCCGTTCAGCGGTTTCAGTATAAAATATACAGGCTATGACGGAAACGGACATCCCGAGATAGAGAACAGCAACTATCAGCTCAACTATATCTTTGATAAGACTGAAGGTCTCAAAAACGGCGATACCGTTCACGTTACTGTTTCTGCTCCGTACGGAGATGATCTGGCTAAGTATTGTGTAAGCAATATTGGTTCTGTTCCTTCAACTACAGGCAAGGATTTCAAAGTAAGCGGACTTGGCGATATGGAATCATTCGATCCCTTCAGCGATATAAAGATCGAATTTGATGGATACTCTCCCAACGGTAAAGCAAGTCTTTCCAATGAAGGAAATTACTACCTCAAGTATGAAATGGACAAGAGTGAGGGCCTTAAAAACGGCGATAAGATCGTTGTTACGGTTTCAGCGCCCTACGGCGACGATATCAATGAATATTGCAGGACAGAATATGAGAAAAAACCTGCATCTACAAAGAAAGAATATACCGTAAGCGGTCTGCCCGAATATGTTACAGCAATCGCTGATCTCCCCGAGGCAGAGCTTACAAAGATGAAGAATGAAAGTGAAGATCTTATCAAATCCGAAATCTCTTCTTCCGACGAATCTATTTCAAAGCTTTCCTTCCAGGGCATACTTCTCCTTAATCTCAAGGAAGGCAAAGCCGATAAGGGCAGCTACGGCAGTGAACGCAACCATATGTTCTATCTTATCTATCTGGTTACAGTAAAAGTAAAGGATTATGATAAAAAAACAGTAACATATTCTTACTGGACCTACTGCAAGTTCAATGATGTAGCAAAAAATGGCGACGGCTCATATTCAGTTGATATCAATGATATTGACAGACCTTATGACAGTGTTTCTCCCGAAAAGGTTTACCGCAGCTATAAAGGCTACAAGGATTATGACGATCTTTTTGCTAATGTAGTTACATCAAAACTTAATGATTATAAGCATGAAGCTGATTTCAGTGCTTCACAGGAATCCTCTAAGCCTGAATCTTCAAAGCAGGAATCTTCTAAACAGACTTCCGAAACAAGCAAGCAGGAATCTTCAAATCAGTCCTCTGCCGAGGAAAGCAAACAGGAATCCTCAAAACAGTCTTCTTCCGAAGAAAGCAAAGAAGAATCTTCAAAACAATCTTCCTCTGAAGAAAGCAAACAGGAGTCTTCCAAAAAGGCTTCATAAAAAAGCGGGAACGCCCTTCTCTCAATCGGGGGCGCTCCCGCTTTTTTAGTATGGAATGTGGAATTATTGCAGTCAGGTATTTGGTATCAGCTCCGGCTAATTACATATCTAAAAAGCTTATGATATACAGTTCGGCCATCAGTCAACCACAGCTTACGCGAAGTATGACTGATGACCGAACTTAACTTTTTCCATATGTCATATCAATGATCAAAATGACGGAAAGTCATTAATTATGAATTAAAAAGCGGTGTTGAGAAGTATCTTTCGGCTGTGTCTGGTAGAATTGTAACTACAGTTTTTCCCTCACCTAATTTTTCTGCAAGCTTCAGTGCAGCTGCTACATTTGTGCCGCTTGAAATACCGCACATTATACCTTCCATAGATGCAAGCTGTTTAGCAGTATTGATCGCATCCTCATCTGTAACAATGTGTATGTGATCGTATATCTCGATGTTGAGGATCGAAGGAATTATACCGTCGCCTATACCCATCTGCAGATGAGTACCAACAGTGCCTCCTGCAAGTATAGCTGCGTGTTCAGGCTCTACCGCCCATATTTCTATATCGGGGTACTGTTTTTTAAGCGTTTCACCTATACCCGTTATAGTGCCTCCTGTGCCAATTCCCGAACAGAATCCGTCTATCTTACCCGCTGTCTGTTCAAGTATTTCAAGAGCAGTAAAATACTTATGCGCAAAGGTATTGTTTTCATTCTCGAACTGCTGGGGAACAAAAACCTTCGGGTCATTTGCGGCCATCTCAAGAGCAGTGTCAAGACATTTCTGTATACACTTGCCTATATCGCCGTCATCATGTATAAGTATGACCTCAGCGCCATAATGATTTACAAGCTTTCTGCGTTCTTCACTTACCGAATCAGGCATTATTATTATAGTCTTATATCCTCTTACAGCTCCTACAAGAGCAAGACCGATTCCCTGGTTGCCGCTTGTGGGTTCCACTATTATTGTATCGGGTGTGATCCTGCCTTCTTTTTCGGCATTTCTGATCATATTATAGGCAGTCCTTGTCTTTATTGAACCGCCCACGTTCAGTCCCTCAAATTTCACGAGTATCTCGGCATTTCCGGGCTTATTTATTATGTTCAGCCTGATCATAGGCGTATGTCCCATCGCTTCAAGCACATTATTATATATCATTTCAAGCTCTCCTGTTTTAGTTTATAATTTACAGTTTATAGTTAAACTATAAACCACGACCGCCTTCATAATTTAATAATCAATTGTTAATTAACTCAAATCTTGGGGTTTGTTTGCCGTCAACGTCTACATACTGGTAGAATATAGAAACAGGTCTTGACCATACCCTGCCTTCTGTACCTGCCTCCTTATAGATAACAAATTCCTCGGAGGTTTCTGTATCCTTTGCAATACATATAAATTCATATATGCCGCCTTTGAAGTGACGGTACAGACCCTTAGCGCCTATCTCGGGCAACGGCTTTATTTCATTGTCATCATTATCAATTACATTATCATCAGCCGTTTCTTCCTTGCCGTTATCGGGATATTCAGGTGCTTCTCCCCCCGTAAGAACAAGTACTCTTGTGCCGTGGGCAGGAATAGTTATATTAGCGTAGCATCCGTTTACATCGAATACAGTTTTTCCGTCAAATACATCATAGAGCTTTACACCGCCGTCTGTATTAAATCCGAGATCAAAGTCATTTCCCGAAAGGTTTACAGCTATATAGACAGTTTCATCCTCAAATTTACGTTTGAATACAAGCTGTTCGTTACGAATAACAGTATTTTCAAAGCTGCCGTATTTAAGCGCCTTATACTTTCTTCTTACTGCGCCAAGCCTGCACACATGACGATACAGGTCGTTGTCCTCGATATCCGAGATCTCTACACACGGACGCAGCGGATAGTCATGATCCGTATTGTTTTTCTGACCCTTTATTCCCCACTCACTGCCGTAATAAACAGAAGGAACACCGGGCATGAAATATTCTACCGTGAAACAGTTTTTAATATTTTCCGCTTCTCTTACAGTACTTGCAATACGGTTTACATCATGATTGTCGACAAAATTATAAGTGTATATATTGTGATAAATACCGCCGTTTGCAAACTGACGATTGAGAGAGTGAGCTATCTCAAAATAGTTGTGATCGTTATGAGAGGAATATATACCCTTATAGCACTCATAGTTTGTACAGGAATCAAGCAGGTCAGGATTGGCAAGTCTTGCATAATCCCCGTGAATGATCTCGCCCATAAGCCAGAAATCGGATCTCTTATTTTTGCAGAAATATTTCAGTTCCCTGAGGAAATCCTGATCCATACAATACGCAACATCAAGACGCAGACCATCTATGCCGAACTTATCCATCCACATTGAAACTGCATCAAAAATATGCTTTTTAACATCGGGATGACGTAAATTCAGCTTTACAAGGTCATAGTTGCCTTCCCAGCCTTCATACCAGAACGGATCCCCCCAAGGGCTGTTCCCGCCGAAATTCAGGTTCTGAAACCATGAACAATACGGAGAACCCTGTTTTTTCTCCTGAACATCCCTGAATGCCCAGAAACCGCGTCCGACATGATTGAACACACCGTCAAGTACTACCTTTATGCCGTTTTCATGAAGCTCTTCACAAATCTGCGCAAAGCTTTCATTATCTCCGAGACGGTTGTCTATATTATAATAATCGTTTGTATCATATCCGTGTGTTGTAGACATAAATACAGGCCCGAAATAAACTGCATTAACGTGCATTTCTTTAAGGTGAGGAATAAAATCCTTCACCTTATCAAGTCTGTGCACAAGATTGCCGTCATTGATTCTCGGCGCGCCGCAAAATCCAAGCGGATAGATATGATAAAATACAGATTCGTTTACCCAATACATTTGTTTACCACCCTTTTTTAGTGAATAGATAATGGTTTATAGTGAATAGTTTACAGTTCACAGCATCGCAAATCATACTTTTTCTTCTTTCGATGTCATAATACAGCGAAACTGTTCAACTTTTATCCAACTATAACCTGAATATAGCGATCCAATTTAAAAGTACATTGAAAGTTCTGTTTTTAATCCTTCGCTGTCCAAAGTATCCGACACTCTGCCCCGCAAATTATGCAGTTATTTTTGAGATCACTATAAAAATACCACATTATTATATCATACTTTTACTATACATTACAACCCCCTTTTTTCCGGCGCCGGCGCCGGCGAGCCGCCGGACCCTAAACGCGGGTATCGCTCCGCTTCGCATCCGCTCTGAACTCGCCACTCAGGCTTTACTGCCC
Organism: uncultured Ruminococcus sp.; assembly: GCA_902763365.1. Taxonomy (GTDB): domain Bacteria; phylum Bacillota; class Clostridia; order Oscillospirales; family Acutalibacteraceae; genus UBA1213. The sequence continues at coordinate 14,492 of CACWRT010000073.1, forward strand.
GCGTATCAAGCTTCTTGAGCAACTCATTTTTTACCATTGATAATATTTTTGCCAACTATAATTTTACAATAACCGGCGAGCCGCCGGACCCTAAACGCGGGTATCGCTACGCTTCGCATCCGCTCTGAACTCGCCGCTCAGGATTTACTGCCCGCGTATCAGGCTTTTTAA
>CACWRT010000074.1 GCA_902763365.1 uncultured Ruminococcus sp.
GCTCGCTCGGTTTCGGCGGCTCATGGGAAAGCTCCTGCGCTCTCGGCTGTTTCACAGGCTCGCTCGGTTTCGGCGGCTCGTGAGAAAGCTCCTGCGCTCTCGGCTGCTTAACGTGCTCGCTCGGTTTCGGCGGCTCATGGGAAAGCTCCTGCGCTCTCGGCTGTTTCACAGGCTCGCTCGGTTTCGGCGGCTCATGGGAAAGCTCCTGCGCTCTCGGCCGTTTAACAGGCTCGCTCGGTTTCGGCGGCTCGTGGGAAAGCTCCTGCACTCTCGGCTGTTTCACGGGTTCGCTCGGTTTCGGCGGCTCATGGGAAAGCTCCTGCACTCTCGGCTGTTTCACAGGCTCGCTCGGTTTCGGCGGCTCGTGAGAAAGCTCCTGCGCTCTCGGCTGCTTAACAGGCTCGCTCGGTTTCGGCGGCTCGTGGGAAAGCTCCTGCACTCTCGGCTGCTTAACGGGCTCGCTCGGTTTCGGCAGCTCGTGGGAAAGCTCCTGCGCTCTCGGATTCTTAACAGGAGCGGATGTCTTCGTTCCGGACTCAGAACCCTCGCCGTACGACAATGCAGAAAAATCAAAGCTGTCGTTGCTTATCTTTCTGTCATTTTTCCGATCTTTTCCCGCATTAGCTCTTCCATGAACCGATTTATTCTTTTTCACAAAAATCGGAACTTCCGTTTCCTTATTTACCGGCGGAGTTTCCTGAACTATGGTTTTACCATAAACCTTAACATTCCCCTTTTCCGCAGAATTCTTGGCTTTCATAATATCATCAAGCGTTATCTCGGAGCGGTGCGGATCACGTGCCGAAGGCTTTACTGCGGTCTTTTTCTCGGCAGGAGAACTCTCAGCTGCCTCAGAAGCAATATGCTCCACAGGTGTATTCAATAACGGGGGCGTTTCTTCCTTTTCGGTTTTTTTCGGCTTCTCCTTCTTATGTACACTCTCATTTTCGGGCATCGTATATAAAGATGCAGATGCAAGCACGCCCGGACGATTTGCGGGCTTTTCTTTCGGAATCGGTGCTGTTCTCTTTTTATGAGGCTTTTCAGCTCTTGTCTTTTCCTTCGGGATCTCACTGACAGGCAGCGTAACATTCTCTTTTACTTTGCCGGTCTTTGATGCAGGGACTCCTTCATCTTCTGTTTTTTCAGAGGAATCTGCCTTTCCGGTCTTTATTTCAGGAACGTCATTCTTACTTTCTTCATCAGTTACGGAAGACGGGTCATCCTGCGCAGCATCGGTTACATCCTGAACGGGTTCCGACACATTCCGTACAGTTTCCGAAGCTTCCCGAGAGTCTTTATTCTTATCGGTTTTTCTTTCAAGAAAGCTGAATTTCTTTGAGAAAATATCTCCTATTTCGTCTTCGTCATCATCTTCAAGCAAAGAGTCACTGTCCTCGGGAACCATCAGTATTTTTACTACACGGTCAAAAACCGACTTTATGCCATTTTTTATTTTTTCAGGGGCAGAAGGACCTTCTTCATAATTTTCCTCTTCCTCTTCGTACAGGGAAGAATGATCTCCGGTGGGCTCGTCAGCAATTTCCGAACCTATCGTTTCATCATCTTCAGACTCGCTCGGAAAATCCGTTGTATCTTCTATATTTCCGGATAAAGAATTCTCATCTTCATCGGGTCTGATATTATCATTTTGCGGCATCACTGCACCTCCTGTACGGCTTTTAAGCCTGATCTTTGTCTTGAAAACTCATACATAAGCACTCCTGCTGCAACAGAAGCATTAAGAGAATTGATCCTGCCCTTCATCGGCAGGGAAAGTATTGCGTCACATTTTTCTCTTACAAGTCTGCCCAGTCCCCTGCCCTCAGAGCCGATTACAAGAGCAGAAGCGCCCCTGAGATCACAGCTGCAATAGGTCTGACCGTCCATATCTGCGCCGTATACCCAGCAGCCTCTTTCTTTCAGTTCTTCTATTGCGGAAACAATATTTGTAACTCTTGCAACGGGCACATATTCATATGCACCGGCACTTGACTTTCCAACGGTGGAGTTAAGAGAAGCTGATCTTCGCTTGGGAATAATTATTCCGTGAGCGCCCGCACATTCAGCTGTACGGATGATCGCCCCCAGGTTGTGGGGATCCTCTATCTCGTCAAGTACTATAATGAACGGCTTTTCTCCTCGGTCTGCGGCAAGCTTAAATATATCATCAACGCTTGCATACTCTTTTATTGACGCTGCGGCAGCCACTCCCTGATGGGCAGCTCCGCCTGTCATATAGTCAAGCTTTTTTCTGTCTGTTTCTTTTATAGGTATCTTTTTTTCCTTTGCAAGGGCAGCTATAACTTTTACCGACCCGCTCAGTTCTCCTTTGGCTACATACAGACATTCTATAGGTCTGTCCGAGCGGAGTGCTTCGGTAACAGGGTTTCGCCCTGCGATTATATCTCTGTTCTTTTCATTATTATCCCTCATATTCCGACTCCATTCACAATATGATCTATTACTTTAACTATAAACTGTAAACTAATTCATTATAGCACAGTTTTATTTTATATTCAAGTGAACTGTTCTGCTCTGCTTCACAAAAATACATCCATTTTCCTTCTATTTTATATATTTTTAGACAAGCGGGGATATTAATGAATAATGAATAATGATATGTATATCAGATGTTGTATTTCTATCATTTTCACACACACAAACCGACCCGCATCCGTTTTAGAGGATACGGGTCGGAAATTTACAAAATGAATTGAATCATATATTAAAAATATTTGTTATTTATAGTTTTTATCTTGTCTTGTAAAATACTTTTTTCCTGCTTAAGATCGTCTATTTTATTACTTTCACTTTCACGTAACGATGAATACTTTACATACTTTTTATTTATAAATCCACTTGATACTTTTTCATAAATTGAGCCAATTATAAATAAACCAAAAATAGCAATCAAACCATAAACAATAAATCTCCAATCACCCGAAAACAGTTTTACAATTCCAAAAATAATTACAGACAAAAATAACAAGTAAATTAATCCAAAAAATACACCATAAGTTTTTTTTATATCATTTCCCTTTTTATTTATCCCATTTAATCGCTTATAGTATTCTTCAGACTTACTCATGTGAATGTTAATAAGATCAGTTAAATGTTTTTCTTTATTAATCAAATCATCCAGTTCTTTTTTAATACGATTTATATTATCAGAACGTTTATTCTTATAATCATCCCATTGTCTGCGAATCTCGTCTTTTTTATCCGATGGAACACAAATAAAAACCTTTTTCATATAATCACATACTTTATCATATTCATACTTAGTAATATCAGTTTTGGTATTATTTTTACTAATTAACAAAGCCAATCCCAGCCACCCTCTGTAATCACCAGGATAATCATCTGTTATCAGCGTATATATTTGTTTTGCTTTACCGTATTCACCAAGTCCTTCATTTGTTTTAGCATTTTTAAGCAACCGCTCTTTCTCAGCATCTCCTTTACCGGTCACAATTACATTGTCAGCTGTAATATTGTTAGTAAAATTATAATTGTAGTTATAATTATAATAATATTTATTTATAGCTTCTTCGACTATATATGCCGAACCACAATATTCACATATAGCAGCTTTAAGTTTATTATCAACTATAAGGGTAGAACCACAACTTGTACACTCAGCTTTCTGTAAAGACATTTAAAATCATCCTCTTTAAAAAAATTCAACCGTTGCTCAAATGTGATAGACTTTAACATTTATCATTTAGTAACAGTAGTGCTTAAATTTTCACATACTATTATATAACCTTTAGGTTAAAATATCAATATAATATTTAGATTGTATTGTAAAATTGTTTATATCTACAATAGCAGGAATGATTTTTATGTACTATTTACCAAGGCTTAAAGAAGTAAGACTTATGCGGAATATGAAGCAGAAGGATGTCTGCGCATTACTGAATATGAAACAATCGCAGTACAGCCGCTATGAATCCGGTGAGGATGAAATGAAAATTGGCACACTGATAGAAATATGCAGGGCACTTGATATTTCTGCCGATTATGTCCTAGGGCTTTCTGATCTGCGTATCCGCATCATGTACAAAGAAAACATCAATGATACACTTTAAGACCACCTTCCTGAAGAATGGAAAGCGGTCTTTTTTTGTTGCAATTTTCGATTTTGGGCAGTTTACAATATTTCCTTATTCTCAAGATATCAGTATATAGTATCTACCGTCACTCCGAACGTCAACGACAAAAAAAGAAAAGTAACAGCGGCAAAGGAATTGACCTATAGCAAAAATAATTTGAGCCGATATAATTCCTAATTCCTAACTCCTAACTCCAAATTAATCCGCAAGTCCTGCGACGGCAACATAGATATCCGAGATCCTGTACCATGTTGCAAAATCGACAATTCCGCTTTGCGGCATATTGAAGATTTGCTGAAAGGTTCTGACAGAAGCGGCAGTTTTAGGTCCATATATGCCGTCAACGGACAGCTTCCCGATAAGCGGAAAATTCTCTGAGATCCTGTTCAGCTGCCGCTGGATGACCCTGACGTTTTCTCCCCTTGAACCTTCTCGCAAAGTTCCCGAAAAAGATACGGGTATTCCCTCTACCTTATCGGCTGTGCGCAGCTCTATATCTCTGCCGTAAAAGCTCTGGAGTATACGCAGTGCGGAATATCCCCTGTCGGCAAGCTCCTTTGACCCCCACTGGCTGAGCCAGCCGCTTCTGTTTACCCTTATACCGTCACAATACTGAGCAAACAACGGCTGTTCCATTCCCTGGCGGGCTATATATATGTTGAATATCTCATCAACTATATCCGATACCTCGGAAAATACATTCCTTCCGTAAATGAACGACTGGTCATATGCCGTTGAATTTGTTATCGTGAAATCAAATCCCTTTCCTCTGTACCATTCTGTATATACACGGTTCAGAGTAAATGATATTATTGCAAGTATATTAGCCTTCAGGGCTTCTCTCGGCCATGTGGCGAAAATCTCCGAGCTTGCAACATTTTTGATATAATCCGCAAATCTTACATAATAATTCTTTGCATCCCTGTCAGACGGCACTCCGTCATGAACTATAATGATCTCGGGAATAACAGGCTGGGGAAGCACGGATGTACCCTCGGGAAAAGGAAGAGCCTTTACTTCCTCTTCAGGTATTTTTTCAGCAGATCCGCCCATTATTGCCGGCGCAGGTATGTCTATATCATCACTCTGTCCCGGCAGTATTACAGGCAGAAGCGCTTCTGTTCCGCTGTAGATCTGAACTCCTCTTATCTCCGATACTTCGCCGCCCTCTCCGACTGCTGTAACGTCAAGCTCACTGAACGGCAATTCATTTTCTTCGCCGGGTACAGGCGGTGTAAGCGAAATACTCTCGGGCGGCGCAGATACTGTTACAGACGGCAGCTTTCCCTCATTGTCTGTCGTTCCGGCAAATACTATTTCTCCGCCGCTGTTCCTGATGGTAACAGCCGCTCCGACTTCCGGTCTGCCGATAGTAGGAGAAAATACCGATACTCTGATTCTACCGTTACTCATTACATAACCACCTCTATTAAATGTGCAATGTACAATGTGCAATGCAGTACTTGTTCAAATTTCGTATTTTATTCGCATTATTACGCTTTTTCTTGCATAACTTCCAATTCCTCACTCCTGATTAATTAGTTCTGTTGATAAGGTATTCAAATGTGCCGTAAAGGTCCAGCTTTCCGTAACCCCATTTATCGTTCGGATAGATCATATTGCTGTCACGGGAAGCTCCGCCTATGAAAAGATTTTTTATAACTTCACCATTCATATTCGCCATGTTCTGATTGAGTATGCCCCATTCAAGCATAAGCGCACTGGCACCTGCCGTGACTGCTGCGGATACACTTGTTCCAGTCATCGTCCCCACACCTTCGGGATATATACCGCCTACCTGTACACCCGGGGCAACAAAGTCCGGCGCAGGTTTTCCGAGTCTTGTGGGCCCCCAGGAGGAAGCTATCAGCAGACTTCCGTCAAAGCTGTTATATGCACCGCAGGTCATGGTTTTTATCGCAGTAGCAGGATAAACAATTGTATATTCCGATACAGGCCGCAGAAATTCTACCGAACTGTCAACCTGCCCGCTTATGGGCAGCCATGCCTGATAGTTTCCGCTTACAATACTGTCACCGTATAATGTGATCTCCCATATACCCTCAGTCGCATTTTCAAGACCTACCCAGATAGTATTGTTATCGCTTGCGGAATAACGAAGGATTATAGACGTTTTCTCTAAGATAAGCCTTTCTGTATACTCCTGTCCTGCACGAAAGGGCTTTCTTGCCATTATCTCCCCTGAGGGCGATGAAACACTGACCGAGATCTTATCAAATGCAGGAGTAAATATTATCGTACCAAAGGAAACGCCCTGTCTGCCAACTTTAATATTTATCCTGTCACTGCCGCCTCGTCTGACATTTCCGGCTGTATGGTGACGGGCATTGGCTTCATTCCCTGCCGCGCATACAAATGCGCATCCTGCCCTCTCCGATACAAATGAAATATAATCCTCGAAAAGTGTGTTTCCGTCATGTGCCGCCGTATTGCTGCCCATTCCGATCATGATAACAACCGGCATATTGTAAACCCTCGTCTGATCCAATATATATTTTATACCCAGCAAAAAATCCGTGCTTTCATACAAATTCATGTTGTCCTGCGGAAGAAGATAATGGTCAATATAATACTGTCTTGCGCGTCTCAGTTTGACTGCAATTATCTCTGCTCTCGGCGCCGCACCTATATAATTATCCCCCGTGTTTCCTGCCGCAACAGAAGCCATAAAGGTTCCATGCCCGTCCTCGTCAATGCTTGGGATAACCGAAAGTGGGACTGACGATTCCAGCGCCCTGTTTATATCCTCCCGACTGTATGTTGAACCGAAATATATGCCTTCCTCCCTGGTGCCGTCAATGGTCTGATCCCACAGTCCCATTATCTTTGAAGAACCGTCTTCAAATTTAAAAGCGTCACTCGTATAATCAATCCCTGTATCAATAAGACCAACTATTACACCCTGACCGCTGAGATCAAGAAACGGCTGACCCAATACGCGAGTTATCCCTGCTGCTTCATTGCTTGCGGAATCCACAGGCGACATTATCTTTGGCATAAACGTCAGCATGTCCGAACCAAGCTCACGGTATATTTCGTCAATATATCTTTCATTCGTATATGCAACAATATAATCATTCGCCAGTCTTGTCCCAAGATATATATACGGTCTTTGTGCTGCATATTTCAAAAATCTGTCGGACGCTATCGCCTGAAAATCTACAGTATCCGGCAAGCTTACAAACTCTTCAAGTTCCATCAGTATCATCCTTTTTTAATTTTTTGTTTATAGTTTATAGTTCAGAGTTTTCAAATAAAAAAATCATCCTGAGAAGTAAAACGAAGAATCTTTAAACCTTCCTTAAAAGAACCTTCGCCAACTCTCAGGATGACAATTTGGTGTGCCGCCGGTGTATCAGAATTTTTCGGGCGGCTCATCTTTTATTTTATATATTCTTCCCTTATCATTCACTGATAAACATCTGTGTCCAGTAGCTGCCGTCAGATACATAGCCAACTCCAATGACAGTGAAATCCGGATCAAGAATATTAGCCCTGTGACCTTCGGAATTCATCCAAGCAGTCATTACCTGCTCAGGTGTTTTCTGACCCATAGCAATGTTTTCACCTGCTTTACGGTAATTAATGCCAAATGCTTTCATCATTTCAAAAGGACTTCCATAGGTCGGGGATGTATGACTGAAATAACCCTTTTCTTTCATATCGGCAGACTTCAGTCTTGCAACCTTTGATAATTCCTCGCTCAGAACAACAGGCTTCAGTCCGTACTGCGCACGATAGCGGTTAACTATATCCGCAACCTCTTTTTCGTACTGAGATATACCGGACTGTATTTCCGCCGGTTCTGCGGAAGGAGTATTGTTCTCCTCAGGATTCAGAGAAGGAATGACAGCCGGTATACTCTCCTGTACCGGAGCAGACGGTTGCTCGGACGGAACTTGTTCTGTTTCGCCGCAGTCGGCGCAGCGTTCACTGTCGGGAACTATACCATACCTTGAAAGCAGTTCAGACAATGTACAATTACATCCCGATACATTAAAGCACTTGCCATCTGTGCAAAAGGATGAATTATTTTTCAGATCACCGAGATCAATTTTACTGCATCCGTCCGGTGTTACAACACACACTCCCGAAAGACATCCTGCGGGCAGACATCCCATATCACATTCTGCTGCATTTGCAGATACTATTCCTCCTGCCGCAAAAACCGAAGCACAAACAGCTGCCGTTAAAACACGAATAAATCTTTTCATTTTAAAAACCCCTTTTTTTATTTTTAGTTTATAGCATTTAGATTATAGACGGCAATTTAAACTGTTTACTATAAACCATAATGTAAGTTTCCTTACGCTTTTATTATAACGTTACAAAATTGTAATTTCAACACACAAATTCTGCCATTGCTCACATTATATGGATAACCCCATACGAGTGTACAGATTTCCATTCAGCTTTGCGGTGAATAATAACCCGAAGAAGAAAAAACTCAACTGCCATTAATTCCACATTCCAAATTCTAATAAAGTATTCCGTAGCCTATGGAAGTATCAGGATACAGACGTCCGTCAATGCGGGAAGCAAGAAAATGCAGCTGTGCCCGAAGCTTTTCACCGTACATAAAGGGGGAGTTTCCGCATACTATCCCCCACTGCATCAGTTGAGCAGCAATACCCGCAGCAAGAGGTGAGGCAAAGCTTGTACCTGTAAAGCTTCCGATACCTCCTGATAGAGTGGGCGCAGATACATTTATTGCTGACGCCGCAATATCAGGATAGATGTTTATAGGATATTCCGTACCCAAACCGGAAAACAATGCCGCAGAATTTGTTCTCTTGTCAAATCCCGCAACTTTTATAACATATGGCGCAGTTGAAGGTATAGTCATGGTAAGATTATCCGAAGGATCGGTAAAAAATGTTCTCAGAGTCACCTGTTCCGTTGTGGGAAGCCATATATCGAAATGACCGTTTACTATATTTTCAGCTTTGACTCTCAGTGTCCAGAGTCCCGCCGGGATATTCAGTGAATCGGGACGGATATCGTAGAATACCTCCTGAAAAACACTCCTTCGGGAAGGCTGACCGTAGAAAGCCGAAATACTCATTCCGTCAGCTGTGACTCTTATATTATTATTAATTCTGCCGAGTATTCCGGTACTTTTTCCGTCAGGCAAAATAAGCTCATAGGTCACCGGATCGGTAAAATCCTTCCATATAGAAAGATAAAAGCTTCTTATAGCCGGAGCTGTAAAAAATCCTATATCAAGGCTTTCACCGCTGACAAGCTGCCCTTCATAATGATGACCGGCACTGCCCTCGTTGCCTGTGGGGACTGTAATACAGGTTTTCCATATCCGCCCTACATCAGTAATATATTTTTCAAAAAGTGAATCTCCCCTGTGAGATCCTTCATTCATGCCATAACTGATATTTATTGATACAGGCATTTTCAGCATAAAAGCCTTTTTGATAATATAATAAAGTCCCCTCATAAGCTGTATGGTAGTTGCCTGTTCGCTGCTCTGACGTCCCACCCTGACAGCAATAAGTTCAGACTCAAAAGCACGTCCGATATTATTCCCGGCTGCTATACCTGCTACAGCTGTTCCGTGACCTGATGTATCAGTCTTGGGAATAACAGATAACGGGTCTGAGGATACAAGCGCATTGTCTATCATTTCAGAAGTATATTCTGCTCCGGACAGGAATCCCCCGGGGGGAGTTCCCTCCGCCGTCTGATCCCAGAAATATTTAATTCTTGTACTGCCGTCGGGATGCCTGAATTCAGGATTTGTATAATCCACTCCCGTATCAATGATCCCGACCAATACGCCCTGTCCGCCAAACTGCCTCGAACGAAATTCCGGCGCGGAGGGACAGTTATATTCCGCTGCTCTGAAATCATTTATATAGGTATCTCTTGGCAATTCAATATCCTCAACAACAGGATAACTGTACAATCTGTCGATATATTCTCTTTCAATATCAAGTACCGCATACCCGCTGCCCAGATCCTCGCTGCCAAAAACACCTGTATCCACAAGCTGAGAGATAAACTCTTCATATTCTCCGCTGAATTTCACTATTAAATTTATAGCGACCACCCTTTCAGTACGAATAAAGTATTACTCCGTCAGTCTTGTATTTTTCGCAAAGCTTTATCTGATCGGGAATATTGGTTTTCTTTTTCAGCCATGTTCCCTCATCAGCATCTGTTCCATCCTTATAGAGTGCAAGGCTTATATAAAGCTTTATTCCCGACTGTGTGACAAGCTCTCTCCACTGTCTCAGCGACTTTTCAAAGGGCAGGACCGGATGATATTCACTTACATATATCTGAGGAGAAATATAATCCGCATAGCCCTTCACAGCAGCCCACGATGAAATATCGGCTGATATTTTTTCATCATTTTCCATATTGCATTGGGGGGATATACCGAACAGGCAGCCCTTTTTCTCAAAATGCACTGCGCTATAAATTGAACTGACAAGCGAATTGATATTACCCTTTCTCCAGTTTATCTGTGACAGATATGTAAGTCCTGCGGACTTGCAATACATATCATATTCATAGCTGTCGCATTTTATGTCATTTTCAGGGTAAAAATAATCGTCAATCACAACTCCGTCAACATCATAATTCCTTACGATCTCTCTCACCCCGTCAACAATGAGCTTTCTTACTTCGGGATAAGCAGGATCATAATATACATTATCTCCGCTTTTGAAACAGTAACGGTCATTGTCGGTATCATTATCATTCTGCCATTTTACATAAGGGTTATCATCTGATAAAGACTGCGGCGTACTGCTTGTGCATACTCTGAGCGGATTTATCCACGCATGTATTTTCAGCCCTCTTTCTTTCGCAGTTTTTACCGCAATAGAAAGAAAATCATAAGAAACATTTTTTCCCTGCTCTCCGCTTATTACATGGGAAGCAGGAAATATTTTGCTTTTGTAAAGTGCATCTCCGAACGGTCTTACGTGAATAAGCACCGTATTGCAGCCGTCTTTTTTCACCTTATCAAACAGCTGAGATAATTTATCAAGAGCTGCTTTTTCACTTCTGTCCGTGCCTTTAAGATCAAGACTCATATAGGGTATCCACGCACCTTTTATAAAGCCTTTTTCAGATGATCCCGAATCGGTATAGCCGTTATCATAGGAGCTGCTTTCATTTTCGTATAAAGAACGGGAAGGTCCGTGATTTTCTGTCTGTGGAAGATCATTGTTCACTAAAGTAACAGCCGCAATACCAATAGCAAGAATAACAACAGACAGAACAGCCGCAATTATTCTTATTTTATACCTCAAATAACTCACCGTCCCCTTTTTATGATAAATTGGAATCAACAGCAATAAACACTGTCTGTTTACGCTTGTTACTCAGCATTTTCCGGTGTCAATCCGAAAATATTGGATTGAGTTTATTATGCTTATTACATTACAGAAAAAATTTGCATGATAATATGCACAAAGCAGTAAAAAAGTGCTATACTATAATCAATACTAAAATACCGGCTGTAAAGAGTTATGTTATAAACATAGATCAAAAAGGCTTTAACGATGAACAGATAAAACCGGTACTTGATCAGATTGTTTCAGACACCTCTTTACAGATTGGAAAACGCTGATATATGTATATATCAGCATAAGATAAATTATGAATATAATGGTGGTATTTAATGAGAACACTTGAAGTTGGACGTAATGACGGCGGTCAAAGGTTGGATAAATTTCTTAGCAAGAAATTTAAAAATATGCCTAAATCACTGATGTACAAATACATACGGAAAAAATGTATTAAGCTTAACGGGAAGAAATGCGATATTGATACAAGAATAAATGAAGGCGATATTCTTACTTTCTATATTAAAGACGAGTTTTTTGAAGACGTGCCCGAAACCTACGACTTCATGAAAGCACCCATAAAGCTTGATATAATTTACGAAGACGATCAGATAATGCTGCTGAATAAAAAGCCCGGATTGATAGTACATCCCGACGAAAACTACCACTTTGACAGCCTTATCGCCAGGGTTCAGCATTATCTCTATGACAAGGGAGAATATGATCCCAAGGACGAAAACTCCTTTGCGCCTGCACTTGTAAACAGGATCGACCGCAATACAGGAGGTATTGTCATAGCCGCCAAAACCGCTGCCGCACTGAGGATACTCAATCAAAAGCTCAGGGACAGAGAGCTTCACAAGTATTACCTGTGTGCCGCTGTAGGCAAATTCAAAGCTAAGGAAGCTTTACTGACGGATTATCTGGAAAAGAATGAAAAACAAAACAGGGTATATATTACACCAAAGCCTACGGCAAATTCAAAAACAATTAAAACAAGATACAAGGTTATTGCCGAGAACAAGGGTCTGAGTCTGCTTGAAGTTGACCTGCTTACGGGCAGGACTCATCAGATCAGAGCGCATATGGCATATATCGGACATCCCCTTGTCGGGGACGGGAAGTACGGCAAAAATGAGATCAATCGAAAATATGGTCAGAAATGGCAAGCCCTTTATTCCTATAAGCTCAGCTTTGATTTTACTACAGACGCAGAAGAGCTTTCTTATCTCAACGGAAAAACATTCACCGCTCCCGAAGTCTGGTTTGTCAAAGAATGGTTTTATTAATAATGTGGAAAGCGGAATTTTTATTGCGAGGTTAGAGTTTATTATAATCTATAAAAAACTATAAACTAAAAAAGGAGCATAGAATTAAAAATGGATGAAAACAGATACAAAGAATACACAACTTATCTGAGGCATCTTACATATCGTGAGCCGAATGAAATAGAACTGAAATATCTTAAACACTATAACCATATATCATGCGGTGTAATGGGAGGTATAACTCTTTTCCTTTCGGCAGGAATAGCATATCTGATGTATATCAAGGATTCTCCCTTGTATGCCTATATAGTCCCTGCGGTGCTTATACTCTATGCACTGAAAGAGTTTTTTCATTTTTTCTTTTCAAAATACGGTGTATGGGACGGTATTGTAGTTGAAAAATACAAAGGTTCTAAAGGCAGCAATCTTGTACGTATGTGGTCAAAAAGGGAGAGTCAGTATTGTCCGTCAATAAGATGGAAAGGTACAAGCTGGTCACAGATCAGAGAGGGCGACAATGCAGTTGTATATAAGATAAACCGGGAATACTTTGCAGAATTTCCGATCAAAAGAAAAGGAGAGTGAATTTTATGTCTACACCTCATAACAATGCAGAAAAGCATGAGATCGCTAAAACCGTGCTTATGCCGGGAGATCCGCTCAGGGCAAAATACATTGCCGAAAATTTTATCGATAACGCAAAACTTGTTAACGAAGTCAGGGGAATGTACGCCTACACGGGAGAGTACAAAGGAATTCCGGTGACGATAATGGCAAGCGGAATGGGTATGCCGTCAATGGGGATATATTCTTATGAGCTTTTTAATTTCTATGACGTCGATAGTATTATACGCATCGGTACAGCAGGCGGTATCAGTGAAGAAGTACACCTCAGGGATGTTGTTCTGGGACTGGCAAGCTGTACAAATTCAAGCTATGCCGATCAATTTGGACTTCCCTGCCGTCCTGTTGCAGCAGCCGACTACAGCCTTTTGAGAAAAGCAGACGACTGTGCAAAGGCTCTCGGTATAAATGCCCGTGTGGGTACTCTGCTTTGTACGGATACTTTCTATGATGAATCCGGAACTCTGGCTCAGTGGAGAAAAATGGGAGTTCTTGCAACGGAAATGGAAAGTGCCGCTCTTTATTATAATGCCGCAAGAGCCGGCAAAAAGGCTCTCTGTATATGCACTATTTCCGATTGTCCTCTTACAGGTGAGTCCTGTACACCCGAACAAAGACAAACTACTTTTGACGATATGATAAAAATAGCATTATCCTGTACAGCGGGCTTCGCAGCTAACAGCTCAATGAATTAAGCTCAAATCTCGGCTGCTCGCCGTGGGAACTGCGCTCGCATGGGATAGTTCTGTTTTCTGTGTCTCCGACGTCCAGGGCTCCTCGCCCTGGACCTCGCAAGGGGCTGAGCCCCTTGACCCGCAAAATTATCTATTTTTTTCACATCAAAAACTTTAACGCAAAAGTCAAAAAACGCCTGATACGCAGGCTTCGCAGCTCAGAGCAGCTTCGCAGTTCAAAGCTATTAGTTCAAAGCTCAAAGCATGGCATCTCATTTTTCATAGCTAACATTTGTTTTTTGTCATTGAGCCACTTAAAAAGCCTGATACGCGGTCAGTACAGCATGAACCGCAAGTTCAGAGCGGATGCGAAGCGGAGCGATACCCGCGTTTAGGGACCGGCGGCTCGCCGGGCGGAGCGGCGGAGCGATACCCGCGTTTAGGGTCCGGCGGCTCGCCGGGATAGTTGGCAAAAATATTATCAATGGTAAAAACGAGCTGTTCAAGAAGCCTGATACGCGGGGTTCATAGCTCAAAGCTAAGAGCTCAGAGCTCAGAGCTTGGCATCTCATTTTTCATAGCTGACATTTGTTTTGTTTGTCATTGAGCCGCTTAAAAAGCCTGATACGCGGTCAGTACCGCATGAACCGCGAGTTCAGAGCGGATGCGAAGCGGAGCGATACCCGCGTTTAGGGTCCGGCGGCTCGCCGGCGCGTTTAGGGTCCAGCGTCACGCTGGCGGCGGCTGGGGTTGTAATTTTGTATTTTAGATGATATAATGAGCTATATGCTTACTGAGTGAAAGGATTCAGTGTCCCTTCCCCACTTCCTATACTAAATTTAAAGGAGATAAAATATATATGAATATTAATGAAGCTTTTGAAGTTATCGTAAACAGGGCAGGCAGACCGCTTACCGCAAAGGGCTATACACGGGAAAATGTTGCGCAGTCCGAGAACGAGCTTACTGCTCTTTTCGTAGGGGAAATTGCGTACAGTATAGTGTATACATCTTCCAATAACAGGGTAGTTCTCCGAAGCTGTGATGTGGAAGACGGTACTCCCGACAACGACTGGAAAACCCTAGCAACATGGCTGTTCGATCCTGAAAGCGACGGAACAAGAGAAGCAGAAAGCATAGGAGACGATTTTGCAGATACTATAAGAGGCCCTAAACAGACCTCAGCTGCCAAAAAACAGAAAAAACGCAAAAAAGACGGTGAAACCAATGTGGATCCGCTTTTCCTTGCAAACAGAATGGTAACATACTTCCCAGTTCTTAAAGATGAGATCGCATATGAAAAGGCACACTATGATGAATTCAGAGGTATTACCTTTGCAGAAGAAAAAATCGTACCTAAGTTTGGTCCCATGATAAGCTCCGCTAATGAAAAGAAAATAGAAAAAATTTCTCAGGGACTTTCTGCACTTTATACACAGGGCGATCTTGATACAAAGGGTATAATAACATACCTTATGCTCAACAGCATTGATGATGATGAAAAATTTGAACAGCTTATCTCCGCTTTTTGCGATAATGACAAAAAAATTGCAAGGGCGGCGAGAAAACTCAGAGGAAAGAAAATCAAACCCGAAAAGCCTAAAAAGGCTCGCAGCTATATGGCAGATACTCTTAACAGCTGATAAAATATGAAGCTATCGGATCGTTAACACTTTACGGATAATGGAATACTATGTTAATGTAAGCAGAAGTCCGGCTTCAAGCTAAAGACAAATAGCTCAAAGCATAGCTTATCAGCCTGAAAGTTTCTCTCATTTATCAGACAAAATCCGATTTCAGTTTTTACTCGTGTATGTCTGACCGGTTTCTGAGACGATCAGGCTTAACTCGGGAGGATATTATGAGAAGACGAAATGTCGGTAAATGTACTTTATCCTTCGGACTGGGGTTGCTTGCAGGTATCATTCTGCCCGAAAGCTGGGTAGCTGTTGTGGCGGTAATAATACTTGTAGCGGCTATGGTAACAACTTCATGCTGCGGGCACAGATGCTGAATGGAGGTATTCTTATGAAATTTGTAGTTGTTGATAATCCAAAATTCTGGAGCTTCTTTCTGAGAAAAATGTTCGGTATCAAAAAGCTTCCTCAGCCCACAAACTAAAACTCAGTATTTGTAAATGACAAAAGCTCAAAGCATACGGCACAAGCTATATGCTTTGAGCTTAATCTTTTGACGAGCAATGTCTTCATGATCAGATGGCAGGTACAATGGGAAGTTCATCACCTGAAGAAGCTTTCACTGTAACAGTAAAAATCTTTTCTGCTGTTTTTCCCAAAGAATCCTTTACTATAACCTTAAAGTAATAAACAGAAACAGAGCTTGGGGACAACTTAGCTTCAGGATTATCAGAGTAATCGCTGCCTATCCAATACCAGTCATTGTTCCCTGCCTTCATATAGAAATAAGCATAAGTATACTCACCGGTACCGCCTTCAGCTGCACCGTACAATATTACAGGCTTGCCTTTCTCAACGATAGTCTTATTAATATCTGAAATATTTTTCAGTTCGGGGTAAACCTTCAATTCAAGTACCTTATCTGCTGAAAGACCCGAACCGTCTGTCACTTTGACAAGTATCTCAAACTCTCCGTCTTCCGAGGCAGTAAAAACAAAATCACTGACATCCGTCATTCCGTTGCCCATCTGATCCCACTGTTCAACACCTTTTTTACGTAAATAATAGGAATACAGATAGTCTCCCTGACCGCCCTGAGCCGAGGCTTTGACAGTAACGCTGTCTCCTGCTCCCACAACTGCACTTTCAAGCTCAGACAAATTTTCTATCTTATAAACAGATGCACTGAGTTCCTTTACAACAGTCGTTTTTGAAGAATCCTTTACGGTTATCTGAAATTCAAACTCTCCCGCTGAAACAGGTGTTATATCAGCACTAACCGACGATGTATCTTCCGATCCTATGGTTTTCCATGCAGACGCACCTTTTCTTCTGAACCTGTAAGTATACTTATATGGTGCATTTCCGCCCGAAGCAGTACCGCTTATAGTTATTTTCTCTCCTACTTCAAAAACAGATTTATTTAATGCTGAATTGTTTTCAAGCGGTTCATTCTGAACTGCACTGATACTGAATGTTTTTGTAACGATCTTTCCTGTTCCGTCCTGAACATCTATTCTCGCATCATATCCGGCATATGCGGCAGGATAGAACCTTGCCTCTGTCTGTGTACCAAACTTAGTTCCTACAGAAATCCATCTTGTATTGACAGACCGTTTATAATAGTAGGCGTATTTGTATTCTCCGCTGCCTCCGGCAGCAACTCCATACATCCTTATCGGAGAATTCAGATCCTTTATCAGATATCTGTTGATATCCGAAACATTTGTCAGCTCTCCGTTACTTGCTGATACAGTAAAGCTTTTTGATGCAAGCTGCCCCGAAGCATCTTTTATATCTACCCTGATATCAAATACTCCTGCGGAGATCGGCTGGAATGCAGCAGTAGTTTTTTCTCCGAATTCCTCTCCCAGTTTATACCATGAAGGGCTTGTACGTCTTTTATAATAAAAAGCGTAGCTGAACTTAGCTTTTCCTCCCGAACGCTTTGCGGCAATTCTTACTGTTTCGCCTAATTTAAGATTTTTTGCATTTATAGATGACGTATTCTTCAAAACTGAGATTTCACTTACATTTACCGAAAATATTTTGATGGTAACTTTATCATTGCTGTCCTTAGCCTGAACCTTCACATCGTATGTACCCTTGTTTTTGGGAACAAAGGAAACCTTATCGTCCTTCACATATCCTTCCGTTATTTTTGACCAGCTTTCCTTTGCCGATGGTTTATAGTAATATGCAAATGTAATATCACCTGTTCCACCCTGTGTCTGTCCGTAAACGTTTATCGTTTCACCGAAAAAATAATCATTTTTATCCGCATGAGAATAGTTGACCAGTGATTCCGGAGTTTCTTCCATTTGAGTTTCAGCTGCAAATACAGTCAAGCTGTTCTCAGATACCGTCTTAGAATTAATGATTCCCGAAGAAACAATGAATGATGCTGCAAAGATAACCGATAATACCCTTGATATTGATTTTCTTGACCTGTACAAAATAAACACCTCCATTTAATTTACAACATACCATAAGGCAATATACCTTAACTTTATACTACCTTAATTTTACCCCATTTAAAAAATCTTTGCAACTACTTTTCTGTATTTTGGCAAAAAAACAAAATTACCAAACTATACAAAAAACAGCCGCTGCAAGTTTCACGCTCGCAGCAGCTGTTTATTACATTAAAGTTTTCTACAATTCAACTATCAGAACTCAAAGGGCTGGGGTTCTCCGCATCCGCAGGTTCCGACATATTTAGGCATTACTTTTCCGCAGTTCGGACAAGTCCATGTGCTTCCTGCACCCGGAACATCCGGTCTGTTCTGTGCAGCTGCCTCTGCCTTACGCATTACTTCTGCTTCTTTCGCTTTCTTGCCAAAAAGATGTTTTTTATCGTTCTTCTGTACAGGTGCGGCTGGAGGAGCGTCACTGAATCTCATCGGTGCCGGCGGCGGTGCGTCGTCAAATCTCATTGGTGCCGGCGGCGGCGCGTCGTCAAATCTCATCGGTGCCGGCGGCGGCGCATCATCAAATCTCATCGGTGCCGGCGGCGGCGCATCGTCAAATCTCATTGGTGCCGGCGGCGGCGCATCGTCAAATCCGAATACAGGCATACTTGCCGGTTCATCAGATGAATTTGATGAATGGATACCATCTGTCTGAGGGCTGTAGGATTGGAGTGAAGGAGCGGCATTTGTGAATTCACTATCGTCCATGATCCTGTTGTCTTCATCAGCGGAACTGTCTTTTCCTACAGCGGGCATTCCAAACGAACCGGATACTGATGAATTATCGTCATCGAAACCGAACGGCTGAGGAGTTCCGCATCCGCAGGTACTGATATACTTAGGCATAACTTTACCGCAGTTCGGACAGGTCCACGTGTCTGCATTTGACGAAGGAGCTGTCGGGGCGGGTTCGGTATGTCTCTTCCTGTGTCTGAATCCGCTGGGGAGATCCTCCTTCGGAGCTGATACCGGCTTTGCAGCAGACATAGCTTCGGACTTTGCCTTCATATCGGGATATGCCGAGCCGGCTGCTTTCATTGCTGCCGCATCGTGGGGATCAGGCTGTAATGCAGGCGGTGTATCATCAAAGCTGAATGGCTTGGGAGTTCCGCATCCGCAGGTTCCTACATAATTCGGCATTACCTTACCGCAGTCCGGGCAGGTCCATGTATTTGCTCTTTGCTCAAGAGGTGTTGTATTAACCTCGGGTTCTTTCTTTCTGCCGCCGAACATACTCGGCTTCTCT
>CACWRT010000075.1 GCA_902763365.1 uncultured Ruminococcus sp.
TTCATCCGATAAAGCTGAACCGTCCATTCTCGTCATGAAATCATCAAAACCGATATCTTCCTCTATTGGCTGATCGTCGGTTTCCTCCGGCTGTTCGGATTCAAATTTACTTGACATATCAACATATCCTGACTCATATGATTTTGACTCAAGGTCAGCATTATCTGATTCAGAACGCCGCATATCATAGTCGGATTTTAAATCTATTTTATCCTTTATTTCAGAAGAATCATCATTCTTTGACAATTCCAAACCACCATGTGGAGTTGAAATAATACTGTCATTTTTTTCGGAACTGTAGATATCATGTCCATCAAGCTGATTAGCTTGAGATAGCAAATCCGGGGCAGTACCATCGACGGATCCAATACTGTCCGCTGCTGAAGCACAAAAAGCAGTTTTTTTTTGCTCTTCCTGCACAGCATTATTTACAGAAGCCGAAAGAATTGGATTTACACTCTCCGGATTCAAATTTGAACGGAGTAATGTTCCCGATGTCTCATAGTTAACGATCTTTTTTCTGAGAAGAGTCCCGCAAAACATACAATATTTAGCGTTTTCAAAAGATCTTCCACAATTTATACATACCAGCATGATATCCCTCCTTTCCAAAATTGTCAGCATATCATAAACTAAAAAAATTCCCTATTCTTTTGCTTTGTGTTACGCAACATAATTGACATTATGTAATCATTCGATATGGTGTAGGTTTATTTAACAGATAAAAAAAGACATAACAGTTCATGCTCTATCAACTGTTTTTAAAAAAACAATTGGCAGGGCTGAATTTGTTATGTCAGTATAACAAAATATTTTATTTTTTGATAATTTTCGATTAACATCGACAAAACTGTATTGACTTTTTTGATAAAAAATGATAATATGAATATGTATTATTGTTTAGGTTTTACGATTGGTTTATTTTTTTGATTACATAATGTCAATTATGTTGCTCTGCTTTACGGCAGGGCATTTTTTATATCACAAGTCTCATGTTTTCCATACGCTGACGGTGTTCTGTTCCGGTTGAGATTATATAAATGCGTGTGGTATTGATGCTGCTGTGACCGAGAATATCGGCAAGTTTGGCAATATCCTTTTCAATGCCGTAAAATACCCTTGCAAACAGGTGACGGAGATTGTGCGGCAATACTTTATCCGGATTGACGTTTGCATCTTTACACAAATTTTTCATATCTCTCCAGATATTCGTCCTGCTCAAAGGCTTGCCTGTGCGTGTAATAAAAATACAACCTGATTCAATTTTCTGTTCCGCTGCAAAGCGGAGCAGTTTTTTCTGTAGTGCTTTGACAATAAAAACACTTCTGCGCTTACCCTTACAGAAAACAAATGCTTCACCTTTCTTGACTGCTTCAACTGTAATGAACTTTAATTCGCTTACACGAATACCTGTACCGCAGATCGTCTGCAAGATCAGGTTAAGGCGTTTGTTGCCTTTACTCTCAGCGGCAGATAACAGTCGATTATATTCCTCTCTCGTAAGCTCCTTCTCCTCAGAACAGAAAATCTGCCGCTGTTCCTTAATGGTCTTTACCTTCAAATACTCATATCCGGCAAAGGTAAAAAAACTGTTCAAAGATGCGATCATAGAATTAACGCTGCGAACGGCATACTCATCCGCCAGAAGTTTTTCCTTATATGCTATTGCCAGCTCTTTTGTTACCGGCTGTGTTCCCGCATACTGCCGGAAAGCTTTAATGTCACGCATATACTTTTCGATGGTGTTATCGCTTTTTTCTTCAAGTTTCAGATAGTTTCTGAATTCATCTGTTCTTTCTTTGGTTATAATAAGCTCGTCCATAACGATTCCCTCCGGAAGTTTATATATTTATAGTTTGCAGCAGCAACGTTTACAGTATACTATATATCCCTCTGGACGAACTAAATATCAACTATCAGATTAATATTTAGTTGTAGAATAATCCTTCCCTTTATTGTTTAATAAATACGAAAACAGGGCAGTACTCTGAGATTATTACTCAAAATACTACCCTGAAATTTTATACTGATTAATATATATTCGCCTTTCCTGATACTAACATTGATGTTATCCAAAAACCTCAGGAATACCAATCTTTGTTAATGCTGTCATTTTGTAAGATGAGAATGATAGGAAAAGCCTACAGCCATATTATCGTTTTTTTCTCTTTATGATACTTTTCAATCTTATCTTAGCTTTCATAAATCCAATTCGTATAGGTATAGTATGCAGCCATACGAAGGAATAAAACCGATATCCCTTCTCGGAAACAGTATGTTCCTTGCCACCACGGATATAGCCAGTCATTACAGCGATAATATCCTCGTCCTTTATACCGTATTCCTTATTAACACAATTATCACCGAGTATTACATAATCATCCTTGCGAACTTCTACCACTCTGTGCAGTACATAATGATCCGGAGGTCTGCGATAGAGTACAACATCACCCGGTTTGAAGCGTTTTCCGTTTCTTTTGGAAACAATAAACATATCCTTGCCTTGACGGAGCAGCGGCAGCATACTGACACCTGTATTCGTGTATGTCAGACTGCCATTTTGTTCGATATAATCCTCATAGCGAAGCTTATTCATCTATCGCACCGATCTCTTTCAAGCGCCTTAAAGCTGTTTTTACATCCCTTTCGATTATTTCACGAGGCGCGTCATATACCTTCAGCATTGATTCAATAATATTTTCCTCAGTGGTATCCTTACTCAAAAGATCGAGAATAGCTCCGAGAGTTTCATTACCCTTGACAACACCTGAAAAACCGGCATCGCTTGTAGGAACGACAACGGTATCATCTCCTGTGGTGTGTACTAAAAAGTTCTTATTGAGTTTCATAATTATTATCCTTTCATTTTATTATAGGAAAGTTCTGCCGCAGAAATATCCATATTACAGCCGAGCCGCCAGAAATCTACATTATCAGCCATTTTATCAATGAGCATCAGTGTTTTTGCTAGGGCAGAACTGTCTGACGGGCGGTAGCTTTGCTGCAATAACATATTATAGGCTTCCGCCTTGGTTATCATACTAATATGGTTCTCCTTTGAACGTTCCAGAATGCATACAGCTTTCAGAGGCAAAGCAACATTTGTGCCGAGACGGTGTTTTCCGTTATATGGTGTGCCGAAGATCGTTACACTGCCGTCATTTACACGGATCAGCGGCTTGTCATCATTTACCATTACGGCACGATCTCCCAGCAGCCTTCTCCATAGTCTTGTATGCGTAGATTTGCCTGTTCCGCTTTTTGCGGTAAACAGATAGGTCTGTCCGTCAACAGCAACAGCCGAGCCGTGAAACAGAAACGTATCATATTCCGGCATTTTCTCCGCTATTTTGCGGTAGACAGCAAGCTCCTCCAGATAATCGTCCGGCGATTCAAGGGGAGTTCTTCCCTCAGCGGCATCTGTTTTGGCTGATCTTTTCCTTTCATAGTCGATATCCGCCTGAGAAGTTACCACTGTGATATCCGGTTTCCCTTCACAACGGTAGTCTTTGCAGTATTCATGCACTTTTTCGTGCAGAGAGATTATTTCTATTATTTTTTCGGCTATTTTATACGTGCCTTTCATAATCCGCCTCCTCTGTTTTTCAGATACGGTAAAACGGCAGGCAGCCTAAGCCGCCTGCCGTTCTGTAAATTCAAAGAAGTAAGACTATCAGAATAATATAGTAACACTATTATTCTTCTTCTGAGCCTTCGTCAATATCCTTAGATGCAGTAATTACATCTTCAACATCGAATTCTACGATATCCATTTCAACCGCAGTATATTTCATTGTAAACACCTCCATCATCTTGAAAACTTATACTATTTCAAATCCATTTATGTCAGCCTTGTATACATCGCCATAAACTTCTTTGATCTCGTTGTCAGCGGTCTGATACTTAACATAAGATCTGATATAATAAGTTTCTCCTTCAGTGTACTTCTTAGTCCATGTGTATTTGTAATTATGGGCTGTAGAAGCTTTGCCTCTTACACCGTCTGCATAGTTTGTACTATTCAAAGTATTTGCGTCTGCTTCATCAAGTGTAAAGATAAGACCCGATGTAAGAATCGTACAATCGTCAGGAACACTACTCATAGTTACAAACACTATCTTACTTACATCTGTTTTGGGAGTAATTGAATCCATGTAAGTAGCAGCCTGCTTCTCAATTTCTTCATCCGCATCAACATAAACTGCTGTTACAGTTGTGTCTTTTTCGGACATGTAGAAGGAGAATGTCTCATTGTAAGAAACAACTACACCATTCTTTTCCCAGCAATAGAACTGCTGATCTTCTGCTGCATCAGCTGCAGTCACTCTTACAATCGGCTTATTGGTCTTTACCTCTGTGCCTGTGTAGGAGATGGTCGTATCTTCTGTGCCGGTAATAGTACCGCCTACAACTGTTACAGTGTATCTTACAAGATCATCATAAACAAGCTCCTGAGCGTCTGTATAAACTACAGTCTCATATGCGCCATTGTTTACTACTGCGTAGCCTCTTGCATAGATGCCTGTGCCTGTATTGTCTATCATGCCGTAGGTATAGCTTGCAGCATTGTTTCTGCCTGCGTTGGTTACGCCTTCGCCGCCGATCACAAGCTGACCCTCAACATAATCTGCTGCCGGGATGTAAACAAAGCCTGTCTTTGTGATAGTGTAGCCTTCACCTGCTGATGCATTGACAGTAGCTGTAACTCTCTTCTTGCCGCCGCTGAGCTTAGCTGAAACATTATCACCGAGCGCAACTGTTACATTCTGTGCGATCTCAGCCTGTGCAGCTGCTCTTGCGTCTGCATCGTCTGCAAGTGTCCAGCTTGCTTCTGCAAAGCCTACATAGTTGCCCTTGCCGAGAACCTGAACCTTATATGTGCCTGCTTCATCAGCTTCTGTTGTACCGGCTACAGTGTAGTCTACGTCTTTAACAAGTGTCTTGCCGTCAACTACTACTCTAAAGCTTGCAGTTGATGTTCCGATATCGTGCAGAACAACATTTTCACTGTCAAATACGATATTGCTGTCTTCAAGCTCTTTCTTGCTGAGATTGAATTTCAAACCGTTCGGGAATACAAGCTCATAGTTATTGCTGTTGATCGTAACGCCGCTGTAATCAAGCTCATATTCGCCTGCACCGCCGTTTGCAACATTAACAACGATATTGCCTGTGATCGTTACTGTACCCTTATCCTTGTCAATGATCGCATCATCGGCATAGGTGTAGGGAACGGTAAATGTTTCCTGACCATATACACCCTTGAGGTCTTTAGAATCAACTGTGATGTTGATCTTCTTGCGCGCAATGGTGAATTCAGCAGCATCTACTTCGATCTCATAGCCCTTTGCCGTAACTTCGCCCTGTACCTTATAGTCGCCTGCATTTACAGGAGCGTCAATCATTTCTACCCAATCCTGACCAACCTTCTGCCAGTACTTGTAAGTTACCTTGCTGAGTTCCGGAAGCGGAGCAGAACCGGATACTTCTGTGACAGAAACCTCAGGTGAGTTGCCGTCATAGGTGTATTCGTATTCATAAGAACTTGTTTCAGGGTTATAGCTTGATTCCGGAGCAACCGTTTTAGCATGGATCTCCTTGTTAGGTTCAACCTTATAGGTCTTTTTAACTGTACCTGTGTAGTTGCCCTTACCCTTGATGTCAATGGTATACTCGCCGGGCAGATAAACCTCTTTATCGCCGTTTACAGTGTAATCTGTACCCTCAACAAGTGCCTGACCGTTGTTTGCTTTAACAATGATCTTCTTGCCGGTGAATGTATAACCATTGTTGTAAGGTGCAGCAGAACTTTCGTTTGTATCCTCATCTCTGATGTAAAGTGTGAACCACTCATCTTTCAGAGCTGCCTTTGTTACCTCTACCTGTACGGGATATTCGTAAACCAGCTTATAATTGCCGATTACATCCATATCCTCTTTAGTAACGATATCATAATAGCCTACATTTACCTTTCCGTCGCCGGCTCCGGCTATTGTGAACGGCTTATCGCCGAACATAAGTGTAAGTGTATCAGCATTATTATCGGCTGCAATGATACCTGTAGCAGAATCTTCCTCAGCCTGCTCAAGCTCGATATTAGCAAGGTTGTTGATTGCATCCTCGATAACAGTAATATCTGCGCCATATTCAAAGGTCTGACCCTCTGCCGGATAAACCTCTACTTCTCTCGGCTTGATCTCAAAATCAGATGTAACAGTCTTTGTCGCATAGTTGCCCTTCGGGTCAGATACAGTCAGTTCAGCAGTATATGTGCCCGCATTTGTGGGATTATCAACTGACGTACCATCTGCTTTGAATACAAAGGTCTTTGTAAGATCCTTTGCATTATCGCCATCTTTAAGACCCTTTATCGTTACACGGAAGTCTTTGTCTGCAACGGGCTTGCCGTCATAGGTCTTTGTACCGCCCGTCAGCTTCACGCTTTCGATCTCAGCAGGATTGATCTTCCATGTTGCCTTCTTTTCGCCTGAGTAGTTTCCTTTACCCTTGATATAGAAAGTATAAGTTCCGGCATTCTTCTGAGTAAGGCTCTGCGCATCGGTATACTTATCGCCGTCCGGCTCGGTAATGATCTCGTAATCTGTACCAATTGTCAGCGTTTTTGTGCCGTCCTTAACGGTAACAGTTTCTGTAATATTCTCGCCTGTATATGTCTTGTCGAGAGCTTCTACAGACATTGAATTTTCAGGATCATCAGAACCGGAATTGATATCCTTGCCCTCGATTGTCCACTTCTGATCATTGTTATCCAGTGTAAGCTCACCTGAATAGTTGCCGTTTTCTGTTGCCTTAACCTTAACGGTGTAGTTGCCGGCATTTGTACCCTTGTTGGAGTTGTCAACGATTTCCCAGTCGGTGTTTTTGATACGCTCTATCGAAAGCGGCACTATCACCAATTCATACGGATCAGTTTCAAGCTCTACTTTATCCGAAGCTGTTACATTTACTGTCTGCTGTGAGCCGTTATAAGTCAGTTTAGTCGGAGAAACCTTAAACATATCCTTTGTGAGAGCTTTCTTATTTACAGTCAGCTTAGCATTATCAGCAAGAGCAAGCTTGTAGTTTGCGTTAGACGGAACATCTTCATGTCCGAGAGCGTACTTATACTCGCCTGCGTTCAGTATTTCTACATTTTTAACATAAGTCGGATCGCTGTTTTCGACTTCTGCCTTAATGACCTTAAGATCAACATCTCTTGCCTGAACAGCCTCACCCTCTACCTCATTTGATGCGGTCCATGCTAAATTACCAACTGTTTCACCATAGGTAATGTTGTTTTCTGCACTCGGGGTGATAGTTATAGTTCTCTGCTTGATCTCAAAGTTCTTTGCAACAGCCGTATCGTTATAGTTATTGTTCTTGACAGTGATATCTACACGATAGATACCTGCATCCTTGGGTGCGCTTCCGATCTCTGTGAAAGCATCTGCCGGAATAAGGTTAATATCGTCTTCCTCAATAATTGAAGAGGGGTTCAGCTTATACCACTTGTAGGTAAATGTATTGCCGCTTTCTGTACCCGGGTTAGTGTCATTGCCAAGACCTTCAACTGTAAACTCGCTGCCCTGTATAGCCTGACCGTCATAAACCTTCTGTTCAGCAGTACGGCTGTCAACTGCGGAAAGACCGGCAAAGTTTCTCTTTGTGATATCCCAGTCGAATGTGCCTGTGCCCTTGTAATTAACGCTGTTTTCCTTTGCATTGATCGTTACGGTGTAATGACCTGCATTTGTCTGAGGAGTGAGAACAGCAGTATAGTCAGTTCCTTCAACAAGCACTGATTCTTTGTATTGCTTATTATTATAGTCGTAAACATAGTTTACAAGCTTGATAACAGGTGTGTACTGTTTTCCGTTATATGTTACTGTGTAACCGGGAACTACCGCACCCTCGGCAGGCTTGAGTGAAACCTCAATATGGTCGTTCTTATCAGCTGTGGGATCAGACTCCTTAACGAGTTTTGATATATCCTTCTTACCGATCTCAAACTCCTTATACAGAGAATATCTTGTACCATCGAAGATAGCACCGATCTCGGCACTGTAGGTGCCAAGCTCTGTAGGCATAGACGTTGTAGAGGTTGAGTCATTAGTTGTATTCTTGAAGTAGATATTACCAAATGTAACATCAGTATCTTTTACATCATACTCTTCTACTGCATATGTTTTTCCCTCAATATCAACTCTGTCGCCGTATTCATAGTTGCCCTCGGCGATCGTCAGCTCTGCAGCTGTCTTATAGCCGCCGGGTTCACCCTCACACCTTACATTCAGCTTATCGTCAGCAGTCTGTACTTTATATGTGTGGCTGTGTGTTGCAACAACATTATCTGACAAGCCAAGAACATAGTAGCAATACTTTGCTTTAAGCTCGTCATTACTCTTGAAGGGGTGGTTGCTTGCGCCCGGCTTATACTCTCTTGCGTCGATCTTCTCGTCATTGAAAGTCAGCTGCTTGTCGGAAACTATGTAATAGCCTTCCTTAACAGCATCCTTGCCGTCGATCTTGTCCGCAAGATTTGTCTTGTCCTTGTAAACGCTTACGGTTACATCTTCAGGTACAGTAAGAGAAGCAGCAATATCATATTCAACTTCCTGTTTGCCTGCACATTCGCCAATACCTGTCACTGTAACGGTAGCTGTACCGATATCGGTATTATCAGCATATTCAACGGTATAGTCTGTATCTTTTACAATCGTTTTTGTGCCGTCAGTAACAGTAACTTCCGGCTCTGTTGCTTCGCCTGTGTAGATCTGATCACCTACTGTAATTGTGGCAGTGGCAATATTGCACTTTACTCTTCTTATAGTGCCTGCTTCGCCCTTCACTGCTGCATACTCGCCTGTGCCTGAAACCATCTCACCGTCTTCATTAAACCAGCCTTGTGCAAAGCGATCAGTCGCTTTATTCGGGATAAATGCACCTGTAGTTAAATCATAAGCACTTGTAAAAGTAATCTGTTTCAGGCTTTGGTTTTGATCGAAACTAAATTTATACGGTATAAAATTATTTGCCGAAACCGAACCCGGAAGCCTGATAGACTCCAGAGCTTTATCGTAGCTAAACATACAAAAGATACTATTATCACTCAGATTTGCTTTTCCAAAATCCCAACTGCCTATATCAAGTGTCTTGAGAGAATCCATATTACTGAAAAGTTGAGTAAATTTAGTAACATTGCTCGTATTCCATGCGCTGACATTTAGTGTTTCAAGTCCTCTACAAGTGTTAAAAAGATAATCCATATTTGTAACAGACGAAGTATTCCAACGGCTTACATCAATTGATTTAAGTTTAGTGCAGCTTTGGAACAATTCTTTCATAGTTGTTACATTAGATGTATCCCATGTGCTGACATCGATAGTTTCGACATTCGAACAATTTTCAAAAAGAGTTTCCATATTGGTAACGTTGCTTGTGTCAAGCTTGGAAAGGTCTATGCTGGTAACATTATTCAGCCCATAGAATACATATTCAAGAGAAGTACCTGCTTTTGCACCGGGGAGAGCTACAATCTTTTTAATATCATTCCGTCTGGTATAAAACGGTGAATTATTAACAGCAGGGATAGAATCCGGCATCTGTCCGAAGATCTCCAGTGTACCGTCGGCGGTAATTCCCCAGTAGCCGCCTTCCTGAATATAGCCACCCTTAACAGTAACTGTATCACCGGTAATACTGTTTATCGTGTAAATATAGCTGTTGTTTTCAACAGTCTCTGTCACTTCCGAGCCTGTAAACTTCAGAGGTATACTTGATGTTACCTTGCCGCCCTCAATAATAGTACCTTTACCGTCTGAAAGCGGAATGTTTTCGTTGTCACGACCTGTCAGAGTAATTGTTGCGTCCCCTAAACCGGAAAAATCAACTTCACGTGTTCTCGGACTCCGCTTTGAATAGATAGCAGATGCATTTACAGCTTCTTCGACTGTCAGCGAAACTGTGTAGTCTTTATCAGAATACAGTTCATACTTATCGCCATTATTCTGAAGAATCACGTTGCTTGTCGGTACATTATTAAATACTGCACCATTGGTAGTATTTGTGACTGAGCCACCGCAGAAGTAAAACTTTGTTTGTTTATATGGATCCCATAATGATTTGTTTATCTTAAGCGTGCCGGGATAAAAATAACAACTGACATTGTAGTAGCCATTAAATATGTTGTCATTACTTCCATTGATTGTATTGTCCCCATAAAACTGAAGAGTTGCATAATCATTTACCCTAATCCCACGAGTAGCATATGTTGAGGAACCAGTATAGGTAATT
This sequence comes from uncultured Ruminococcus sp., assembly GCA_902763365.1. GTDB lineage: Bacteria > Bacillota > Clostridia > Oscillospirales > Acutalibacteraceae > UBA1213. Next base: position 10,294 of record CACWRT010000075.1, read on the forward strand.
GTCGAATCAGTCATAGTGAGTATGGACTTTTTTACATCAACCATAGGACTGGCACCCCTATTTGCGGGCTGTCTAATCGTCATGTTTTCTACCGCTGTATCGGAACTGACGTATAATACAGGAAAACGGGGGTCATCAGTGCAGGATGAAGTAAGAATACCGTTTTTGAGTGTAGTTGCTGCATTAACGGTCAAATTAAACTTATCATCCCTGCTGCCGCCAAATGTAATTGTTCTGCCGTTAAAATCAATTGTACACGCTTTACTGATTGTAACAGCTTGGGTTAACGTAATATCATTGGTTAACTGAATTTCTCCGCCATTTGCTATTGCCGCCAAGAAATCATCGGCATTCGAAACGGTAGTAGCCACCGCATTAGCCACAATACCGGTATTGCCTATCAGAGCCACTCCGACGCTTGCCGGAACTCCGCCTGCGACCATAGCCGCTGCGAGAGAGATTGCCAAAAGCTTTTTAACAAGCTTTTTTTGTTTTTTTGCCATTTGTTCATCATTCCTCTCAAAAAAAATTAAAAATTAGTGCCGCGCCCTGCGGCGGGATCCTGCACAAACGGAGCAGGGGGATGTCGCTTGTACATATATGAAAAATACAGCCTGACAAGCGAAATATAACTATCCCGCTGTGTATACTGCTATTCATATCGGATTGAATATAAAAGTAGACGCAGTAAGTCTGCGCTGTGTAAGCGGTTTTTTTAAGGCTTACTTTCGTCACAATGCCGCATCCGAGCATCATTCAGATACAACTGCTCTGCTCTGATTTGATTTTATAACAATAATCACACTGCCTCAAGGGGGTGTTCCAGAATGGAACATTTTATTGTGAATTTCGCTGATTTTTTAATAGAAGCCACACCATAACATCAGCATTTTTACCAATTATCACCGTTGTCGTGAATAATACCCTACTGTCATTCCGAGTGCAAGCGATGGATCTTTTTCACAAAAGTAACATTACCGCAAAGATCCTTCATCGCTTCGCTCCTCAGAATAACAGGTGGGATTTTTATAACATTTACTATGGTAAGTGTAACCGCCTGACATAATCCTACAACATGATGTTTACTGTCTCAAGGGAGTGTTCCGGAATGGAACATTTTCTTAGTCAGTTTTGCCAATTTCGAAGCAGAAAATGAACCGCGGACGCACGATTTCAACTTCATATCACTTTCCGGTCTTCTTGATAACAACAAACACTGCTCCTGCCGCGATCACAGCCGTACCGCATATTGCAGCAATGATTATCGGGAGATTGCCGCTGCCGTTTGATTCCGTGGTTTCTGAATTTTCAGCAGAAGCGGCAGTCTGCCCACGGGAGCTATCGTTTTCCCCCGAAAGAGAAGTATCCTGTTTTTGGGTATCACTGCTGTTTCCCGATGATACAGATTTGTCAGAGCCTTCGGAAGCATTGCTCAGCTCCGATACACGAGACGGTTCATTGTCGGCGGCTGATGTTGATTTGCTTGTTTCGAGCGGCTCGCCGTCAGCTGTAATAACAGGCAATTCAATGTAATCACCGTCCGAATGAATTGCTGAGGATCCATCATTTTTGCTGCTTTTGGATGAGGATTCGGTTTTACCGGAAGAAGCCGATTTTTCCTCTGTATCTGATTTGTCGGTGGTTTTTGAGCTTGAAGCGGTGGGGTTACTGATGTCCGATGTTATTTTGTCTGCTGCCTTTGAGGACTGTTCAGCGGGGGAGCCATCAGGTGTGACCGATGTGCTTTCAGTTCCCGGTAAAGGGTAAAGAGGCAGTTCAAAATCATGATCTGTCGCCGTATCAAAAGCATAAGCCGTCAGTGACACTTGCAGGCATATAATGCACAGCACACCAAGCAGCATCATTTTAAACTTATTTTTCATATCGTTACCTCGTTATGAATATCGGCGGACAGCACCGCTGCCGCCCGCCGTTTCTGGTTGTAAATTCGTTCCTTATCTTTCCCTTTGAAATTCAATGCTGATCAACTTTTTTCGTTGTGGTTTTTTTCTTTTGTAATTACGGCTCATAGACATAGGGGTTGGGGCTAGTACCGGTTGTAACCACATTGCCGCCGATTGTAACGGTGCCGCAGGTAGAACTGCCGTAGCCTTTTCCTATGGTAGAGGGACTATAGCCTCCTCTTTGTGCTGAAACCTTTGTAACAGTGTTATTAATCGTGATATCGCCGCAACTTCCGTTATAGCCACCTCCGATACCCGAAGCTCCTAGTCCTGCGGTAGCTGTAACAGTATCGCCGTTGATGATGATGTTTCCGCATCTTCCTAATAAAGAGCATCCGATACCCGAAGATCCATATCCTCCTGTAGCCGTAATATTACCGCCGTTGATAGTGATGTCTCCGCATTTTCCGTTATAGCCACCTCCGATACCCGAAGATCCATATCCTCCGGAAGCTGTAACAGTACCGCCGTTGATGGTGATGTTTCCGTAGGTTCCTGAATAAGAGCATCCGATACCGGCTCCGCCGTTGCCGTTGCCTATAGCCGTAATATTACCGCCGTTGATAGTGATGTTTCCGCCTGATCCGGCAGTACCGCAGCCAATACCGGGAGCAGCATTGCCGCCGGCTGCCGTGATTGTACCTCCGTTGATGGTAATTTCGCCGCCGGATCCGCGTTGACCGCCGCCGATACCGGCAGCGTTGCCACTACCGGTTGCTTTGATCGTACCGCCGTTAATGACAATCTCACCGCCGGATTCCCCTTGACTGATGCCAATACCGGCACCCAAATAGCCGCCGTAAGTTTCCAGCGAGCCTGTGCCGTCAATAGTAATGGTATGACCTGCAGCAGCAATAATACCCGGACTATAAGTGCCGCCTCTGACGACATTTTCGCCCTTTATGATAATAGTAGCATCGCCCAGTGGAGTGACACCGGCACTTTGTGAAGTAATATCTGAATCTATAAGCGTGATGGTCGCATTTTCGGCAACGGTGAGCACCTTGTCGGCGGAGAGTGTGTTTGTAAACCAGTCGCCGTCCTGTGCCTCATAATTTCCGCCCAATGTACTGAGATCAATAGGGAAGTAGTTATTAGCAGCCCTGTTGTAGAGGAAGAGTGCTTTTGCAAGATTCTTCTGCTCAGCACTCATTTTGTCGCTGCCGATAACTGCCTTTGCGTAGTCAAGAGCTGAATAATAGAATGTAACGCCGCCTACTTTGAACTCCTGCAGATCGTCAAGCTGACTTGCGGAGATACCGGTCTTTTCAACGTAACATAAGCGATCAGACTTGCACCCGTCATACATACTCGTATCAGCCGAACCGTTCGGAACAACAAAGTAATGTCTGAGTGTACTCTCGGACAGGAAGATAAGACTGCTGGTGTAATATTCTGCGCCTACCTCGGGCTTAACAGTTGTAATATCTGTAGCAGTTTTACCTATGTTTGCAGGGTTTTTGTCTATCTCGTTCTGTATCATATCAGCTGTTACGTCAGCCATTGTATAGCCCTCGATCTCGTTATATTCTGCCTGAGAGCCCATCTGTCCGGAGAATACAGCTTGTGCCATCTTACCGTAGTTGATCATCTCTTTGACCAGCTCAGCAAGCTCCTCGGGTTTGTCGCTGTCAAACTTTGACGGATCTTCAAGGACAGCTGATACATAATCCTGTACGCTGTAATCGTCGGTTTCATCAAGCTTTTCGCCGTCTATATATACCTCGGCATGAATCTTGTGAGCCATATAAGCCGCAGGAATATTGCAGGAAGCCTTGTACCAGCCGTTTGATTCGGGTTCAATCTCT
>CACWRT010000076.1 GCA_902763365.1 uncultured Ruminococcus sp.
TCCAAGTATCCAATGAACAAAAAATTATCATAAACTCTTAGGTTGACAGCATTGCCCCGCCGGGGAAGCTGGCACGGCGTTAGCCGTGACTGATGGGGGTTGGCTTTGCGACCGGCAAAGCCGTCATCCGCAAGGATGACTTTGACGAACTTATAGCGACATGAAAAATAGCTTTATGCGAAAAAAATCTGAGCCGCCAAGCTTTGAGCTAATAGCTATCCGCTTTGAGCTGCGAAGCCGGCTGATATCTATATTTTAATGACTAATAATCATATTGATATACAATCAATCGTTTAATGAAATAGGGAAATCACAATTGAAATTCCCTATTTTTTGCTTGAAATTCCCTATCGAAATACAAAATTCCCTATCCAAAAATCGCATAACCAAGCCATTTTTACTAAAAAATAGGGAAAATAGGGAGTTTTAAACAAAACCCCCTTATTTCCCCTATTTTCCCTATCGGCAGAACGAAGTGACAACATTCATTATTCATCACACCTGGAAATATTGTAACCTACACTTGCCGGCAGAAATTTATTTGATAGTGATTGAAAAAGGTAAGCTGTTGTGGTATTATAATAATGAATGAATATGTGAAAAAAGAAAAAGAGAGGAGGCGCAGATATGAACGGTGATGTCTTTGAATCGCTTTATTATTTGTCTGATGAAGAAATACTGAAACTGGTTAAAAACAGTCTTAATATACGCCCCGAAGCAGTGTTTTTCGGCGAGAGTGCTCTTTTACTGAAGGATGACGGAACTGTAGAGTATATTATAGATAACGGGCAGAAACGGCACCGCCTGAAAGGACTGGATATTATCGTTAAGATCGTAGCAGGTAAAAACCATGCTGCAATGCTGACCGCTGACGGAAAAGTGGCAGCAATAGGTGACAATGAACACGGACAATGTAATGTCGATGCCTGGACAAATGTGAGAGATGTATTTGCAGGTCCTTATTCTACTATAGGATTGCTGAAAAATAATTCGGTGGTTTTTACAGGAAAACTGGGAGAAAGCAAACAAGTTAATGCAGCACCTTCTGTACCGGCACCTGCCGCACCGCCTTCAAGAGCTGTTACCGGTATTTCTGCCGGGGAAAACTTCACACTGCTCGTGTATAGTGACGGTACTGTGACAGGACTTGGGGATAATAAATACGGACAGCTTAATGTCAGAAACTGGAATAATATATGTGAGGTTGCAGCGGGTAATTTCTGCAGTGTCGGACTAAAAGAAAACGGAACTGTAATAACATCAGGAAATAATATAGGCGGTCAGTGTGATACAAACGGTTGGATAGATATAATTTCCGTATCGGCAGGATTTTATCATACGGTCGGTTTAAAAAGAAACGGAACGGTTGTAGCTGTCGGCAGAAATAATGACGGACAGTGTGATGTGGGTGACTGGAAAAATATAAGAATGATATCGGCACGTCATCTTCATACTGTAGGTCTGAGAAATAACGGAACGGTTGTTGCCGCAGGCTATAATAATGCCGGACAGTGCAATGTGGAAAAATGGAAGGATATTGTCAGTATCTCGGCAGGAAGGTTCAATACCTTCGGCGTAAAAAGAGACGGTACTGTGCTTGCTGTGGGCGATAATTACAGGGACAGATGCAATGTCGGGGAATGGTCCGATATTATTGCTGTTTCGGCAGGAGACTATCATACGGTGGGACTGAAAAGAAACGGTTCTGTAGTAGCTGTTGGCTATAATAATGAGGGTCAATGCAATGTGCAGGGATGGAAAAATATAATTGCTGTTTCAGCAGGATCTTATCATACGGTAGGACTTCAGAGCGATGGTACTATACTGGTAGCAGGCAGCAGCCGTTCAAAAAAATAATTATTCCGGGGTGAAAAAGTTGTCAGAAAAAATAACCGTCAGTACTCTTGTAAAGATGACTGATGAAGAAAAATATCTCTTGAATAAAAAATATTTCAAAGTAAATACGGATGTAGTTTTTTTCAAAGGAGGAGCTCTTGTTCTTCGCACCGACGGAACTGTAGAGTATCTTGGAAATGACGCTGTTATTAAAATTAAAGCAGCTTACTGGACTTGTATAATAAAAATTGTCAGCGGAAAAGATCACGCTGTTGCCCTCAGTTCGGACGGAAAAGTCTGGGCAGTAGGAAATAACGATCACGGACAGTGCAATGTTTTCAAATGGAAAAACATAAAAAATGTTTTTGCGGACGGATACTGTACTGTGGGGATAACCGAGGATGAACAGCCTGTTGTTGCAGGAACTTTTGAACCTGTAGTACAGGAAAATTCAGAAAAAATACATTCCCCGGAATCCGAAAAGATAACCGTGCAGTCCGTTTTATCAGAACCGATAGTTTCACAGCCGGTCGTGCAGGGACAGATGTCGGCTTTGCAGCCTGTAATATCCGAGCAAAAGCCGGCTCATATCGGCAATGCTAAAATAAAGGGTGGGATCAGAACTACGATTTTTTCCGATAGAAAGAAGGGCGGAAAAGATGATAATTCAGACGAACCGAGAAATATTGCTGTGGCTGCCGGCAGCCGTGTAGCTGCCGTACTGAGATCTGACGGCAGTGTCAGGACAAAGCTTTGTTTTGAATCAACAAATATTTTCGAGTTAAAAAACATCAAATCTATCAGAGCGTGCGGTCCATACATAGTATTTCTCAGAAATGACGGAATGGTCAGAGCTTTTGAAAAAAGTGATTTCGGTCTTGAGGAAAAAACAGAGGTAAGACACTGGCATAATGTTGTAATGATAGATGTTGGAAGAGATCATATTGTTGGTTTGAAAAAAGACGGAACAGTCTTAGGCGCTCTCGGAAATGAATACGGGCAGATCAATGTTCAGGATTGGAAGAAAATAGTAAGCTTAGGAACAGGAGAATACTCTACGATAGGTTTAAGCAATGACGGAAAGATCCATATTGCCGGTAAAGTGGATACAGGCGATACGGATATATCAGAAATAAAATCTTTTCATTCTATTTATCAGGCTAAAGACTTTTTTGCAATACTTAAAAAGGACGGTACTATTTATACTTCCGGTACTGATGAAACAGGACTCGGAAAAAAGATGAGTTCATGGACAAAAATAAAACAGTTTATTACAAGCAGCAGCCATGCCTTAGGTCTGAGGAGAGACGGAACTGTAGTTGCCGAAGGAAATAACTTCCATGGTCAGTGCGAAACAGGCAGCTGGACGAATATAGTTGATATAGCTATAGGAGGGTGTCATTCTGTGGGATTAAGAAAGGATGGCACGGTAGTTGCTGTCGGGGCAAATAATGCTTCACAATGTGAAGTTTCCGGCTGGAATGATATAGTAGCCGTAGCGGCAGGTGATGAATGTACCGTAGGTCTGAGAAAAAACGGATCTGTTGTGATAGCCGGCAATGATTATCTGAGGGACTGGAAAGATATGGTCAGCGTTGATGCAGATTATGTCTACATCTGCGGCTGCAAAAAAGACGGTACTGTCAAAGCAGTAAAATATAACGGTCTTCCTTCAAGAAGGGTAAATGACTGGAATAATGTCAGAAAGGTTGCAACAGCAGGATATCATATCATAGGTCTTAAATACGACGGAACGGTCATAGCTACAGGTGAAAACGAGTTTGGTGTATGTAATGTAAAGGACTGGAAAAATATAAAAGATATTGCAGTCGGAAATACCGTTACCGTAGGACTTAAAGAGGATGGTACGGTTGTGGCTGTAGGAGATAATGCAGCAGGACAGTGCAATGTATCCGGATGGAATAATATAATAGCTGTTGCGGCAGGATACAGTCATGTGATAGGTCTGAGAACTGACGGGACAGTTGTGGCTGCGGGCAATCAGTTTGTAATTGATGGAATAGAACAGTGGAGGGACATTGTTGCCATATCTGCAGGAGATTATCATTCTGTAGGTCTGAAGTCTGACGGTACAGTTGTGGCTCTCGGTGATAATAACAAAAAACAAAGCAATGTCAGCAACTGGAGAGATATCGCAGCTATATCTGCAAGATTTACTCAGACGGTAGGTCTGAAAAAAGACGGTTCACTTCTGTTTACGGGACGAAGCGGCGTTATAATTTAATGAATAATTTAGTTTATAGCTCAGCGGCTCTGCAGATCAAAGCTTGTCGGCTAAGGTTTTTTCGCTTAAAGCCGCTTTACTTGTCATTGAGCCGATCAATAAAGCACGGTACGCGAGCAGTAAAGTTTGAGCAATGATTTCAGAGCGCAGCAATAACCGCGTTTAGCGAGCGGCAACCGGCAGCTGTTGGGGAGAAAGTGAGGCAGAACTTTGGCTGAAAAGAGAAGTATAATTACACTTTATCGTATTACTGATAAAGAAAAACTTGACATTAAAAAGAAATACAGATCCGTTAAATTAAAGCTTGATGCAGTTTTTTTCGGTGATGCTGCTCTTGTATTGAAATCGGACGGCACAGTAGAATATAATGAGTATACTGTCGGCGGAAAAAATGTTTGCAATCGTATATCAGGCTGGGAAGATATAGTGAAAATAGTTTCGGGTACAGAACACGCCGCCGCTCTTACGGCTGACGGAAAGGTGAAAGCTATCGGAAGGAATGATTACGGTCAGTGCAATGTTATGTTCTGGGAAAATGTTGCCGATATTTTTGCTCACGGATATTGTACCATAGGCATAACCTATGATGATGAAACATACATAGCAGGCGTGACTTCGGAAAGGCTTATAGCTCAGCAGAAGAAAAACAGTGATGAACTGAAAAGGATAGAGTACTTTGAAGGACTGATAGAAGCAAAGATATCTCAGCTGGCTCGTACACAGTCTTATTCTGTTCCCAATTTACAGACACATGAAAATAATTTTGATTATTCTGTGAATGAGAAAGAAAAGACTGTGATCGCCGTTTCCGCAGGAAAAAAGTTTACATTATTTCTTCACAAGGATGGTACAGTCAAAGCAGCAGGTCAAGACAATGACGGACAGTGCGATGTGAACAGATGGAAAAACATTATTGCCATATCAGCAGGGAAAGGTCATTCGGTGGGGTTGAGAGCTAACGGTACAATTAATATAGCGGGAGATGCTGATTTAGAATGTTGCTCTTTTCCAAGAAGATGGATGGATATAAAGCAAATAGTTGCAGGTGATTTAAGCACATTCGCTATTGATAATTATAAGGATCTTTTTGTTTCCGGTTATTGTGGCAGTGAAGGAAAATACTGGAAAGATATTATAAGACCTGAACTTCTGGAAAATGGTATCGAGAAGATAAATGGAATAGCAATTGGAAAGACATTCTTAATTGCATTGAGAAAAGACGGCAGAGTATTGGTTGAAGGCTTTGCACCACCCCAAATCAAAACCAAAGTCAAAAAATGGTATAGCATAACAGATGTAGCATCCTGTGGGGCAACTGCTTATGGATTGAATTCCGATGGAACAGTAGTTGCAGCAGGAAATGACCTACTTGGACAGTGTGGTGTGGAAAACTGGAAGGATATTGTACAGATCTCAGCCGGAGATAATTTTATTATCGGGCTGAAAAAGGATGGAACTGTAGTTGCGGCAGGTGATAACAGATACGGTCAGTGCAATGTAGGAAAATGGACGGATATAATTCAGATATCCGCAGGATATACCCATACTGTCGGTCTGAGAAAAGACGGTACGGTTCTTATGATCGGGGATCACGGTATAGTAGAGTGAGAATATGTGGATCGGTTACTGCGAGTGATTCGCAGTAACTTTTTTTCTGTATTTTACGACTTAGTACGATATGCTAACAAGTTATTGATATTTTGTATAAAAAGAAAATGAAAATATATGCAAATCAAACATTGGCGAAATAATGATTTTGTAGTATAATTTTATATGTATGCGCCGGCGTATTTTGTCGGAATGTGCATAAATTATAAAAGCCTTGTTTCTTTCCGGCGAGCCGCCGAACCCTGAACTCGGGTATCGCTCCATTACGTTACGCTCTGAACTCGCCGCCGGGACTTTACAGCCCGCGTGTCAAGCTTTTATTAGCGGCTCTATGACAAGTAAGACAGCATTAGTACAAAAATCATAAACCGCCGGGCTTTGAGCTTAATGCTTTGGTCTTTTAGCTGCAAAGCCTGCGTATCAGACTTTATTGATTGGCTTGAACGTTTTTAGAAACAGGGATCCGGCGGCCCGCCGGAGAAAAAAGGAATCGGAGGAATGGATATGAAACTTCACGGTATCAAGGTACCGCATAAGAAGAACACGGCAGATTGTGAGCCTGTACGTATTCCTATCCCGAAAACAGTTACAATACCTATGTCTATGCACATAGGTAAGCCATCGAAGCCTGTTGTAAAAAGAGGCGATCTTGTTCAGGTAGGGCAGCTTATAGGCGAGCCTGACGGATTTGTGTCGTCTGCTATTCATGCAAGCGTTTCGGGTAAGGTGACTAAGGTGGATGAGATGATATCATCCATGGGAATGAAGATACAGTGTGTCACTATCGAAAGCGACGGTAAGCAAACGCTTTATGAGGGGATAAAGGCTCCCGGGGTCGATGATTTTGAGAGTCTGAAAACTGCCGTAAAGGAAAGCGGCGTAGTAGGTCTCGGAGGAGCAGGTTTTCCGACATTCGTAAAGCTCAGTGTAAAGGATCTTGAAAAGGTCGAGGCTGTAGTGATAAATGCCGCCGAATGTGAGCCGTATATTACATCAGATACCCGTACAATGATGGATAACGGCGAGTATGTTTTCAAGGGCATTGATGCTCTCAGAAAATATATGAAGGTAAAGCGCTTTATTATCGGTATTGAAAACAACAAAAAGGACGCTATTAAAAAGATGCAGGAGCTGTCCGAAAATACAGATGATGTTGAAGTCCATGTATTGCCTTCAATATATCCTCAGGGCGGTGAAAAGGTTCTTGTATTCAATACAATGGGACGTATGATACCAAAGGGCGGTTTGCCTCTGGATGTAGGCGCTGTGGTTATCAATGTAACAACACTTGCATTTATAGGTCATTATCTCGAGGATGGTATACCCCTTGTGGAAAAATGTATAACGGTCGATGGATCTGCCGTAAAAGAGCCTAAAAATGTTATAGCACCTATCGGAACTTCGATTGCCGATCTTATTGAAGCAGCAGGCGGATATAAGACTGAACCGAGAAAGATTCTTTATGGCGGCCCTATGATGGGTATTGCTGTTCCAAGTGATGCCGAGCCTGTTCTTAAAAATACCAATGCTATAATCGCAATGGATGAAAAAGAGGCTGCTCCGAAAAAAACTACAGCCTGTATCGGCTGCGGAGCGTGTCTTAATCATTGTCCCTTCAGGCTTGACCCGAGGTCTATTGCAAAGGCTTATCAGCTTGACAGGGGAGAGGATCTTGAAAAATTATGTGTTGATCTTTGCATGGAATGCGGCTGCTGCAGCTTTGTCTGTCCTGCAAATCGTCCGCTCGTTCAGACTAACAAGCTTGCAAAGATAAAGCTTCGTGCTTATCAGACAAAGAAAAAAGCAGAAGCAGAAAAGGAGGGTAAATAATGGCAAAACTTATTTCCAATGTTTCCCCTCATTTCTCGGGGAAAAGAACCACTCAGAATATAATGCTTGATGTTGTGATCGCTCTTATGCCTGCGGCTGCTGCATCTGTGATAATATTCGGACTCAGGGCTCTGGTAGTGACAGCCGTATGTGTTGCGACCTGTGTTGCATCCGAGTTTCTCTTTGAAAAGCTATGTAAGCGTGAAAATACTGTTCCCGATCTTTCGGCTGTAGTTACAGGTATGCTTCTTGCATTCAATCTGCCCGTAAGTATACCGATCTGGCAGGCTGTTATAGGCAGTGTGGCTGCGATCATAGTTGTAAAGCAGCTTTTCGGCGGTATCGGTCAGAATTTTGCAAATCCTGCTATAACTGCAAGAATTATAATGCTTGTTGCTTTTGCAGGTTCAATGTCAAACTGGTCACAGCCTGTTAACTGGAATAATTCTGTATACGGTGCAGATGTAGTCTCAGGCGCTACACCCTTGGCTGCTGCGGCTAAGGGTCAGACTGAATTCATGCCCGATTATCTTACACTGTTCTTGGGCAGTCACGGGGGATGTCTTGGTGAAACCTGTGCGCTCGCTATAATTATAGGCGGCTTGTATCTGCTTTTTAGAGGTGTTATCTCATGGCATACTCCTGTTGCATTTATAGCAACAGTTGCGCTTATGTCATTTATCTGCGGCAAGGATGTGCTGTATCAGCTGCTTTCGGGCGGTCTGCTTCTCGGCGCATTTTTCATGGCTACGGATTATGCTACAACTCCCTCTACAAAATGGGGTAAAGTAGTGTTCGGTGTAGGCTGCGGACTTGTTACAATACTCATCCGTTTCTGGGGCAATCTGCCTGAGGGTGTGTCCTATTCTATCCTTCTTATGAACATTCTCACACCTTATATTTCAAAGCTTACACAGCAGAAGCCGCTTACAGGAGGTGTCAAGGTATGAAAGATATCCTGAAACCTATAATAGTACTGACTTGTATCTGCCTTGTAGTGACAACATTGCTTGCTGTAGTAAACTTTGTCACTGCGCCTATAATCCTTGCGGCAGAGGAAGAAGCTGCGGCTAAGGCAAGGTCGGAGGTTCTGACACAGGCAAAGAGCTTTGAGCTTATGAAGGATGTAAAACTTCCCGAAGGAGTTACGGAAGCTTATAAGGGAAATGATGAGACAGGTTATGTATTTATGCTTGAAACAAAAGGTTATGGCGGAACTATAAAGCTGATCTGCGGTATCCGTACAGATGGTACTATGGAATCCATAAAAACTCTGTCACACAGTGAAACAAGCGGTATCGGTTCAAAGGTAGTTGATAACGCAACAGGCTATAACAAAAACTACAGCGGAAAAACTGCTGCTGATTATGAAAGCGTTGACTTTGTAACAGGAGCTACGATCTCCTCAAAGGCATACAGGGCAGCCGTAAAAACTGCTTTTGATGCTTACAGCGCTGTGAAGGGGGTTAAATGATGAATAAGACTGCACAGAATTTTGTCAAAGGTATCATCAAGGAAAACCCCGTGCTTGTTCTTGTTCTGGGTACCTGTCCTACGCTTGCAACGTCTACAAGCGTAATAAATGCACTCGGCATGGGTGCGGCAGCAACAGTAGTTCTGCTTTGCTCAAATATAGTAATTTCTGCTTTGAGAAAGGTAATACCCGATAAGGTAAGAATTCCATGCTATATCGTTCTTATCGCAGGCTTTGTTACAATGGTACAGATGCTTGTAAAGGCATTTGCGCCTGATCTTGATAAGGCGCTCGGCATTTATCTGCCTCTTATCGTTGTAAACTGTATTATTCTTGGACGCGCCGAGATGTTCGCAAATAAAAACAATGTATTCGATTCGGCGATAGATGCGCTGGGAATGGGCGTAGGCTTTACGCTGGCGTTGTTCTGTATGGCAACAATACGTGAAGTATTCGGCAACGGTACTTTTGCCGGGATCGAAATACCTGTCCTCATCGACAATCATGTTTCTATTCTGACAATGGCGCCGGGCGGATTCTTTGTATTCGGTCTGCTGATCGCTGCTGTCAATAAGTTCGGCAAGTATAAGCCTAAAAAGAAGGATTTCGGCTGCGAGGGCTGTCCTCAGGCTGATTCCTGCGGCAAAACAAGCTGCGAAAAGGACGAAAAGGAGGCAGCCGTAAGTGACTAAATTTATCGTTATACTGCTTTCCGCAGTTTTTATCAATAACTATGTATTGTCACGGTTTCTCGGAATATGCCCGTTCCTCGGCGTATCCAAAAAGCTTGACAGCGCAACAGGCATGAGTCTTGCGGTAATATTTGTAATGCTTATGGCAACCGCTGCGACTTATCCTATACAGAAATTTCTTCTTGACCCCAACGGTCTCGGATATTTACAGACAATAGTGTTCATTCTTGTAATAGCAGCGCTTGTACAGCTGGTGGAGATAGTACTGAAAAGATATATCCCTTCTCTTCATAAGTCTCTGGGAGTATATCTGCCGCTTATCACCACAAACTGTGCCGTGCTTGGCGTTACGATACTCAACATCGACGAAGGCTACAGCTTTGCTGAGGCTATGGTGAATTCTCTGGGCAGCGGTCTGGGATTTTTCCTTGCAATGGTAATGTTCTCAGGTGTACGCTCCACGATCGAGGGCAGCGATATACCCGAAAGCTTCAAGGGACTGCCTGTGACACTTACTGCTGCGGCAATAACATCACTGTCCTTCTTAGGATTCAGCGGTGTTATAGAAAACCTGTTCCCCATGTGATGACGGAGGTGCGATATGATAAATGATATTTTAACTGCCGTCATTCCTGTTGTTATTATCGGCATAATATGCGGCGCAGTTCTTGTAATAGCGTCAAAGCTTATGGCGGTAAAGGAAGACGAAAGATTTCCTAAAATAAGAGAGTGCCTGCCCGGCGCAAACTGCGGCGCCTGCGGTTTTGCAGGCTGTGACGGATATGCAAAGGCTCTTTGCGAAAACCCGGGCACAGCTACAAATCTTTGTGTTCCCGGCGCTGATGCTGTTTCTAAACAGCTTAGCGAAATTATGGGAGTGGAGTTTGAGGATGTTATCGAGCAGGTAGCAGTTGTTCATTGTGCAGGCGACTGCAATAAGACTCAGGATAAATATGAATACAGCGGTATACCAAGCTGCAGTGCGGCAAAGCTGCTTTACGGCGGAAAGGGAAGCTGTATTTTCGGCTGTCTTGGTCTTGGGGACTGTGTGAATGCCTGTCCTCAGAATGCCATAACTGTTGTTGACGGAGTTGCAAGAGTAGATCCGAAGGAATGTATCGGCTGCGGTATTTGTACAAAGACCTGTCCGCAAAAGATAATTTCACTTGTTGCTGATGTTGAAAAGGTGGTTGTTACCTGCAGCAATAAGGATAAGGGTGCAGTTACAAGAAAAGTCTGCACAAACGGCTGCATAGGCTGTAAAAAGTGTGAAAGAGTATGTCCCCTCGGCGCGATAAAGGTAGTTGATAACTGTGCTGTTATTGATTACGACAAATGTACCGACTGCCCCGATTTCGGTGTGTGTGCAAAGAACTGTACAACAGGATGTATAATGCTTTCCGATCTCAGCGGTATGCACCGCTTTAAAGAAGAAGTCAAGGCCTGACATTTTGCCATCTGCTGATAATCGGCAGGTGGCATTTCTCTAAATACACGCAAATCAATACTTACGATATATATTTCAACTATCGTGCTATTAGTAAATATTGTAAAGAAAAGGGTATCGAGCCTGTTGATATGACGGTCAGAGAGCTTAATAGTTTTATTATAGAATAATAATTTAAATGCAGTACGGTTAATGGCTTTCATGGCGTACTGCTATTTTGTGAAAATAAAATTAAAAATCATTGACAAATATTGAAAGCTGAAATATAATAAGAGCGAATAGTTTTCTACCTATTCGTAAATACATAAAGAAACGGAGTGGAAGAAATGATGAAATGGAGAAAAGCAGCGGCAGTGCTTATGGCAGCTGCATCTGTGATAGGTTTTTCGGCTGTATCGGGTTTCAGTATAAATGCTGATGCGGTTGCACATACATATACCATTGATAAAATGTTTGAAACTTCACCGAATGAGGATATTGTGTTAAGATCTTCTGACGGAATGAAATTTGATGATATACAGTATGCAATGAATAAACAAAGCCGTGAAAAATCCGGAAGAACTATAAAACTGATAGGAGAGTTCACTTTTAACGGTTCTCTTTGTCCGAAAGAAGGAAATATTATAGATGCTACAGAAGCCGTAATAAGCGGTGCTGCATATGAATTTTTTAGTATGTATTCTCAGGGGAACGTTGTGATTAAAGGCGGAGTATGGAATATACCTGAATCCTCCAAGTTAGCTCATATAGCAACAAAAGACGGAAATCTTGTTTTTGATTCAATGCAGGTAAACGGAGGAGGTAATTTTCAGAGAGGTAATTTTTTGATATATCAATCAAAAAATGTTACAATTAAGAATTGCACCTTTACAAATTCAACTAGTCAGGATGTTTACGTTTACGGATCACAAAATGTCGATATTGTTAACAATACCTTCGATAATATAGACGGTCACGGTATATACGCTTATGATTCGGAAAATGTCAATACTCTCGGAAATAAAATGAACGGCATAAACGGCGATGCCGTAAAATATTGCAGCTGCAAAAATGGAAATATCAGCGGAAATGATCTTAAAAAGATTACAAGACATCCCGAGCTTGATATTGATCCTCTGAGAACCGATTCCCGTTCGGGCTGCGGTATGCTTGTATCGGAATGTGAAAATATCAATGTGGGAAAAGCGTATAAATATGACGGTAAAACATATGAGGGCAATACTGTTGCAAACTGTGAAAACTATGGTATTCATATAAATCTTTCATATAATACCTATGTATATAAGAGTAATTTCTCGGAGATAGGCTCTGACGGTATTCATAATTCCGCATCGGCAGGTACAACGCTGAAAAACTGCACTTTTAAAGGCTGCAAAGAAAAGGGAATGTTCTTTGTTCCCGGACCTGTGGATAGTGTTGCGGAAAAACTCAGAGAATGCAGAGGAGCGGAAATTTACAATAACACTATAGACGGATGTGATTCGTTTGGTATAATGCTTTCTAAAACAAAGGAATCAAAAGTCGAAGGCAATACTATAAAAAATTGTAAAGATTACGGAATATATTGCAATGTATGTGATAATATAAGAATTGCAAATAATACTATTTCATCTACTAAATCCGTAAACGGTTCAGGCATAGGCAATAATAACTCTAAGAATATTATATATGGAAATCAGATCAGTTTAGATAAGAAAACACTTTCACTTGGCAAAGGCGAAAGCTACACAATCAAATGCTCTGATAAAGCGATCACATGGTCAACAAGCGACAAGAATGTTGCGGTTGTTTCCGGCGGAAAAATTACTGGAATCAGCAACGGCACTGCAACAATAACCGCTAAAACAAACAGCGGACAGACAGCGACCTGTAAAGTTACCGTAAAAAATGCTCCCGATCAGGTGACAATAAGCAAAAAGACGCTTACTCTCGGGTTAGGTGAAACGTTTAGATTGAGTGCGGTAATACCGGCAAATTCGGCGGCGGCAACAAGAACCTTCCGTACAAGCAACAGCAGTATCATAAAAATGACAAAAACAAACTGGGAAGGACATTTCACCGCACTTAAACAGGGTACGGCATGGGTAACGGTAAGACTTTATAACGGAAAGGAGTCAAGCTGTAAGATTACTGTAAAAGCAGCACCGTCATGGGTGAGTATAAGTCAAAAAACTATGACAATGAAAGTTGGTCAGACAGCAAGTCTTAGTGCATCCATTGCAAGTAATGCCGGCTGTGCAGCACGCACATTCCGCACCAGTAACAGCAGTATAATCAAAATGACCAAAACTGACTGGACAGGCAGTTTTAAAGCTGTTAAACCCGGTACGGCATTGGTAACGGTGCGCACCTACAACGGAAAAGAATCAAGCTGTAAGATTACGGTTATATCGTAATCAGCAAAAGCGGCTTCGCAGCAATCAGCCCAAAGCTTAAAGCTCAAAGCATGATGATTTATAGTTTTTATGCTTCAGGCTTTGAGCTGCGATGCCCCTACGTCAGCAACACAAATAAAAAACAAACAGCGGCGAAAAAAATGTTTTTTTGTTTCCCTCATCAGTCGCCCGAGGGTTTGGAGCGGCGCACGCAAATCAATTTTGCCGGGGCAGCTATCCTGGGGGAAACCCTTTGTTTGAAAACAAAGGGTTCTCCCCCAGACCCCTTTCCTAAAAAAACGAATTATATCTTATATAATTTTTGAAAATTGATTTCCGTGGCAGTTCAAAACGGAATTCAATTTTAAAAAATGAAAACTGAAAAGTTATATTATACTGAGTCTCCCCACTGTTATCCCGAGCGTAAGCGCAGCGAACCTCGCGTTTTAGGGTCCAGCGTCGTTAATGTAATATAATTCTGGGGAAATTAAGCTTTTCATTAACTTTGAGCGAGGAAAATAAAATATCAGTCGATAATAAAAGTAATAACCGCGACAAATAAAGGTTGCAGCGACGGGCACAGAGCGGAACGTAGTGAAGCGACCCCCGCGTTACGGGACCGGTTAGTGTAAAATTATAATTGGCAAAAATATTGTCAATGAAAAAAGAACCGCCCAAAAAGCCTGATACGCAGGCTTCGCAGTTCAAAGCATGGCATATCATTTTTCATAGTTAACATTGGATTTATTTGTCATTGAGCCGCTTAAAAAGCCTGATACGCGGGCAGTAAAGCCTGAGCG
>CACWRT010000077.1 GCA_902763365.1 uncultured Ruminococcus sp.
TATTCATTGCGATGAAACCGAAAAAGAAGGAAGAAAAAGCTGAATAACAAATACAGATACACCACTCGAAGGACCTCGCAAAAAATGCGGGGTCTTTCGTGTGTAAAATAATAATGGGAGTTTTTTAGAATTATTGTTTTTCAGAATCTTACAGTCGTAAAATAATGGAATAGCACTGCCCGTGATTAAAGAAAGTCGGCGTATGAAGAAAGTATTGTAAGACTGAATTGGGACCGGCGGCTCGCCGGTTTGTCACACATTTGTCGCACTGTGTATGTTATACTAAGACCATAGTAAATCTAAGGAGGAAGGACACTATGAAAAAGAGGTCAATATGTGCTTTTGTTGCGGCGGCAATATCAGCGGTAATGATAATGCTCCCACCTATGCAGGTAATGGCGGCAAAAACCGAGCCTGTGACACCGACTGAATACATAAGCGAGGTACGCATCGGAGTTGGCAAAACAATGGAGGAGGCGGAAAAGTCTCTTGAGGGTTATACTATCCTCAAAAACGGCGAAAGTAACGCCGATCTTAACCAAAAAGCCGGCGGCGGTATGGGTTCTCAGGGCGAAAGAGTCGTTCTGCTGGGATATAAAACTACTACCGACAAAAGCGACGCAATAACCGACCTTGCTGTAATGAATATGAAGGGCGGCTACGATGTCAAGGAATACGAGGCTCTGTTTGACACCTATATCAAATCTCAGGTAACTCCGCTTTCACAGAAGTATATCACTATGCTCAAGGAATACCGTGAAAACTATAACTCGGATAATGAGTATAACAAAGCGAAAGCAGTTTATGTACACGATATTCTGAACAAGTTTATTGACGATGATACCGGCAAGGGACTCGGCGACCTGTTCCTGAATGAGACTAAGGAAGAACTCGGGGATGCATACAATAAGCTCTCAGACAGTCAGAAAAAGGAACACGCAGACCTTATTACTATTATTTCGCAGTCAAACGGCAATGCGACCCTGCTTATGCAAAGCCTTCTCGCCCGTGCCTGCGATACAGATGAAGAACCGTTCACCGATCGTTTTGCTGCACTTACATATGATGAACTGGTCAAATCCTCGGGTCTTACTCCCACAGATGCGAAGGATGAGCTTGCAAAGCTTTATGACGACGGTGCGAATATGCTTCTTGAAACATGGGACAGCCTGAAGGATTCTCTTGACAGCTATGACGATGCAGTCGATACTGTTGAAAATTACGATGAAAAGGCTTGCACACAGGCTATCGAAGCTTTCGGCAAGCTGGATGATAATTCGAGTGAGGAAGAGATCGAAGAAGTAACGAAAGCATACAAAAAAGCACTTGATAATATTACCGCAGTTATTTCTGCCGGACAGGTGATCGCTATTCATGATAAGCTTGCAGATATTGAATATGAAGACGGCACCCTGCTTGACTTCTTTACTCAGGACTATGACGACATCAGCGACAACATTGAGGCACTTTATCCTTTAGTCGCTTCTCTCAGCGAAGGACAGAGTGTGGGGATCGAATTTGTTTCTCTCAGAGAATTGCTTCTTATGGCACTGACAGATGATGAGGGCTATAAAACCGTTGAGTTTGACAATCTTTCGGAGACGTCGATATATGAGGGAGTTGACCGTGCGATCTATCAGATGGGCGGCGTTGCGCTCACCACAGCCGCACGAAGAAACGGTGTGATGGAAGATGCAATAGGCGGCAGTGAATATGAATTCAGCACATGGTCGTATATCGGCGGAGCTGTAGCCGCAGTCTGTGCGGCAGGTGCGATAGGTTCGGGAATTCTTCTCGGTGCGGCTACAAATACGGTAAAAATTGCTAAGAACAATTATGATGAAGCACTTAATGCTTTGGAATATCATTTGGCGTCCGAAGGGCGTGACGTAAACATCAGTAACTATTCCGATGAAATAATTTCAAGCTATATAGGAACAGGCTATAAGGCTGACATTGTCGCCGCTGAGAGAACAGCGAATATCGTCAAGGGACTTACCATTGGCTTCAGCGTAGCATTCATTATTATTTCGGCAGTAACGATTTATTTCACCTACACAGATATGCAGGAATTTTATCATGTGGACTTCACCCCTATTCCCCACTATATGGTCGATGAAAAGGATATCATTGCCTACAATGCAAAGGGCGAAAAGGTAGTATTAAAAAACCAGTCGGCATATTATAAAGCTGTGGAATGCAACAGAACAAGCGGGGACGAAAAGTATAAGAATATCGGTACCTGTGCGGATATGAACGGTGATGTGGGCAAGCAATGGCTGGCACTCTATGCCGTAAAGAATGAGGCTATGGCTCCGATCATAGCGGATTCACTCCTTGTTAAGGTGAACAGTACCGATCTTCCGTCAGGCTATACAACGGGCATACATATGTTCGGATCTGATTCCGCTTTCAATCTCAATAACACCAAATATGTATGGAACGGAAGTGCGCCAAATGTATTCGTTTACTTCAATGTTGACGATCAGCCTTCTTCTACCTCTACAGGTGCAAGTGCAGGAACAAACACAGATAGTGCTTCTGTAACAGGCTCGGTATTCACAACAGGCTCTCTGTTCCTTTCGGGCGGCATCGGTCTTCTGCTCGGAGCAGGTATAGTTGCACTGATATTCATTGCGATGAAGCCGAAAAAGAAGAATGAAGAATGATAAATGAGAGAAAATAAATAAAAAGACGCAGAGTAATCCCGAAATAGGCGGGATTACTTTGCCGTATCTTGTAGTTGAGAGGTAATTATGACAGGCGTACAGTATTTTCACTTTTGCGCAGAGCTTTGGGGAGCAATTTTTTGCATTGTTGCGGCAGCGTGTGCTTTTATGATAAGATACTTTGATAAAAGCAGTACGGAAAAGCTTATCAATCTGATGATGTGTGCGTGTATGCTGATGCTCTGTGACGCTTTTGCCTGGTGGTATCGTGGAGATACTTCTCCTTTGGGGTATCAGGCGGTAAGAGCTGCAAATTTCTTTGCATTTGTATTCGGTTTCCTGGCTATGCCTCTTACGGCGGAATATGTTTCCGGCATTATTAAAAAACGTGCCGGAAATGTACAGCTCTACTGGAAGAATCTTGAATGGATCCTCTTTGTCGTGGGAGTCATTCTGCTGACGCTGAACACCTTCTATGATTATATGTATTCATTTGACGAAAACAACAGGTATTACCGACTCCCCTTTTCCTTCATACCGGGCTTCATTGCTTTTGTCGGAATAATAATCACACTCGGCGTAGCAGTCAAATATGTAGGAAAAATGAATCGTTTTGAGAGGGCAGCAGTAATACTGTTTCTGATACTTCCTGTTATCGGAGTGATCATTCAGACCTTTAACTACGGTATTTCCCTGACATATCTTATGCTTGTCCTTTCTTCTCTGATCCTGTTCTTTTCTCATATCTACAATTTTATGCAGTATAATATCGAAAAGGAAAAAGAGCTTGCAGAGGAAAGAATAAGAGTGTTCAATCAGCAGATACAGCCGCATTTTATTTTCAATAGTCTGTCTCTGATCCGCCACCTCTGCAAAAAATCTCCTGATGAGGCAGTTGAGGCTATCAATGAATTTTCGGGATATCTGAGAAACTGCACCGATTTCATAAATGAATCAGACTGTATCCCTGCATCAAGGGAATTCGATCTTGTAAAGCATTATATTTATATGGAGCAGAAACGCTTCGGAAAAAGTATTTCGGTAAAATATGATCTTGAGGATGCTGATTTTTCTCTTCCCCCATTCTCTGTACAGACCTCAGTCGAAAACGCCATAAAGCACGGACTGAGAGCGGTCAGCAAAAAAGACGGACAGCTGACGATCAGCTCCTGCCGCAAAGGAAAGGATCATATTGTAGTTGTTGAAGATAATGGAGCAGGATTCGATACAAGACGTATCAAAAGCGACTCATCATCTCATGTCGGAATAATCAATACCAAAAAAAGACTTGAACTGATGTGCGGCGGAGATATTTATATAGAAAGCTCACAGGGTAAGGGCACTAAGGTGATAATAACTATACCCGGAACGGATGTGGAAATATGAACATACTTATAGCAGATGATGAAGAGTACGCAAGAATAGAAATTGAAGAGGTTCTGTAGCGTATAATTCCGGATAAAAAAACAAAATTGTTTTTCGCAGAGGATTACGATTCGGCAATGAGTGTAATCGGAGATAACCGGATAGATATAGCCTTTTTAGATATTCAGATGCCCGGAAAAAACGGACTTGCCCTTGCGCAAAATATAAAAAGCGCTTCGCCCGAAACAAATATAATTATGGTTACTGCATATAGTCAGTATGCACTTGATGCCCTGAAGCTTTTCGTGAGCGGTTATCTTCTTAAACCTGTTATGGAAAACGAAATGCGTGAGGTGCTTCAGAATCTCAGAAATCCGATAAAGGATACAAAAAAGCGGCTGGATGTCAGATGCTTCGGTCATTTTGAGATATTTGTTGACGGAAAACCCATTGTACTGAAAAGGCAGAAGGAAAAGGAGCTTTTGGCATATCTTATCTGTCTCAAAGGGGCTTCTGCCACAAGAGGAGACATCTGTTCCTATGTTTTTGACGAATCAAATGATATAGATAAGAATTATTCCTATTTTCGCAAGATTGTTTCAGCACTGAAAAAAGACCTGAACAACTATGGTCTTAATGAACTTCTGATACAGAATGTCAATTCATATTCTGTCGATACTTCTCTGCTGAGGTGCGACTATTATGATTATCTTACAGGACAGGCTGAAGAAGAAAGAAGCTATAAGGGAGAATTTATGACCCAGTACGAATGGGCTGAGGAATACATCTATTCCCTTGAAAACTATTGATCGGGAGAGTGTCACGATGAAGAAAAAAATAATAGCTGTCGCCGGAATAGCGGTACTGCTCATTCTGACAGCAGTGCTTATAATATTCAATCATCCTGTGAAAACAGAAAACCCACAGCCAACGGAAAGTAGTACCGTTTCGGATGTGTCGGAGGCGTCAGAGCAGTCGGCAGAGTTTGATTTTGTCTGCACAGACAGATTATGCGGCTGCCCGGAAACAGAAAGGCACACAACACCCGACAGTATAGAGGTCGTTTTTTCCGATATCGGAACGATCAGGAAGGAATATGGATCGGAAAAGGAAAACGGATCGGAAGAAGATAATTTCGGAGAATCATACGAAAAGGAAATAAACGGTATGAATGTTACCTTTAAGGGTGATGGCGGAAAAGTTCAGCTTGCAAGCTGGAGCGATAACGGCTTTACATATACGATCAGGATCAACAGCAATGATGATGCCGTCAGCCCGGAAGAAATGACAGATTATATCATAGCAACAAGATAGGATGTGAGATAATGAGAAGAGTGATCGCAACGACTCTGTGCACAGCCCTTTGTCTGCTTGCCTGTGCAGGCTGTTCTCAGGCAGAGGATGAAAAGCTCGTTGATAAAGAAAGCGAAAAGCTTGTTGCAGTAACCGAAAGCGACTTTGCAGTTCAGGTCGATGAAAAAAGCATCACCGGAACATACGGAAATGAAGACTACACAATGACAGTCCAAAGGTCTGATGACGGCTTATTTTCCTTTACTGTAAAGTCAGAAATAACAGACGGGCAGTCCTTTGAATGGAAAATGACAGGCTACCTCGGCAAAGGACACATCAATTACAGCGATGCGGAGAAATCCGCTGTTACATACGACAAAAACGGTACTGAAAAATCAAGAGATACAAAGTACACTTCAGGCGGCGGAAGGATAGAATTTACGGATGACGGAAGTATCATCTGGGAAGATTTTATGGAAACCACAAAAGGCAGCCGCAGTTTTTCAAAACAAGGCTGAAAACAGCCACCAAAAATGCAATTATGCGGCGGACTGCACAGCAGCCTCACCGTATAAAATAAAAACAATATTTCAGGAGGAAACACTATAAAAAAAATCATTACACTTATGCTGGTTCTTGCCCTTGCAGGCACGATAGGAACAACAGCTGCTTTCGCAGCACCCGAAGGAACTGGCGTTGAAACTCCGGATCAGGGTCAGACCCAGACAGATAAGGTTCTGCTGAAGGTCAACTGCATGGGTGACGGTCAGATCGTTGGTACTGAGGACGGCAGCGAGCCTGTATTTAACGATGAGTATCCTATGCAGTCCATAGCATTCAATATGGACAAGGGTGCTACCGCCAAGGTAAAGGCAAAGGCAAATGAAGGCTATAAGTTTATGTACTGGTTTGACGAGGATAAGGAAACGATCTATTCCAAAGAGGACACTATCGAGATAGAAATGAACGAGCCTCTGAACCTGATCGCATTATTTGATGTAGATGCCGAAACAGTTACACTGCAAGCCAGTGTTATGGGCGAAGGAATGATCGAAGGCACAGCGGATGGCAGCGAGCCTGAGTTTGATGATGATATGCCATACCAGCATCTTTATCTGAATTACTTAAGAAAATCTATTTGACATGACACAAGCTATATTTGACTAGTTATACGAATATGATAGCATTCCAAACCGAATAAAACATAATCCGCTGATAGTAAATTAGCTCTGTCAGCGGTTTTGTTGTTTTATACGAAAAGAAAAATACAACTTTGGTAGAAAATACCCTTGACAAAACTCGTCTCAGTTTCCAATACATGATATGATCTGCGTTATAGCGCACTCCGCAATATTGGGAAAGAGACATAAATAATAAGACTCCGCCGTATCATATCGGGTACGGTGGAGTTTTTTGATATGTGGGGCTTAAAAGCCAGACAATATCAAAAGTATATAACCGTTCAAAGACAATTTGATGTTACGCTGGCGGTGGTTTGCCGGAATATGTTGGTAAAAATAAGTTTGGGAGTTTTCAGAAATAGTGTATTGCAGATTTTTCGGCTATGTAATAATGAAATAGCACAGTCTGTAATTCAAGAGAGTGGCAATGCGCCAGGGTGAGATGAGGATGTTGACAAAATGGGGAAATAGTTATACAATATATAGGTATGTAAGTATAAAATGATATAATAGGCTTTTAGTGCGTAAACATCATTAAAAAGGGATAAAAGTGTGATATTGTGGGGGAAAGGCATTAATTATGAAACATAAACATGAAACACCTAAATTGTGCCTCGTATCATCTTCGGGAGGACACTGGGAACAGCTTAAAAGACTCCAGCCGCTGATAGATAAATACGAAGGCTTTTATGTAACCGAAAAAACACAGTTTGAAAGCAGCGCAAAGTATATGATGATACAGACAGACTTAAAAGACAAACTTATGATATTCAAGATGATAGTGAATTCATGCCGCGCGCTTAAAATATGGATAAAGGAAAAACCTGACTTCGTTATAACTACAGGAACAATGGTGGCTTATCCTTTTTATCTGCTTTGCCGACTGACAAGAAAGAAGTTTGTGTTTATTGAAACCTTCGGCAGGGCGGATATGCCTACCGTGGCAGGAAAAATAATGGAAAAACATTCCGACCTTTTTATAGTACAATGGAAATCGCAAATGAAGCATTATAAAAAAGCTGTTTACGGCGGCTGTCTGTACTGAAAGCTTTACCGAAGCTCAAATCCCGAAACTAAATATTTAATGCCGGAGGAATGGCGATGATTTTTGTCACAGTTGGTTCGAGAAATTATCCGTTTGACAGATTATTCAAAAAGCTGGACGAGCTGTATGAAAAAGGGGAACTGACTGAACCGATGTTTGCTCAGACAGGGACATCTGCATACATACCAAAGAATTTTCAGCATAAGGACTTTATAACTCAGGAAGAATTTCTTGAAAAGATTAAAGAATCCGATATCGTGGTAAGCCACGGCGCGTCGGGGTCTATAATGAAAGCTCTTAACGAAGGAAAAAAAGTAATAGCAGTTACCAGGCTTGCAAAATACGGTGAACATATAAACGATCATCAGATACAAAATAATGAGGCTTTCAGCAGCAATCATTATGTATTGATGGCTGATCTTGAATTGAAAGACCTTGGTGAGTGCTTTCGTAAAATATATGACGGAACTGACGGAACTGTGCCCTGGGAAAATAAGGACCCTATGAGTATAGTAAATATGATAGATAATTTTATTCAGGAGAATTGGTGATTATGGGATTTCTTGAAATAGAAAATGCAGGAAAAAGAGCACTTGAACAGTTTCCCGCAGTAAAACGTTCCTGCAAAAGAATGTACCAGCTTGCAAGTGTAGCAGCTTCAAAAGAAAAATTCAAAAGCGAGGGAGATGTGGTACGCGTTTCTCCCGAAGACGGATATGAGTATTTTTACGGCTATTATGATAAATCTCCCTGGGATGCGACGGACCGCTTTATGATCGCAATAAAAGCTAAAAAAGCATACAGATCCGTAGCGCCAAAAGAACCTGCTGTAGTGGGAGTTATTGATACGCAGGATAACAATAAGTTCTACAGGATAGGTATAACTCATTCCTGGAATGTTCAGCAAAGCTGTATGGCTCAGTGGATGGGTCCTGACTTTAAGACAAGACTTATATATAATGACTGCCGTGACGGAAAATATTGCTCGGTGATATATAATTTCAAAGAAAAAGAAGAGGAAACAGTACTCCCTATGCCCGTATATGATGTGTCAAGAGACGGCAGCTTTGCGCTATCTCTTGATTTTTCGCGCCTTCACAGAATGCGTCCGGGGTACGGCTATTCAAATCTTCCCGAAACAACAGAAAACGATTTCTGTCCCGATACACCCTGTATCTGGAAAATGGATATACCAAGCGGAAAGACCGAGGTACTTTTTAAATATACAGATATGGCTGCCTTTGAACCTGATGAAAGTATGGAAGCGGCTGAACATAAGGTAAATCACCTTATGATAAGTCCTGACGGAAAAAGATTTATGGTACTTCACCGTTGGTTTCAGAAAGGACGCAAACATACAAGACTCGTTACTGTAAATGTTGACGGAACGGAAATGTATAACCTTAGTGATGATGTATTCGTATCTCACTGCTACTGGAAAAATAATGATGAGATACTGTCTTTCTTGAGAAAAAAGGAAACGGGAGATCACTATTACCTTATGAAGGATAAAACTCAGCAGTACCGTATGTTCTGGCCTGAACTGAAAACAGACGGACACTGCAGCTACTCTCCCGACGGTACAATGATAATCACCGACACTTACCCTAACAGAAAGAGAATAGCTTCTGTCTATCTTTGCACAGAAGAGGATGACCGTTCAAGACGGATAGCAAGAGTCTTTGCACCTTTTAAATATGATAATGACTGCCGCTGCGACCTTCACCCGAGATGGAACAGAAAAGGCGATAAGGTCTGTATAGATTCCGTCCATGAAGGAAAAAGGGCTATGTATATCATTCCTGTGGAACACGCAGATACGGAAAGATATGAACGCACAGCCGAAAAAGAACACAGTGTAACTGTTTTGCTTGCTGCTTATAACGGAGAAAAATATCTTAAAGAACAGCTGGACAGCCTTATAGCGCAAAAGGGTGTAAATGTCAGTATACTCGTAAGAGATGACGGTTCAAAAGACCGCACTGCGCAAATTCTTGATGATTATCAGGAAAGAGGACTTCTTAAATGGTATACAGGAGAGCATCTGAATGTTCAGAAAGGATATCTGGATCTGCTGAAAAATGCGCCCGAATCAGATTACTACGCCTTCTGCGATCAGGATGATGTCTGGGACGATAATAAGCTTCTTATTGCTGTAACAGAGCTTGATAATATGGATAATGATAAACCGCTTATGTATTACTGCGGTCAGCGTCTGGTGGATGAGAAGCTGAATCTGCTTTCCGTTCATACCATCTCGGCAGACAGAAGCCCACATACAAACTTTCTTATCAGCAATGTGGCAGGCTGTACGGCAGTTTTCAATAAAAAGCTTGTGGATGCAGTAAACAGCGCAGAGCCTGAGTTCATACTTATGCACGACAGCTGGCTTTTCAAGATATGTCTGGCGCTCGGCGGAGATTACTACGCAGACAGCTCCGCTCATATAAGCTACCGTCAGCACGGCGGCAATGTTGCAGGACTTAACAGCGGTGTAAAAGGCAAAATGCGTCAGGTAAAAAGATACCTTGATGTTTTTGAGATACAAAAACAGTGCCGGAACCTTCTGATGTGCTACGGCGACAGAATGACACCCGAATACAAGACTCTGACAGAGGAAATATGCAGCTATGATGAGTCAGCGGGAAATTGGATGAAGCTGTTGGGAAGCAGGGAGTTCGATTTCAGAAGCACAAGCCTTAACGGAGTTGTGAAGCTCAAGATATTCCTGAAAAAGCTGTGATAGTCGTTTTTCTGCAATTACGGATCACGCGTTATGAATAGTTTAAGGATTTGTTATGAAAGTTTTATATATAGCTAATAAAAATGAAAAAGGCGGAGCTTATTATTCTCTTATGGAAATGGTTCTGACTTTAAAGGATGAATACGGTGTGGAGCCTGTAATACTTACCCAGGGTGAGAATAAGCTGACAAAGTTCTGCCGCGCAAATGGAATAGAAACTTATGCTGTGGGACATGATCCGTTTATGCTTTATAAGGGAAGTACATTACCGAGAAAAGCAGTCAAATTCCTTCTGCGGCCTTATTACGGTATACGCAGGAATAAAAGGCTCAGATCATCTCTTGAAAAAGTAAGCAGGCATATAGACTTCAGTACTGTTGACCTGATACACACAAATGTAAACCGTGATGATATAGGACAGGAGCTGAGTCTGAAGTACGGTATTCCTCATGTCTGGCATATAAGAGAATTCAGCGATACCGATTATGACTGCGCATATCTTAGGAAAAAGCCTTTTGTGTATATGAATAATATAAACGGCTGTTTTATAGCAATTTCACAGGCTGTGAAAAAAGCCTGGATCAAAAAGGGCATACGCCCCGAAAAAATAAAAGTGATATATAACGGTATAGATACCGATAAATTCAAAAGCTCCGATAATAAGTCTTTTTCGCAAGATCTTCATTTTATCTTTACAGGTACTATATGCCCGACAAAGGGTCAGGTACAGGTCATAAAAGCAGTATCAGAGCTTTCAGATGATATAAAAGAACATATATATGTAGATTTTTACGGCAGCGGAGTAAAGGGATATATTGATACTCTGAAAAGCCTTATTGAAAAAAACGGTCTTGAAGACAGGCTGCGCTTTTGCGGCTACTCGGACTCGATACAGGATATCCTGCCCGGGTATGACGGAGCTTTTGTCTGCTCCGATGCCGAGGCATTCGGACGTGTCACTGTGGAGCATATGTACTGCTCGCTTGCGGTGATTGCCTCAGATTCGGGCGCAAATCCCGAACTGATAGATGACGGCAGGGACGGATTTCTTTATTCGGCAGGAAATATTGATTCCCTGAGGGATACCATTGTAAGGGTGTATAATGAAAGAAACAAGCTGGCAGATATTACTAAGCTGGCAAGGGAAAAGGCAGGAAAATGCTTCAGCCGAAGGGTCAATGCCGATAATGTATATAAATTGTATAAAGAAGTGATAGATGAGTATGGAAAAAAAGAAAATTGACCTGGCTTTCGTAATACTGCATTATATGGCTGCGGATGATACGATAGAATGTGTTGCATCCGTGGCAGAACACAATGATACGGATAAGATACATATTATTGTTGTCGATAATGCCTCTCCCGATGGTTCGGGAAAACAGCTGAGCGAAAAGTACAGGGATGTTCCGTATATCACAGTACTGTGCAGTGAAAAAAATCTGGGCTTTGCAAACGGAAATAATTTAGGGTTCCGCTATGCCAAGGAAAATTTTGATTATAAATATATAATACTCAGCAATAATGATATAGTTATCTTTCAGGATTATATGACAGAAAAGCTTGACGCTGAGTTTGAGAAAAGCCGTTTTGCGGTCTGGGGACCTATGGTGCTTACGAAGGACGGCCGCTATAGCTCAAGCCCGTCACGTATGAAGCCCCTGACAAAAGCCCAGGCAGAGGATTTTCTCAGGGATTATGAGAATTTTCTTAAATTCCAGAATCTGCACCTGAGATGGCTTTATGTCCTGTACAGGAAGCTGATACTTAAAAAGGGCAGGAAACCTAAACGCTGCGACCACTACAAAAAGTATTATGATATATCGGTACACGGATGCTTTATGGTATTTTCTCATGAATACAGCGACCGCTTTGACGGCTTGTGTGATAAGACATTCATGTACGGAGAAGAGGATATTCTTTATCAGATGCTGATAAAGAATGAGCTTAAAAGCGTTTATGACCCATCCTATGCAATATACCATAAGGAAGATGTTTCTACCGACAACGTTTATAAAAGCAGCAGGAAAAAACGGGAGTTCTATTATAAGAACCTTATCGACTCCACCAGGATCCTGCTTGAGATGTATGACTGAACCTGTGGTTCAGGTCATACCGAAAGGATAAGATATGAAAAACATAACAATAGGTCTGATGGGGCTTGCTTTCCATTCGGGAAATTTAGGCTGTTCGGCGCTTTCCTATTCATTCATGTATATGCTTGAAGAGATCGCAGCCGAAAACGGACTTCACTTTGATGTAAAGATAATCTTCCAGTCGGATGACAAGACTCCGCTGAAGCTTGAATATAAGCATATTGATTATTCTTTTGTCCGTCTTGGATTTAAAAATAAAGAGCATAAAAAACAAACCAATGATGCAATAAAACAGTGTGATGTTGTATTCGATTTTACAATGGGCGACAGTTTTACCGATATTTACGGAAAAGAACGCTTTATAAAACGTACAATGTTCAAGCAAATGGTGCTCAGGCAAAAAACTCCCCTTGTTTTGGGAAGTCAGACTTACGGGCCGTATAACAGCGGATTGTGCCGCATCTGGGCTTCCTCTGTAATAAAAAGGAGCAGGGAAGTATTTGCGAGAGATGAACAGTCAAGGGAGCTTGCCGCAAGGTTGGGAAAAAGAAACCCTGTTCTGACGACAGACGTTGCCTTTTTCCTGCCATATGAAAAAATACAGCAGGACAGCGGCAGGATACATATAGGGCTTAATGTTTCGGGACTTCTCTGGAACGGAGGTTATACAAGGGATAATCAATTCGGTCTTACGGTTGATTATCGGGAATATATAACGAGTATTATGGAAAAATATGCTCAGGATAATAGTTACGCGGTGCATCTTATACCTCATGTTATATATAAAAATCAGGATGACGCACCCGATAACGACTGGGCGGTAAGCTGTGAGCTTGCGGAAAAATATGAAAATGTCCGTCTTTCTCCTTTTTTTGAAAGTCCCATGCAGGCAAAATCCTATATTTCGGGAATGGATGTTTTCATAGGCGCAAGGATGCACGCAACTATAGCAGCTTATTCATCGGGAGTGGCTGTGATCCCGTTTTCATACAGCCGTAAATTTGAGGGGCTTTTCGGCAGTTTATCCTATCCGTATGTTATATCGGGAAAAAAGGAAAGCACCGAAGATGCGGTAAGAAAAACAATTGCATATATATCCGAAAAGGAAAGGCTGAAAAATGCTATAACTGAATTCGGCAGTGAGCTTGAAAATAAAAAGAAAAAAATGATGGAAAACTATTCCTCTGTGATACTTAATAAATGATCCCGGAAATAAATTTTAAGTGTTTGATTGATTAAAAAAGATTCGTTTTTTTAGGTAAGGGGTCTGGGGCACAGAGCCTGCGCCCATTAATAAAGCAGCCTTGTACTATAGGTCTGTATTTATGATAAATTCAGCAATTTAAGCCTGTCGGGGCATCCCGATCCCTTTGTTTTCAAACAAAGGGTTTCCCCGGGATAGCTGACCCGAGGAAATAGATTTCCTCGGATACATGATAGCCGGTGTAAAATCATAGTTAGCAAAAATCAAAAATATTATCAATGGTAAAGAATGAGCTGCTCAAGAAGCCTGATACGCGGTCAGTAAAGCCTGAACGGCGAGTTCAGAGCGGATGCGAAGCGGAGCGATACCCGCGTTTAGGGTCCAGCGTC
>CACWRT010000078.1 GCA_902763365.1 uncultured Ruminococcus sp.
AATAGTATATATTATAGAGAATACAGCACAAAAAACTTTTTTATTTTGAAACTCCCTATTTCCCCTCCCCCCCAAGTGAAGCAGCATTTGTGACTAAGTCAGGTTGAAGTGTACCCTATTCTTTGGACAACATTTATTCACTATTCATTATTCATTATTCATTCCCGACATTCATTCCCGACACTCTACTCATCAAACTAAAAAAGTCCGCCCCGGATTAGCGGAGCGGGCTTTTTAAGGAGTATATCAGACTAAGAATCAGTCATCAAAATCTTTGAGAACATTTGCACTTTTTCTTTTCTTTGAAATGATAATTGCAATAAGAGCGGATGAAAGTGCAAGGAATGCGCCTGCAAGACCGATGAAGGGAAGTGTGTCCATCGTACCCGAAGGAACTTCGTTGCTTACGGAAGCTGATGTTTGCTTTGCAGCAGCATCGGGAGTTTTTACTGTACCCTTTGCTATATCCGTGAGAGCATCATCGTTTACATTAGCTGTCTTGAGGATATATTTCTGATCCTCTTCTTTTTTCTCTTCTGCTTTCTTTACAGTTTCGATCTTCTCAACTGTAGATACATCAGCAACGCCTGTTTCTTCAAGCTCGTTATCACTCTGGAAGTTTTTAACAGACTCTTCTACACTGGGTGTATAAATGCCGTTTGTCTTGCCGTCATAGTAGTTGAGCTTTGCAAGGTCTTCCTGAAGGTCAGATACATCTGAACCTGTGTAGCCTACCTTGAGGTTATCATACTCTACAGATCTGGGAGCGTCATCGGAATAGAGGAGCTCCAGCATCTCGGGAGTCATCTTATCAACCTGATCAAAACCTGCTTCTTTCTGGTACTCGTGTACTGCTGCTAAAACTTCATCATCGAATACATTGCCCTTTGAGGAAGCAAGGTAACGAAGCTGAGCAAGTCTTGCTACCATCTTAGCTGTATCATCACTGCGCATACCGTAAACTATGCATCCTGCATTCTGATTATGCGCAGCGTCTGTCTTATATATCTTGAGAAGCGTTGTAACATCTGCATTGCCGGTTACATCAAGTCCGTTATCTTTCTGGAACTGTTCAACAGCCTGTTTTGTTGCTTTGCCGAAGTGACCGTTTACGTCACCTGTAAAGTACTCAAGCTCTTTAAGTCTTGACTGCATAGCAGCAATTGCGCCGTATGCTACATCATCATATTCTCCGTAGATGAGATTGCTGAACGCAGATACTGCATCTTTGGACTCAAGAAGCTTCATTGTCTTTTCGTCTACACGGCCGGTTCCCTCAAGACCGTTCATCTCCTGGAACTGGATAACAGCATAGATGGTGCTTTCATCAAAGTAACCTGTTGCTTTTGCATCTGTATAGCCAAGCTCATAGAGTTTAGCCTGCGCTCTTGCAACAAAATTGCTGTCTCCGTAATCCTGATTGCCGTATTCTGCAACAATCTTGTTTTCGGTCTGTTTTGTTTCCTGCTTAGGGGTTTCCTGTTTTGAAGATTCCTGCTTCGAAGATTCTTCCTTAGAAACCTCCTGCTTTGAAGACTCTTCTTTGGAAGATTCCTGTACTACAGGCTCTTCGCTTGACTCTTCGTAGCTTTCTTCATAAGACTCTTCTGCTACCTCTTCGTAGCTTTCTTCTTCATAAGATTCCTCTTCATAGGACTCTTCTTCGTAAGACTCTTCTTCATAAGATTCTTCCTCGTAGGATTCCTCTTCCTCGTAGGATTCCTCTTCCTCGTAGGATTCTTCTTCATAAGACTCTTCTTCGGATTCTTCTTCTGACTCCTCTTCAGATTCCTCGTAATAATCCTCGTCTTCGGATTCCTCTGAAGATTCTTCTATTATCGACTCTTCTTCCTCAGAAGATTCCTCTTCTTCAGATTCTTCAACTTCTTCCTCTGAGTATTCTTCCTCATAGTAATCTTCCTCCTCATCTTCGCTGTCATCGTAGCTTGCTACGCCCTGAGAAGCACTTGCTGTTGAATAGTCAGTAGCGGTATATGCGCTTGCGGGAGGTGCAAAGTCAGAAGCACCGTCGCTGCCGAATGTATATGTAACACCGTCGATAGTTCTCGAAGTATCTACAACATACTGTCCGTTTTCATAGTAGAAGGAATCGCCGTCAAGGAGAACCCATCCGTTTTCGGGATAGCTTACGCCTGCAACCTTGAACCATTCTACCCAGCTTTTGTTATATACATTATGATAAACAACACCCTGGTATTCATCTCTTGCATCAACAGCTGCGCCGCCGCCGATGTATACGCCTACGTGACCCGGCATATGAAGTCCGAGACCGTGTATACGGGGAATACCGTCGCTTATGTAACCGTATTCGCTGGAAGAAGCAAGCATCTCAACTCTGTTTCCGCCTGCGCAGTTATAAGTATAAATAAGACCTGAACAGTCTACTGTTCCTTCGGATGTGCCGCCCCATACATACTGCCAGCCTTCTCTGTAGGCTCTCAGTGCGTGAGCCGCAAGTCCTACGCCTGTACTTTCCTCTGCTGATGCCGTCATTGCACCTGTAGCAAGCATCGTACCTGCCATAGTCACTGTGAGTGCAGCAGCAAGGGCTTTTTTCATTACTTTCGCCATTAGTGTAATAACTCCCTTCAGATTTCCAAATATATTACTTGTTTTGTTAAACCCTTTGATTTGTCTGATCGGATTACATTTTTTAACCCGATAAATTAAGTTGTCGTAAAAAGTGTTTCAAACTTGTAACAAATCTATATAGATGATAACATCCTATTAACAAAAAATCAAGTGTTTTTTGCATATTACAAAATTTTTTCTTAATATTCAGCATTTTGCACAAAAGATTTGGTTGATTTCTTATATGTTCTCATCTCAAAAACGTAACTATTTATAAATAATAATTGCACGACCCGAAAAACTATGATATTATTTATATTAGTTTACGCATATAATAAACGGCTTGGGTCGAAAGCCCCTGAGATACAGGCATTTCCGGTAAAACTTCACTGCAAGGGTATTGATATAATATTACTATATTAATGTTAAGCAGTCTCCGGTATGTCTTGGTTTATAAGGAAGATGAGCCGTCTTTAGTATTGGAGGAAAAATTATTATGGAGAAAAAGAGAATTGCCGTTATATTCGGCGGCAAATCATCTGAGCATGAGATTTCGAGAGTTTCCGCATCCTATGTTATCAGTCAGATACCCGCAGATAAGTATGAAATAATTACCATAGGCATTACAAAATCGGGAAGATGGTTTCTGTACTGTGGACCGACAGAAAAAATTTCCGACGGTTCATGGGAAAAGGACGAAAACAATCTTACCGCCTTCATTGCTCCCGCTCCGTCCGTACATGGCATAATAATAATAAACAAAGACGGATCTACCCGGAAGCTTTACCTTGATGTTGTGTTCCCTGTACTTCACGGCAAAAACGGGGAGGACGGAACTCTTCAGGGACTCCTTGAGATGTCCGAAATACCTTATGTAGGCTGCGGAGTTCTGGCTTCGGCGGAATGTATGGATAAAATATCTACCAATATAATGTTTAAACACGCCGGAATAGATCAGGCAGCTTTCACATGGTTCTACAGCAGTCAGTACTTTGCAGATCCCGAAAAATACATTGCTCAGATCGAAAATGATCTGGGAAGCTATCCTGTATTTGTAAAGCCTGCCAATGCCGGTTCTTCAGTCGGCATAAGCAAGGCTCATGACAGAAGCGAGCTTCATGCCGCAATTGAAAAGGCTGCCAAAGAAGACAGCCGCATCCTCGTAGAAGAAAACATTGTCGGCAAGGAAGTAGAATGTGCTGTTTTAGGAAACAAGGATATATTTGTATCCGTACCGGGACAGATAGCGCCTGCCGCAGAGTTCTATGACTATGACGCAAAATATTGCAGCAATGATTCTCAGCTTTATATACCTGCGCATATCAGTGATGAAACAGCTGAGAAGGTAAAAAAGATCGCTGCTAAGGCATATCTTGCGCTTGAATGCGAGGGTCTTTCAAGAGTCGATTTCTTTGTGACCGATGAAGGACGTATACTGCTGAACGAAATAAATACTCTTCCCGGATTCACCTCCATAAGTATGTACCCGAAGCTCATGGCAGAAAGCGGATTAGGCGGAAGTGACCTTATAGAAAGACTGATATCACTTGCATTTGAGAGGGCTGATAAAAATGTCTGAACAAGCCATAGGAGTATTTGATTCGGGACTCGGCGGACTTACGGCAGTAAAGGAGCTTATCAAAGTACTGCCGCAGGAAAACATCGTATACTTCGGCGATACGGCGCGGGTACCTTACGGAACAAGAAGCGACAAAACCATTAAAGCTTATGCCAGGCAGGACGCAGATTTTCTGCTTTCAAAAGGTGTCAAGCTTATCATAGCAGCCTGCGGAACGGTCAGTTCTGTTGCAACGGAGCTTTATGACGCTCTTCCCGTACCGTTTACAGGAGTTGTAGTACCGACTGCGACGGCCGCCATAAGAGCCACAAAAAACGGCAAAATAGGTATAATCGGCACACCGGCAACAGTCAACAGCAGCTCCTATAAAACCGAAATACTGAAAAGAAATGAAAGAATAAAAGTATATCAGCAGGCTTGTCCTTTGTTTGTACCGCTTGTAGAAAACGGCTTTATATCTGCTGACGATCCCATAGTAAAGCTTACTGTTGAAAGATACCTTTCCGAAATGAAGGGCGAAGGAATTGATACCCTGATATTGGGCTGCACGCACTTCCCGATAATTGCGCAGGCTATATCTGACTACCTGGGCAAAAACGTTACGCTTATCGACTCGGGCAAAGAAACAGCTTTGTATGCCGCAAACATTCTCGGCAGCGCAGGACTTCTCAACACAAGCAACACTCTGGGCAGCTGCACCTATTACGTCAGCGATACGGTTGACGGTTTCCGCCGCACAGCGGAGGTATTCTTAGGCAGAAACGTAGAATACGAAGTAACACATATTAATATTGAGAAGGTAAGCTCAGGGCTCAGAGCTAAGAGCTAAGAGCTTTGTGATCGGGATAGTTTATAGATCAAGTTCATTTTTATGCAGCCGTCGGAGGGCAAAAAGTTGAATCTGCGAAGAAAGCGGTCAAAATATAAAGCGCAAAAGTTTCGCCCGCCTTTTCAAAGGCGGCGGATTCCAAAGGCAGAGCCTTTGGCGGAGTGCAGAGGCGGAGCCTCGCCTGTGGAAGGCTATAAAGGAGGGAGAAAAGTAGATGGAAGAGAAATATTTGCTGAGTGTATGCGGAAAGCAGTATGTGAATGAGGGAGAGGATCAGGTAGATCTTCAGACGAGCGCATCTTATGTATTGAAAGGTACAACGAGATATATCAGCTACAAAGAATATGATCCCAGAAATCCGGAGGTACACCACAGAACTACAGTAAAAGTAGACGAAAACAATGTTGTCACTGTTATCAAGGGCGGTGAGATAAGTCATAACCTTATTCTTGAGGAGGGGCAGCGTCACCGATGTGAGTACCGCACGCCCTATGGCAATATGAGTCTGGGCATTTATACCGAAAGAGTAAATATAAACCTGAACGACAACGGCGGAAGCGTATCTGTCCGTTACAATATAGATATCGAAAACGAACTTGTCAGTACAAATGAACTGACGCTCAATATAGAGGAGGCAAAAGGTAATGTCAACAGCACAGGAAACAGTGCAGAAGCTAAATGAAGCCATAAAAAAAGCATTTGCTTCTGCAATAGAAAAAGGACTTCTTCCCGCAGGTGAAGTACCTGCGTTCAACATAGAAACCCCCGCAGACCGCAGCCACGGCGATCTCGCAACAAATGCCGCTATGGTATCCGCAAGGACTTTCAGAGCAGCGCCGAGAAAAATTGCCGAAGCTGTAACCTCGGAGATCGATCTTGAGGGTACTGACCTTGACAGGTTTGAAATAGCAGGTCCCGGGTTCATCAACTTCTTCTATGCGCCTGAATTTTACGGCAAGGTGCTTGACGAGATAAAGGCAAAGGGCAAGGATTACGGCCGCTCTGACCTCGGAAAGGGCAAAAGAGTACTTGTGGAATTCGTATCTGCCAATCCAACAGGTCCTATGCACATAGGCAACGCAAGAGGCGGCGCGCTGGGAGATCAGCTTTCAAGCCTTCTTGATGAAGCAGGCTATGAGGTTGAAAGAGAATTCTATGTAAACGACGCAGGAAACCAGATAGAAAAATTCGGACTTTCCCTTGAAGTTCGTTATCTCCAGCTTTACAAAGACGGCATAGAAATGCCTGAGGACGCTTATCAGGGTCAGGATATTACCGACCACGCAAAAGCTTTCGCAGAAATAAACGGCGACAAGTATGTTGACTGCTCAAGTGAAGAAAGAAGAAAGGCTCTTGTAGCCTACGCCCTTCCGCTGAATATTGAAGGACTTGAACGTGACCTTCTCAAGTACCGCATAAAATATGACAACTGGTTCAGAGAAAGCACACTCCACAATAACGGAGCAGTTAAAAAAGTTGTTGAAATGCTTACCGAAAAAGGTCATACATATGAAAAAGACGGAGCAGTATGGTTCAAAGCCGAACAGTTCGGCGCAGATAAGGACTTTGTGCTTATCCGTTCAAACGGTCTGCCGACCTACGTTGTGCCTGATATCGCATATCACTATGACAAGCTTGTGACAAGAAACTTTGATAAAGCAATCGACATCTTGGGCGCAGATCATCACGGTTATGTTCCCAGACTCAAGGCTGCGCTGACAGCGCTGGGGGTTGATTCTGACAGGCTTGACGTTGTTCTTATGCAAATGGTAAGACTTATCAAAGATGGTGAGCAGTACAAGCTCTCAAAAAGAAGCGGCAAGGCTATTACCTTGGTAACACTTTTAGACGAGATACCGATAGATGCAGCCCGTTTCTTCTTTAACCTCAGAGAAGCAAATACACACCTTGACTTTGACCTTGATCTTGCGGTGGAACAGTCCTCCCAGAACCCTGTATATTATGTCCAGTATGCGCACGCAAGGATATGCAATATCATTAAAAAATTAGCTGAAGAAAATATTCAGCCCCGTGACTGCACACCCGAAGACCATGCAAAGCTTACCGCGCCCGAAGAGATCGAGCTTATCAATAAGCTTGCTTCCCTTGAGGATGAAGTAACAGCAGCGGCAAAGGACTATGACCCTTCAAAGATAACAAGGTTTGTATATGATACTGCCGCACTGTTCCATAAATTCTACAATGCCTGCAAGGTAAAATGCGATGACGAATCCCTTATGCAGGCAAGACTCGATCTTTGCATTGCGGCAAGAACTGTTATTGCAAATATCCTTACAATGTTCAAGATCAACGCCCCCGAATCAATGTAAAAAAAATTTGGAAAGCGGAAAGCGGAATTATATTCACATTTCCGGGTTTCTGCCTATTTCCATAGTTTTGTATTAATATAAAGTACATGACGAGCAACAGACTGAAGGAGTAAAGTTATGAAGAAAAATTTCACACTTCCCCTTGTGGCTGATGTACCGAAGAGCAGCGACGAAACCGACAGCAGCGATACGGGCGACCGATTATGCTGCTGCAATCTGATACTTGCGGACACACAGGGCATAAACCATATAAATCTTGAAGAAACAGATGATGATGACGAGCTTGCATTGCGGCTCGGTGATGCTATAAAGAAAGCGGCAGACAAAGCCGCAAAAACAGGAGCTTATGTAGGCGCAATACTGAGCAGCGAGGACTGTACAACAGATGAATACAGCTGCGGCGCATTTGAGGACGCAGTTTTTGATTATCTGGAAAAAATGACGATACTGCGGGACTGCGGAGCAGATCTTGTCATTGTAAAGAACAACAGTCTTCTCTGGCAGATGAGAGCGGCGGTTATAGCCGGTGTTCAGGCTGATATACCTGTTTTTGTCACAGTAAATGCCGACGAGGACGGTAAAAGCGAAAATGAAGTGGATTATATTGCCGCCCTTATAACGCTTCAGTCTCTCGGCGCGTCGGGATTCGGTATCTACAGCACCGACGGTATCGGGGAGCTTCCTGTGCTTCTTTCTGAAATTCTGCCCCATGCGGAAATACCGCTTATTGCAGTGGGGGATTTTTCTCAGCTTGATGAAAATGCGCTGAAAAAGCTTGCAGAAAGCGGAGCTTCCGTTTTTCTGAATACTTCCGTAAAGTGTTCTCGGGAAACTGTAAAAACTCTGTTGTCATGCAAAAGCAGGTTTGATCCCGACAGTGAAAAGGACAGCTATGCCGCAGCCGTGGAAAGTGAGGTCTTTTTCCTTCCCGAAAACATTGAACTCAGTGAACCTATAGAATGTGATTACGGAATGAGCGAGGATATTATAGATATGGATGATGAAAATATCAATTCCATCTGTATTCTCCTTAATTCAAGCGATGATGTAAGCCTGCTTGCTGTTAACTCAAATATGTCACGTTTACCTGTTACTGTTCACGCGAATGACAAAACTACTCTTGAAGCTGCCCTTAGATATTTCACAGGGCGTCTTATAGTAGACAGCCGCTGCGCTATAGACCGCTCTGACCTCGAATTTCTATGCAGCCGCTACGGCGCAATCCTTTATTAAGAGTTAGGAATTAGGAGTTAGGAGTTAGGAATCAGGTAATTCCTAATTCCTCATTAAATCAATGGAGGTGATTTGTATATGAAAAATAAGCCGCTGCTGCTTACCGCGCTTATATTCGGCGGTATAGGAGTAATTATAATCATACTTGCTGTAATATTCTACATGGCAGGAGAATCAGGACTTTATAATGCGATAGCCTCTTTCTTTGGTATGGGAAAAGATAAGATCACTACAGCTACGATTTGTCAGCTTGGTATTCTTTTTGAAATAGCAGCTTTTATCCTTGGCTACAGGTCACTGAGCGTTGAAAAAGATCCTGAATAAAAAGAAGGTTCCCCGTCAGAGTACGTTAAGACTGTACTTTGACGGGGAGTTTTTAATATGATTTCATACTGTCTATTAAGGGGAAATTAACATATTCATATGTATGACTCAGCGGGGAAGGCTGGGAATCATCTCCGTTCCAGTAATGCTCGATATTGTATGCGCCGAGAGGACCGAATTTAGGGTGCTTTTGTTTAAGAGAGGCGGTATAACTGCTGTCATATCTTACAGACTCATAGGGCTGATAGTATTTGCCGCTGTACCATCCCAGATTTTTATAATAAGCCCAATGTTCTCCGTCGTCCTCAAAAATGTAGCCTTTCAGTGCGGCAAGTTCCTGTGAAAGGTCGTCAAGAAAATCATTTTTGCTTTTAAAGCCTTCGCCGCCGTAAGCTTCGTACAGGGCATTAAGATAATCTTCTGTCAGCTTTCTTGATTCAAGATCGGTAAGTATTACGCCTTCGGTAAAATCATACTGCGGGTCAAAAAGGAGTATCTCGTTATAATCCCTTTCGTACCATATTTTATCCCTTGCTGTGGTATATGAAGGGTCACTGTCTGACATACTGACAACTTCAAACGTATTTACATCAAGATAAGCTTCATATACTCCCGCGATACTTGATTCTTCCGCGAACGGAGAAAAATTATATACTCTGATAAGGAAATATCCGTCCTTTTCTCCCACGGCAAATATATCCTCAACACCGGGCGCAAATGTAACGGCGCTGCCTGTTTTGGTGTATGTACCGTTATCCCAGTCATAATTATAGAGTGTGAATTCATAATCATCACCGACGGTTACAAGTTCAAACTCTGTATCTCCGTCAACGTCGGCAACACAATAGTTTCTCACAGAGCCGAGTGAATTTACAAAGCTGTAGGTATTACCGGGTATTTTAAGATGATCGTAGTTTAATTCGTTGGTTTGTGTAAAGCTGTTTTCGGGCAGGCTGACGGCTTCCTGAACCGGCGCAGTATCAGTTTTACTGCTTTCATTGCTGATATTTTCAGGTATTGTATCGGGCAGACTGACGGCATTGTGTTCATATTCTCTGTTTGTGTCGGCATATGTTGCGCGGGTATCCGTTTCCTTTGCGCTATTCTCATCATTCTCACTGTTTTTCATAAGAGAGGGGATAATAACTATAAGCGCCACCGCACCTAAAATGATGCAGGCTGTCACAAGAACAGCTATAATTATTTTCATTTTTCCTGCTGTCTTTTCCTGTTCATGCAAAGCTGACTGTATATTAACTCCGCACACCGGGCAATTCACATTGTTTTCATTCACATTGTTACCGCATCCCGGGCAATACATTTATCATCACTCCACACCATAATAATTATCTGAAATAATATAACTGCCGTACCCGGTATTTCCGGAGAGAAAACCGAGTACGGCAGTATTCAAATTCAACATTCAACATTCCACTTTACACATTCCGGATCAAAGGCTTTCATCGAATTCAAAAAGCGCTTCCAGAACATTCTTGTCTGTATCGGTAAGATCCTTTTCATTTTTATAATTTTCAAGATCGTACTGACTTACAGGTTTTTTCTCTTCGTACTTATCCATTTTATTAAAGAAAGCGATACAAAGAGGATGATCAAATTTTGCTCCATGCTTAGCAAGAACTTCATTTTTTGCAAGGTCGCTGAGACTGCCTATTGGAAGGGTGCTTCCCTCGAGGGTGACGCCGCTGTAGATAAGCATATTCAGGTCATCCTTTTTATAATAATTTGAAGCAAAATCACTGAGCAGCTTCTGAGTCTTTTTCAGATCGGGTTTCTTTTCATTTTCCTTGAGAGTAATTATACTCTTGCAGTCGTCATTGAAGGATTCCTGCCAGCTGTATTCAAGAAAACCGGGATCGTCGGTTGTAAACTGTACGCTAGAGAGATCTTCTGCTACATAGCTTGCGGTGTATACAACACTTCTTGTTTTTTCAAGCTCCGAGTCTATGCCGTTGAAGCTGTATACATCCATAACATATGTATTACCGCCCATATCCTCAAGGGTAGTAAAGCAGCACATATTGTCACAGTATTTTATATCTTCGCTGAAAAATCC
The DNA here is from genome assembly GCA_902763365.1 of uncultured Ruminococcus sp. Taxonomy (GTDB): domain Bacteria; phylum Bacillota; class Clostridia; order Oscillospirales; family Acutalibacteraceae; genus UBA1213. The sequence continues at coordinate 10,962 of CACWRT010000078.1, forward strand.
GTATCTGAGATCAGCCTGATCCGATGCTTTAAGCTCTATCGGACCTTTAAGAACTTTATCTACTGCCTTATATATGCTTATAGTAGTCCTGTCGGTGCTTCTTATAACAAGCTCATAGCTTCCGTCACCGTCAAGGTCTGTTATTACATGACCGCCAGCTTTGTATCCGTCAAGCTTATATATCTCGTCGTAAAGCTTCTTTTCGTTCTTTATCTTGGACAAAAGCTTTTTTACCTCTGCTTCATTTTTCAGCTTCGGTTTTGCGGAGGATTCAGCCTTTGAGGACTGCTGTGCCGGGGAGGATGTGTCAGTCCTGCTTGTACTCTGAGAATTTTGTACGGAAGTCGGTTCTTCCTGTTTGCTTTCTGTTGATGCGGGAACAGTACTGTTCTTTTTTGAGCTTTCCGAAGTCCGGGCTCCGTTATCTTCTCCGCAGCCTGTCATACCGAAAGACATTATAATACTAAGGATAAGGATTACTGCTGTGATATTTTTTTTATTTTTCATCAGATGATCTCCTGTCTTTAAATTCTGGTCAACCCACTATATTTTACCACATTACGCACACATAAGTAAACCTTTTTTTAAAATAAGTCATACATTGTAGGAATTAGGAGTTAGGAGTTAGGAGTCAGGAGTCAGGAATTAGGAGTCAGGAATTAGGAGTCAGGAATTTGCTGAGTTATGCTTTGTTCGCTGTTTCCGGTTTTCGCTTTTTATAGCAGCGATGAAAAAAACAGTGTTCAGCGAGTAATGCATGAGCCGACATAATAATTCCACTTTCCACATTCCACATTTTTTCAGCAGCATACCTGAGGGGAATTGGGTTGGGCTATTACCTGGTAGCTTGCGGCGCATACGGCAGACGAGATAAGAAACATTTTGTGATTGCTGTCGTATATATTAAGCTCAAATGCTTCGTCACCGTTCCTTGTAAGAACCTTCTCCATGGTCATCATGACATTTCCTGACGAATCCGTCATTTTAAATGAACCTGTTATAATACTTCCGCCGAACTTGTATGTGCTTCCGTATATTGCAAAAGAAAATGTGTCACGCACACAGGGTATCAGTACATAAAAATGGTGTCTGCACCTTATTGTAAAATATGTGAACAACAGGGTATTCAGCCGTATCACGGAAAAGGGATCTCCCATACGACTTTCAAGCGTCATCTTCATAGAAGAATCAATACTGTTTACAACATCAAATATTATTTTTTCATTGCTGTCATAGACATTGAAGCCTATTCCTTCTTCTTTTCCGTTTCTTTTCAGATACAGTTTCATATATGTCACCCCCTGATTTTTAATTTGTATCAGTTTAAACACTATTCACTATTCACTATTCATTATTCCCCTGTTGGTATAAATATATGCAGTCAGCCTTCAACGGTTTTTCCGTGCTGACCGCTGATAATAGCTTTTACAACATTTATTGCGTCAACTATTCTGCTGCGTTCTTCATCATTTATCGGCATACCGTTCATCATAAGACATTTCTGATTTGACAGGGTTCTTGTAAATTCGTCAAAAATATCGGATACTTCACGCTGAGCGGCTGCTTCACGTCCTAAAAGAAAGTCGCTGCTTACGCCAAAAAATGTACAAAGCCGGATCATTATATCATTGTCAGGTTCTCGTCTGCCCTGTTCATACATACCTACGGCAGATCCCGATACACCTATTTTCTTTGCAAGCTCGGATTGTGTAAGTCCGATACTTTTTCTCAGCTGCTGTATGTTTTTTCCCAAGATGCTCATTGTCTGTCCTCCGTTTATGTTATAATCATACTTTTACATATTATAACACCACGAAACGTGTAATTCAAGTGAAAAATAATATAATTTATTTGCCTGTACATTTTATTGTATATGTAAAATTTTTTCATGTAAAATAGCTTGACTTTTTGAATAAAAACAATATAATAATAATAACCCCGAGAAAATAAGCAGATAAATGTAATTTACTGTGTTTTGCTTATTTCTTTGTATTCAGAAAAAATACACTTATCGCAGTGAAAGGAGACGCAAAATGACATATAAAGAATGGTCGGAAGAATACTACACAAGTGCTGCGCTGTTGGCTGAGAGAATAGAGAGTCTGAAAGAGGAGATGAAACATACTTCTGCGGATATGTTAGCCGAAATGGGAAGAAGAATGGATCTTTTGCGCATAATGCGCTATGAATGTCTTGAAACAGCGAGAACCCTCGGAAGAAGGAAAGGAGAGTGTTGATTATTGTCAAAATGTCTGAGATTAATGGAAGCAGAGGAAAAGAAATTTTCACTGTCACAGTTTCTTACAGAAGACAACGGTGATAACAGCCTCCAAAGAGAAAGAATGAAAAAACTGATGCGGGAAGGCATCAAGCATGAACTGACTGTGCGTCAGAGAACCTGCATTAGCATGAAGTTCATTGACAAAATGAAGGCAGAAGAAATTGCGGACGAACTTAATATCAGTCCTGCAACCGTTTATAAACACATAAGAGTCGGTCTTAAACGTCTTAAAAAACTCCAATACTACCTTTAATAAAATGTGGAGTTAGGAATTAGGAATTTTATTGAAATTCACATTTTTTAGGCTGAAATGATTTGTGGAAAAGTGATCTGGTTCTCTTTTCGACATTCAGCCCGGCAACCAAATAGTTGTACTTCCCAGTAAAACAGCAAAACGGCATTGGTGAGAGAATTGCTTCTCTTCCCAATGCCTTTTTCAATTAATGCAATCAACGTTCCCTTTACTAATTGCTGCTTTTTACAGCAGCTATGTATTCTGAAGGCGTAATCAGCAGCTATGTATTCTGAAGGCGTAATTCCAACTACTTGCTTAAATTGTTTTATAAAATGACTCTGATCATAATAGTTTAAACATTTTATCACTTCGTTTGGCACTTGTCCTGTACTAAACATTTTCTGAGCTTTTCGTATCATTCTAATTTGCTTTAATTTGTGAGGTGTAATCCTAATATCACTTTTAAATTTTCTCAAAAAGTGATATTTACTGTAATTCATCAAACCAGCCATTTCATCCAATGTTTTTGTAACATCAAGTAACTTAATGTAATCCTTTTTCTTTTCTATCTCTCTTAAATAGTCAGAGTTGATGCATATGCCTGATAGCACCTTTGTTATATTTAACAAAAGAGTCTCACTACAAAATATATCATAGCAGAGCAAACAATCTTTTATATCATGTAGTAAAACATTATCTCGTTTTTTAATAAAATCGTCAAGGGAAACTGAAATCATCAGCAAGCTACAGACGCCATCCGAAGTCAGCTTATGCGAACAAAATGGCATAACACAAAATGCCTCTTCTGAGGATAATATTTTTACATCCCCTTCATTTTCCCAAATCAGATTTCCCCGTAAAACGATTCCTATATTTACAGTATTACAATGAATGTGATAATTATATAAAACCCTATCATTTTTTCTATAAATAGCCTCTATGCCCGCTCTTTTATAATAATTCAAGCTATCACTTCCTTCACATATCCTCTCGCAGCCACATATAACAATACATTTGTGTTCTTGCTGAAATACATCCACTTTGCAGTATTTCTTTAACTTCCTTTTTTGTGTACCATTTGGGGCAAATCCTTTCAGCTCCACTAATATTGCTTTCTATTATACCACTTGCCTTTCCAATTATACAAATACTTTTTTCATTACAAATACCAACTGCACTAAAACTTTCAGGAAACAGTTCTTGAATAGTTTCAATGACTAACCCAGTCTCTTCTTTCAGTTCTCTCATAGCGCATTCAATAGCCGATTCATTGTTTTCAATAAGTCCAGAAGGAAAACTATATATGTATTCTCCTAATGACATCCTAAATTCTCTGCACAATAATATTTTCTCATTGCTTTCGTCGTGCATAATCATTACTACCGCATCCACTTTGGCTCTACTTAGATCAGCAATATTCTCAATATTATTGTTTCTGCTAACAATTTCATATGTTTTTAATGTTCCCTCCTGAATTTCATAAATCAAGTCATAACGAGTCAAAAACTTCCCCCTATCTTTTTTTATTATCTGTTTTAATACCATATTCCATCACCATGCCTTAGATTATAATTAAAAAGAACGCTTCCAGCTAAGAAGCACACCAGAAGCGTTCACATTCATATTATTTTGTTGCCGGGCTGAATGTCGAAAAGAGAACCAGATCACTTTTGCCGCAATTTTTAATAGCGTGCTGCATACCCTGCGGGGCCATAAATGCGTCGCCTTTCTCGATTTTTTTCCACTCTTCGTTATCCAAGAACTCGCCCTCACCATCTACCACATAGAAAAATTCAGATGAATTTTCATGTACATGAGGTGCAATCATAAAGTTCGGAATGATCCTTACCTCCAGATTGTTCAGGCGGTCATTCTCCTGACTAGAGAAAAAGTGTTTCATGAATACGCCTTCCTGTGTTGGGTGCTTTGTAAAAGCTGCGTTTTTGATAATATGTCTTTCCATAATTTTTCACCTCCTTTTACATATCGTATATCAAAATTCAATGATTGTATTGTAAAAAATTGCGGTAGTTATAAATTCATAACGATTTTACGCTTGGAAAATACCAATTTTGAAAGAGGAAGCTAAATGTAATAGGATGGAAAAATGATTGAAAAACTGAATGGATATTAAATGCTAGTACTATTTTAGAAGTGTGATATTAGAAATACAGTCTGAAATAATAATTGATTTCAGACTGTGTTTTCTATTTTTCGTCAGGTGGAATATACTCCAATAGATCAGCGATGAAACAATTTAGTGTTTTGTATATTCGTACAAGCACTTCCTTATCCAGCCGGGTAATGGTATTATTAATATATCCATTCAACTGAGAGCGTTGAATTTCCGCTTTTTGACAAAATATGTTTTTGCTTAAACCAGATTCTTTGAGAAGCTTGCCTAAGTGGATTTTAGATGAGTGTTAATGGAGTATGTGTAGCAGGATATCCAATAACAGGGTATGAAACAAGAAGA
>CACWRT010000079.1 GCA_902763365.1 uncultured Ruminococcus sp.
CATTTTTCCTTGCACTTATTATACCATATTTTATCCTAAAACTCCACTGTTTATCAGGCTTTTTCGATTTTGGGATAGAAAAAAGCAGACACTAATTAATTCAGATAAAGAACCTGCGATCGGTTTATCATCGGCTAATCTATCCTCTCTCCAGCTTTCAAGATAGATCTCTCCTGTAGCTATTTTGTATAAGACAGCATGAGCAGCATACCCTGTCCAGCCGATACAAATATATTCCTTTACTTCCTCAGTAATATCATCACAGCCGGGATGCTCTTTTTTACAGTTTTCGTACAGCTGTTCGGTGAGATTATAAACTCCGTTTTTCTGAAAAAGCACATCATCATCTGTTTCATGGTTATGCTTCAGTACCGGAATCGGACCTTCATCAAATTTATAATATTCGCCATTTTCGTCCTGCTTATAGCAATCGTATGCTCCTTCGATATATGAATGCCAATATAGATTAATATAAGACTTTATGTCATCAGGAAGCTCAAATCCGAATCTGCTACAGTAGCGGAAGGGTTCAAAATTTGTTTTAGTTGTACGCGGTACAAGAATGTTTCTTTGAAATTCAGTTTTTAATTCAGGAACAACACCCTCATATTCACCCGGATTATAATAATTTGGTCTTGCCATAGCTTTTTTACTATAATTAATCAATGCGTCCTTCAATGTTCATCACCTAAATTCAATTTCACAACATTATATCAATTTGATTATTTTAATGTTTCGATAAGTGTTACATATGTATGTTATGAAAGCCGCTTTCGCAGCATCTCTGCAAATTCTTCTATATAGTATCCTGTTCTCTCCTCAAGCCAGAACAGACAATACTTTCTTGTTACGCGGCGGTTTTTGCGGAAAAGCGGGATACGCCTGATCGCACCGGAAACCTCCGGCAGCTTTCCCACAGCTTCAACAGGCAGAAAGCCTCTGTTGCCGATCACCATAAGCCTTGCCTCTTCCTGTGTTTCTGCGTAAATAAAATCGTTTACAAATCCCAGAATGTTCCTGTAATATTCCGCTTCCGTTTCCCTCTGATCCTTGGATGAAACAATGATACAGGACATTCTTGCAAGATCTGCGATTTCTAATTTTTCGTTTGAAGATAACTCGCAGCGTTTTGACAGTTCGATAATACACTCGGCATTTTTCAGCTCCATGTTCACATAATCGTCAGAAAAAGCCCGGCGCTGGTCATTGAGTGCCAGATCAAGACTTCCCGATACAAGCCCACGGTACAGTTCTTCATGAGTGCCGCTCTGAACGGATATTCTGACTTCCGGGTAGAGGGCTGAAAACTCTGCAATGGCATCCGAAAGCTCAGGACCTGCATAAAGATTAATGTACCCGACGTGCAGGGTAGTTTCTTCATCACTTCCAAGCCGGATAGTTTCCTTTTTTATGTTTTCAAGATCAGCAAGGATCGCTTTGCACTTAACTTACGATAGAAATACTCGCCGGCAGTCGTGACCTTAAAGCTCCTGTTCTTCCTTTCGATAAGCTTGATTCCAAGTTCTGATTCCAATGAATTCATAGCCTGTGATATAGCCGATTGTGATACAAAATTCTTCTCGGCAGCCTGGGTAAAGCTGTTTTCATCTACAATCGAAACAAAGAATCGAATTTGTCTTAATAGCAATGACCATTCCACTCCTTTGCCGTTTCCATTACTTTAATTATATACTATCAGACTGAATTATTCAAGATTATGACAAAACCGGCGAGCCGCCGGTTCCGTAACGCGCCAGCGTGACGCTGGATCCTAAAACGATGCAGAACAGAGATTTTGAATATTATCGTGTATAATGATATTTTCACCTGTATTTTATCAAATAAACACAGCAATAAAAATTATGACCTACCTTTGTGCAGGCATAATGTTTTTGTTATTCATGAAGAAAGGAAACTACCGTATCAATCCATTTATCAGGTTCATAAACTGCAAGCTCGGCGTGCTTATAACCATCAAAGCATTTTACCTCCATATTGGTGTAATGCTCTTTCATTTTCTTCGCCGTTTTTATTGAATAAACTTCATTACCCTTCGTTCCGTGCAGATACAGTATTCTTGTGCCATCCGGATTCCCGGCAGGAGTAAAATCACCGGCACATACAGAATGAAGCATATTTTCTACGGTAGTATCACTCATTGTATCGGCAAATTTCAGATAGTTTTCAAGATACCTTTCCGGCAGAAAATCCCGTTTGAAATTATCAAGTGTTTTTCTGTCTCTCAGTTTCGACTTATGAATAATGCTTTTATAAGCACCTGTCATTACCTTTTCCGCAATAAATGACATCTTTACAAGCGGAGCACCGTCAAGGATCAGGTTCTCTATGCGTAGCTTATTTCTTTCAAAAATCTTATGAGCAATAACCCCGCCCATAGATAATCCGCAAAGAGCAAATACAGATTTGATACTATCTTTGCAGATGTAATCGTCTATCTGCTGTGCTTCTTTTTCGACAGAAGTAAATTCACTTCCATGCTCCTCAATATGTCCGTCCAGTGCCGGGACAATAACATAGTATTTTTCTTTCAGAATTTCGATCTGTCTTCCCCATATCTGCCACGGAGTAAGAACACCGTGTATGAGTACCACTGCTTTATTACTTTTATTTCCGAATGTATGAAATTCCATTTTTGATCTCTCCGTTAACACTAAGTCTTTTTAAGCCGTTATGGTAAATCAGATTATTGATCTCATTATACCACATACACCCTGCCCATGGCTACTCTTTTTTGCACTTTTTCACTTCGGATGGGCTCTCGTGGTAAGGCACTAATTTTTCCCTCCCCAACCTCTTGATTTACTGCTTTGGTTTTACGTTTACCTTTTGGACTTTGGTTTGTTATGCAACCTTATCCACCATTTATCCTTATATCAATTTTCTGTTCGTAGACCCGTGAGGTTTGCTACTCCGCTTCCTTCATTGTTTTCATTGCTGCAAACAGCTTGCGGTACACTACACATGGCGGTAACTGCACGTGACAGGTCTTTCACCTGCGAGACAAGTGTCATGCCCGACACACATATAAAAAATGGCGGTACGCAGTCATGAGCGTATCGCCGATTTTTTATATGTTCATTTGATTATCAGTCATTATAATTGTTTCTTCTGCCGCCTCTGTGTCCGCCGTTTCTCGGACCTGAGGGTCTGCGAGGAGGAAGATCATTCTCAGGTGTAAGTCCCTCAACCTCAATAAGAGCCTCTCTTCTTGAAAGATTAAGTCTGCCCTTATCGTCGATATCAAGAACTTTAACTATGATAACATCATCAACATTAACTGCATCTGTGACCTTTTCTGTACGCTTTACATCAAGCTGTGAAATATGGCACAGACCTTCTTTGCCGGGAGCAATCTCAACGAACGCACCAAAGTCCATCAGTCTTGTTACTCTGCCCTTAAAGATAGTACCAGGCTCAGGATCGCTCACGATAGTATCAACTATTGTCATGGCTCTTTTACAGTTGTCAAGATCAAGACCGCTGACAAATACCTTTCCATCTTCTTCTATATCTATCTTAACATCACATTCAGCACAGATTTTCTGGATTACTTTTCCTCCTGAGCCGATAACCTCACGTATCTTATCAACAGGAATTACCGTAGAAAGCATCTTGGGAGCATACTTTGAAAGCTCTTTTCTCGGCTCGGGTATAGCCTTGAGCATAACTTCATCAAGAATATAATCTCTTGCCTTGTGTGTTTTGTAGAGAGCTTCTTTAACCATATCAGGTGTAAGTCCGCTGATCTTGAGGTCCATCTGAATTGCTGTGATACCTTCATGAGTACCGGCAACCTTAAAATCCATATCTCCGAAGAAATCTTCAAGTCCCTGGATATCTACCATTGTCATCCAGCGGTCGCCCTCTGTGATAAGACCACAGGAAATACCTGCTACAGGTGCTTTGATCGGCACACCCGCATCCATAAGTGAAAGAGTTGAGCCGCAGATAGAGCCCTGTGATGTAGATCCGTTTGATGAAAGGATCTCTGATACCAGACGGATTGTATAGGGGAATTCTTCCTCTGAAGGAATTACGGGAACGAGTGCTCTTTCTGCCAATGCACCGTGACCGATCTCACGTCTGCCCGGTCCTCTGGAGGGCTTTGTTTCGCCAACGGAATAGGACGGGAAATTATAATGATGAATGTATCTCTTGGAAGTCTGATCATCCAGACCGTCAAGAACCTGCTTATCGCTTATTGAACCGAGTGTTGTAACGGTAAGTACCTGAGTCTGACCTCTTGTGAAAAGACCTGAACCATGAACTCTGGGAAGTACTCCTACTTCCGAAGCCAGCGGACGCATCTCATCCATTTTTCTTCCGTCAACTCTCTTCTGCTCATCAAGCAGCCAGCGGCGCACTATAAACTTCTGCGTCTTATACAGACATTCGTCTATTTTAGCCTGCTGATCGGGATAGATCTCGTCGAATTTTTCATGCACTTTATCATAGATAGGCTTGAGTCTTTCGTCACGGATCTTCTTGTCATCTGTATCAAGAGCAACCTTGATCTCGTCGGCAGAAAATTCCTTGATTGCTTCAAACATCTCATGATCGGGTTCATTGCTGGGATATTCAAATTTTTCTTTGCCAATCTCTGCCTGTATACCCTTGATAAATTCAATGATCTTCTGGTTAGCTTCATGGCCTGCCATAATACCGTTGAACATGACATCATCGGGAACGATATTTGCACCTGCTTCTATCATAGCTATCCTGCTGTCAGTAGAAGCAACCGTAACAGCCATCTGTGATACGTCTCTCTGTTCCTTTGTGGGGTTGATAATGAACTCACCGTCAATAAGTCCTACGGATACAGCGGAAATAGGACCGTTCCATGGAATATCGGATATGCTCAGGGCGATGGATGTACCAACCATAGCAGCTATCTCCGGCAGACAATCGGGATCATATGCCATAACTGTACAAACTATGGATACATCATTCCTCATATCCTTCGGGAAAAGCGGACGTATAGGTCTGTCGATAACTCTGGATACAAGAATAGCCTTTTCGGAAGGTCTTCCCTCTCTTTTGCCGAAGGCGCCGGGTATCTTTCCGAGGGCATACTGCTTTTCTTCAAAATCAACAGAAAGCGGGAAAAAATCTACTCCCTCTCTCGGTTTTGCTGATGCAGTAGCGGCTACGTGTACAACTGTTTCGCCGTAACGTACAAAACACGCACCGTTAGCAAGCTGAGTTGTCTTGCCTGTTTCAATAACAAGCGGTCTGCCTGCAAATTCAGTTTCAAAGGTTCTGTAATTTTCAAACATTGTTTTTCCTCCGATTCATTTTACTTTTCATACCAATCTGAGTTATCAATGCATAATTCATAAATCGCAGCATACAAGTCAATATTATATGCTCTGAATTATGAATTATAAACTGCATTGATAAGCTGCAAAAAGATATGTATGCCATCTTATTGTCACAAAGCAATTGAAACAAGGCAGTCTGCACCCTTGCAGACTGCCCCATAACAATTATTTACGGATACCGAGTCTTGCGATGATAGAACGATAGCGCTCAATGTCTACCTTGATGAGATAGTTGAGAAGGCTTCTTCTCTGACCGATCATCTTGAACAGACCTCTTCTTGAGTGGTGATCCTTCTTGTGGGTCTTGAGGTGCTCGGTGAGGTCAGCGATTCTCTTTGTAAGAATAGCGATCTGTACCTCGGGTGAACCTGTGTCGCCCTCATGAGTAGCATACTCTTTGATGATAGCATCTTTTTCTTCTTTAAGCATTGTGTTATCCACCTTTACTATAGTATTTGCCTGCGCCCACTACCGAAAAACGGTACAATCTCAGTCAAGGGCTTGTGGATTCCTGATTCAGGCTTCTCCCCAAGACCGGGAACGGGCTCAACGCTGATTATTATAACATATTATTACCCGCTTGTAAAGTACTATACAAAAAATTTATTCGCCAACCGGCTCGACGCCGATCCCATAACGCGGGGGTCGCTTCACTACGTTTCGCTCTTAGCACGTCGCTGCTGCCTTTATTTGTCGCGGTTATTACTTTTATTATCGGCCGGCTAGCCGCTGTTTCATTAATTTGGATATCGCTCCGCTCTGAACTCGCCTCTCAGACTTTTCTACCCGCGTATCGGTCTTTAATAATTTAGTTTTTACTGCTATAAAAAAACCGTTTAAAGAAACAGTAACTCAAAGCCGCTGTTCCTTCGTCTAAAGACTTTGAGCTGCGATGCCATACTTCTTTTTTATACGTTCAAGCTTTTTTATTATGGAATCAGTACCTATGATAAGAAAAAAAGATGTAGAAGCGGCGTGGATCAGATCAAGCGGAAGACCTGCTGCATAATAAGCCGCAAGTGTACCGATATTTATTTCAATATGAGACATAATTGCGGCAGCGGGATCCATTATACCGCCGTATATGATAAGTGCACAAAAACCGCCGAATACAGCAAGACCGGCCTTATTCACTCTGAAACGGCCTCCGCTGAATATAAGTCCTGAGATCAGACCTGTAAGCCCCATAGCAAACATCTGCCAAGGCGTCCATGGACCCTGTCCGAAGATAATATTTGAACAAAGCATAGACAGCGAACCTATCATAAAGCCCGATTCCGCGCCGAGAGATACTCCCGAAAGTATCACCACCGCCGTCAGTGGCTTGAATTCGGGGAACATATAGAATACTGTTCTTGAAGCCACACACAAAGCGGTCATTGCAGCAATAAGTACTATTTCTCTTGTCTTGATCTTACGATGTTCAAACCTCAGAAAAAACGGAACTGTACATTCAAGCATTATAAGCAGTGATATAAAAAGATATTTCGTATCATTAAGAAAAACTATTCCTGTAAATATTGTCGCAGGAATCAAAAGAAAAACCGTAAGTAAAGTAAGAAACATATTTTTCTTTTTAACTTTTATCGGTGTTATAGAAATATCACTGCATTTCTTTTTTGAGGGATGATCTGTGATATCAAATTTATTTTCGGGATCGTCATCCTCGTCAGGTAATTTGTTTGTTTCTATATTCAAAGCGGCATAAACATCTTCATCTGTAACACAGCCCTCTATTATTCCTGACGTAAGACGTCTTGCGCCCGTTGTATAAAAATGGTTTCCTGTAAAAAATTCATGTACCCCCGATATACCTATAAGCTGACCGTCAAACATCATTGCGCACCTGTCCGCATACCCGGCACAAAAGTCCATATCATGGCTTACAAATACAATACATTTTCCCTGACGGGCAAGTTTCTTTAATATACTGCCCGTTTTGGTTTTAGCCTTAATATCCATTCCCTTTACCGGCTCATCTAAAAGTATTACATCAGGTCGGTTAAGAAGAACCTTGGCAAGTGCAGCTCTTTGTTGTTCTCCTCCGGATAGATCATACGGGTGTCTGTCAAGTAGTTTTTCAAGACCGCACAGATGTATAACATCCTCAAGATATTTGTCATCCTTATCTGTATTTTCCTCAAGTTCTTCCATAACGGTTTCATGTACAAATAAAGTTTCAGGAGCTTGAGGAAGATAACCGATATTTGTGTTTTTATTAAACTTTCTACCGTATACTTTTATACTTCCGCTGTAAATCTTTGTTAAACCTGCCATAGCTTTAAGTATAGTTGTTTTTCCACTGCCGTTACCGCCTGTTACAGCAAATATTTCACCGCCGTATACATCAAGTTCTGTTCCTTTAAGAATATCACTGCCGCTTCGCTCATAACGAAAATATACGTCTTTAAGTGATAAGGCAGGAACTGTTTTTTTATCATATATTTTATGATCTGTGCTGATATTATGCACAGTATTTTTTTCAGCGATCACGGTAAGCATATCACGGCCGCTTTTTATATCAAAAGGCGGTTCATCTGCTGCTTTTTCATAATGAAAAAACAGTCTTGCCGATAACGGAACAGCCTGTTCAAACGGTGATCTGCTGCGATGAAAAAATTCCGCCGTTTCACTTGGCGAAGCATCTGAAACAATCCTGCCGTCCGTCATAAACATCATTCGATGGCTGTATTTAAAAAGCTTGTCGATATCATGGCTGCTGATAATAACAGATGTTCCCAGCTCACGGTTGATTTTTACAATAAGCTTTAGAAATTCATCTGCAGCGATAGGATCAAGCTGTGAAAGGGGTTCATCGAGTATCAGTATCTCGGGCGAGGTTATCATAACGGATGCTAAATTCAGTATCTGGCGCTGACCTCCGGAAAGCTCCGATATTTTTTTATGATACCATGCTCCTATACCGAAAAAAGAAACTATCTCAGCCGATCTTCTTTTTATTTCATCCCTATCATACCCGAGGCTTTCAAGGCCAAATGCAAGTTCATGCCATACCTTATCAGTTATTGTCTGATTATCGGGAGACTGCATAACATATCCGATTTTTTTGGCAAGTGTTTTCTCGGATATGCTTTCAATAGCTTCTCCCATAAATAATATCTGACCGCTTTTTTGTCCGTAAGGAGTAATGGCAGGTTTAAGATGCCTGAGCAGCGTACTTTTTCCGCTTCCCGAGAAACCGCACAGAGTAATAAACTCCCCCTTCGACATAGAAAAAGATATATCATCAAGAGCCTTATTATTTGTTTCGGGATAGGAAAAGCTCAGATCCTTGACTGTAAATATTTCCATTTTCTTGCCTCCCTTTTTTCGGTCAGATACGGAGTCATACAAAGTATAAAAAACAAAACAAATGCTATATATGCACCTGTACTGTTTATCCCGATCGTAAAAACAGGATAATAGCTGAAACTGATCATATCATTTATATAAGAATAAATAATATAAACATCAATCACCAGAAACAATGCTGTAACGACTATATCCTGTTTCCTGAACATAAAGAGATCAAAGGAAGTACGCTTTCCGCTGCAATAGCCGCGGCTTATCATAGAATCAGCTGTATCAACGGAATTTTCCAAAGACCATTGTATAATAGAGGAAAAAACTGTGACCGAATTTCTGAGGCGAGCTATAAGTCCCTTCTTACCTGAAGCTCTGTAAAGACATTCCCTTGCATCCTTTACTTCCTTGTAATGTGCGGAGAGCTTACCCGAAAAATTGAGTACCATAGATATAAGAAGCGCAAGTTTTGGTGCAGGCTTTCCGAAAAGATATATTATTCTGTCAGATGTCATGAGCTTATTAATGCAGCTGAACCAGTTTATCATAACAGTCATAAGTACGGCAGCAGCACATCCGAATATGATCGATTCCAACGTCAGGGGATTACCGTCGGGCAAATATGTAAGCACCGTTACACCGCCGTGGCTTATCAGAGGATTGATAATTATTATCATCAACGCTGTCACTGAATTAAAACCGAGCAGTTTAAACATTTTTCCGAAACCGCTTATACAGCAGATATATGACGCTCCCCCTATAAATGAGATCAAAAGAAAAACAGGATGTAATATTATCATATTCACACCGATCACCGATACAAAGAAAACCAACTGAGTTATAGGGTGATTTCTTGTAAAGCCCGTATTCATACTCACTCTCCTTTATATATATTTCCTATATCTGCGCCAAGATCACAGGAGTACAGAAACTCCACTACATCTCCTTCTTTGAGAAGATAGTCAGAACAGCCTACCATGGGATATTCTCCGTTGACCCTGTACATCCACCCGGAAACAGGGCCGCAGTCAAATTCATACAGGTTGCTTATTCCCTTTATATAAGCACCGCCTGTCACGGGGATAGAACTGAAATCAAGGTGTATTTTTCTGCCGATACACTCTCTTTTCAATACATCAAATACAGATTCTCCATCACTGAATGAAACATCTTCCATGCCGAGGATTTCTCCGTCGGAAGGCAGCACAGAAAGCTTTACTTTATCAAGCTTATCATTCCTTACAGCTGTAGCACAGCTGATATAAAGTTTGCATATATACTCGGCTCTGCTGCTTACAGAGGAAATCACAGTATCTTCACTTACTGTCTGTTCAGGTTCTTTATCGGAAATTATACTTTCCTCCTGTGTACTCACGGCAGATTCTGAAACTGTAGTATCATCATGTTTTTCATTGTTTATGACAGAATTCGGACTATCATAAGTCCTGCTGACCTGAGTTACAGTTATTTTTTCCCCCACGGAAATCTCGGACTGATGGTTCTGATCGCGTGATACTACAGAATTTATTTCTGATGAAGCCGGTTTGCTCTCAGTTTCCGCAGAAGTACTTTCCCGGACATTATTTTTTTCGGAAACAGCTGATACCAAAGATGATCCGGGCATATATGAAGCTACAGATTCTGTTTCTGATATAACGGTACTTTTCTCTGCCGAAGATAATGAGGCCGTTGTAGTGCTGCTTAATTCAGGTCCGGAGGTATTGCTGCTGTCCCCAAAAAAAAACGCCGTTGTCAGAACAGCTGCTATCACCAATCCTGTCACAATATAACTAATGTTCTTTTTAATAAAGTTCATTGTATTGCCCCTTTATACAGCAAGGCTGTCCTGTATCAGAGGGACAGCCTGCGGTAAAATCTTTTATTCTGCGTTCTTTTTTTGTCTGTACAGGATAAACACAAGTATTCCTGCGCCCATCATAACTATAAATGCCCATTTCATAGCAGTAATACCGTTATCTGATGTCTTGACCGTATCCGCAGTTGATGAGGAAACGACCGTTGAAACCGCCGTGGAAGATGATGTCTGAGATGAAGCCTTGGCAGATACTTCGGAAGAAAGGGAGCTTTCTCTAGTACTTGACTGCTGAGGCTTGTCATTTTCAAATACGTCCGACATATCATAAAGACGTGTCAGGTTCTTTGCCATTCTGTCATAAGCGCAAAGTGCCATAAATCCCTCTGCTGTTGAGTACTTATTGAACCCGTCACCGGCGATATGTGAAAAACCATGATTATCGTAGAAGCTTTTAAGACCATCAAGAGCGCTGCCGTTTGCCTTCACAAACCTTTCATCCTTATCTGCATCTATCATCAAAGCTGACAGTGCCGTGACCACCTCAGCGGTACTGTCACAGTTCTGTGAGCCGTCAAAGCCGCAGAATGTTCCGTTATCCTGCTGAACAGCCGATAGAAGCTCAAGAGCTTTATCAACAGCTGTTTTTACATCCTTGTTGTCAAGGTAATATGGCGCAAGCGCTTTGATTGTCATAGCGGTCATATCCACATCATAATTATCACCGAAGAATGTCCATCCGCCGTCCTCAAGCTGAGCCTCAAGAAGAGATGAAACAAGTGTATTTCTAACTTTAGCGTCGTTTTTGAGATAAGGCTTGCTGTCTAATGCGATAAGTGCGTAAATAGTTCCGTTAATACCGTATTGACCTGTAAATTCCGTATCTGTCAGCTTTTCCACAAGGTTGGTTCCGTCAAAATTCTCTGCATCCTGACCCATAGCTGTAAGCACTATAGTATACTTTGCAAAATCGGTAGGTCTTTCAAGGGGATTATCTGCGATATATTTTTTAACAGTTTCAAGATACTTTTCCCTGTTGTTATCGTTTATTTTACCCAGTCTTGCCATGACCATGTTTTCCCATTCAAAACCCACGGCATCATAGTTTGACGCAGACATATTATCTGATATTTCTCTGAGCATCTGTTCGACAGAAATATCTGTTTTCTCAGGCTGTGAACTCTGTTCGGATACGTCGCTGTTCTGAGATACATCAGACTGTTCGGGTTCAGAAACCTTTGAAGGCTCTGAGGATTTCTGAACTTGAGGTATGGATACAGCTAATTTATATACAGTTTCGGTCACACCGTCAGGCATCCAGCTGTGCCAGGAGTCATGACCCACACCTATATATATTGAATCTCCGTCATTTACAGAAATATCCTTTGAAGCCTTTATATCGTTTGGTTCATCAGGTGTATATTCATTCTTATATATTTTATAGCGATAATTCTTATTTTCTGCTGTAGGTCTGATATTCAGAAGCTGTGTACCCTCGGGCAGTTCTATGCTGTATTCTGTTTCATCAGTTAGCGGAACACTGTAAGTATTACCGTCAGATGAATATTCTATTTTCAAAAGCTTGGTGCTTGTATTATAGAAATCAGATCCGATATCCACACCCCAGTTCATTGAGTAAGCAAAACAAAGCTCGTCACCGTCGGAAAGGCTCCCGTCCTCTGTCTTAAAAGAACCAATACCGTTATTACCGTACCAGTCATTATATCCGAACATCCAGCCGCCCATACCTTCTGCCGAAAGACCGCCTATTTCGGTCACATATCCTGTCTGAGCACCTGTTTGGGAAAGTCCCTTTTCATTCATTACATCAATAAACAGATCAGTCGCTGTTGAGTCGCTTTTCAGATCGACCCATTCATCCACAAGATTTCCGCTCCATGGTGCAGAATCATTTGTAGTATTTGACACTACGATCCTTACCTTAGGATTATCCGTCCCCGCTGATACTGAGACAGATACTACAGAAGTTAATATTGCCGCCGTTAAAACACACGACACTATACCCGATCTTTTCATCATTTTATTCCTCCTCAAATTCCTTGCTTTTCCGTTTTAGTTTACGATTTTGGCGTGCTCTCATGCGTTTGATCCTGTTTTTTTCCTTAGAAGAAATCAGCGGAGCTTCTTTAAGCCCGGCAGCCTCAAGAGCTCTCGGCCAGGGACCTAATTTCTGCTTTATAAAGCATACCTCCTGCGGAGTAAAATCGCTTTTTAAAGGCAGCCTGCCTAATTTTTCTTTCTTTTCCTCAAGCAAGGATACTGCAAATAAAGTCTTTTCATCAGAAGCCATAAACATCACCAAAAAAAGAAAAGCTTTCTTTGTCAGACAAAGAAAGTACAACTGATCAGATAAGCGGGTATAACATCCATATGGTCAAGGTGATTAAATTACACTTTAACCTATAGAAATGCAGCGCACAAGTTTACAGCAGAATTTTTATATTTTTCCTGCATAGTTATTCTGATCGGCTGCACTTCTTCTATGTCCAAGACTGCATTCCATTTTGTCGGAGGTATTCTGACTTACGGCTTTCACCGATCACAGTAATGACAGTTGTCCGGGATTCTCACCCGATTCCCTATTACCTACTAAGATTTTCCTTTCGCACCGACAAAATTTTTTTCAATACTTCTACAACAGTAGAAGGTAAAAGGTTCATACAAACCCTCCATATTTACCTTTAAACTATAACAGATTATTGCCAATTTGTCAATCTTTTTTCCGCCGCCGCCGGCGAGCCGCCGGTCCCTAAACGCGGGTATCGCTTCGCTTCGCATCCGCTCTGAACTTGCGGTTCATGCTGTACTGACCGCGTATCAGGCTTCT
>CACWRT010000080.1 GCA_902763365.1 uncultured Ruminococcus sp.
TTTGGCGCGATTTTCAATTTGTCAATTCGCAAATTGTATGAAATTCGTTTGATTAATTTATACAATTTTACAAGTCAATTCTTAAGTTGACAGCATTGCACCTTCGGGGAAGCTGGCACGGCGAAGCCGTGACTGATGACGGCTTTGCCGGCGGCAAAGCCGTCATCAATCAGGATGACTTTGACGAAACTTATAACGACATGAAAAAATAGCTTTTAGCGAAAAAATCCGAACCGCCACAGCTCTGAGCTCTGAGCTCTGAGCTCTATATCATTATTCACTATGAAAGGAGTTTCATTATGCTGATAATATCATCCGCTGTAGTAGGTACGGCAGTGGCGCAGGATGCCTTCGCCGCTTCCGCATTGTACGGTACAAAGGACAGAACAAAAAAGATGCTGCCGGTTATATTGACATCTGCTGTCTTTGCGCTTTTTCAGATGTTCATGCCTGTACTGGGATGGAGTATCGGTCAGGCAGGCAGCAAAACGGTAAGCGAATTTGATCATATAATAGCCTTCGGAATTCTCTCTTTTATCGGTATCAAAATGATGATAGACGCTAAAACGGGAATAGGAAGTGACGGAAAAAATCCTTCTTTCAGTGTCCGTTCACTTATACTCATGGCTTTCGCTACAAGTATTGACGCTCTCACCATCGGCATTACTCTGCCGGTGATAACGGGTGCAGACTGCTTTTCAAAACTGATGATCTCTGTAACTGTGATAGGGCTGATCACTTTCATTATCTGCTTTTCGGGATATATTCTGGGAAGAAAGCTCAGCAGCATTAACCCCGTTACAGCTCAGGTCATAGGCGGCGCTGTATTGGTTGCTATTGGTATCAGAACTCTTTTATTATCCTGATGATTTTTCTCTTAATACCGAATTTTTTTGGTCAACATTATATTTTCTATTTATTTTCTTTTTGGAAAATGCTATAATATATTCCGGCTTTTACAAGCATAAAAGTATAGGAAAGCTTGGTGACCTGATGAATAAAATCGAAATTGTAAAAAAACTGCCTACTCCCTGTTATGTCATTGATGAACAGGCGCTTATAAGGAACCTCAGTATTCTTAAATCTGTAGAAGAAAGAACAGGCTGTCACATTCTCCTTGCGCAGAAGGCTTTTTCTTCCTACTGCACATACCCTCTTATCTCAAAGTATCTCAGCGGTACGACTGCAAGCGGAATTTTCGAGGCAAGGCTTGCGCATGAGGAAATGGGAGAAAAACAGGTACACGTTTTTTCTCCTGCGTATAAAGATGAGGATTTCAAAGAGCTTCTGAAAATATGCGACCATATTGTATTCAACTCTTTTTCTCAGTGGAAACATCTGCGCAAGATGATACCCGATAACTGTAATGTTGAATTCGGTCTGCGTATAAATCCCGAATACAGCGAAATTGAAACAGATATATATAATCCCTGCTTTGCAAATTCAAGGCTCGGTATCACACTTGACAGCTTTGACGAATCTGAGCTTGACGGCATAAGCGGACTTCATTTTCACACTATGTGCGAGCAGGGAGCTGAAACTCTTGAACGTACCCTGAAGGTGGTTGAAGATAAATTCGGAAAATATCTTTATAATATGAAATGGCTGAATTTCGGCGGCGGTCATCATATCTCAAGACCCAATTACAATGTAGAAAAGCTTGTTTCACTTGTAAACTACATAAAAGAAAAATATGATTTACAGGTGTATATTGAACCCGGTGAAGCCGTTGCAATAGATGCCGGATTTCTTGTAACAACCATACTCGATATCACAAAAAACGGCATGGAAATTGCAATAACAGACACTTCCGCCGCCTGTCATATGCCCGATGTACTGGAAATGCCCTATCGTCCCTTTATTGTTGATTCGGCAGAAGCAGGGGTTCTCCCTTATACTTACCGTCTGGGCGGTCCTACCTGCCTTGCAGGAGATGTGATCGGAGATTATTCCTTTAAAAAGCCACTTTCTGTAGGTGACAAGCTTGTTTTTACGGATATGGCTATGTATTCTATCGTCAAAAATAATACCTTCAACGGTATGCCCCTGCCTTCAATTTATCTTCTTCATACGGACGGGAGTACCGAATTGGTAAAGGAATTCGGATATGAAGATTTCAAGAGAAGACTTTGAATATAAAAAGGATAAAATAAAGAAAAGGAATAATACTAATGACAGAAAATTTTATAACAGTAGGAACACAGGTACTTGAGCTGTTTATACTAATTGCTCTGGGATACCTGTGCGGAAAAGCAAAAATACTCAATGAAAAAGCAGTCAAATCCATAACGGATATCGTGCTCTACATTGTATGCCCCTGCGTTATCGTGCAGAATTTCATACGACCGTTTGACAGTGAAATGCTGGGCGGACTGCTGACTGCGGCGGCAGCTGCGCTTTGCATACATATTTTGTCAATAGCTATTGCAATGCTCATATTTCACGATAAAATACCCGAAAAAAACAGAGTATACCGCTTTGCGCTTATTTTCTCAAACTGCGGATATATGTCACTTCCCATGCAGCAGGCAGTACTCGGTCCGGACGGAGTATTTTTCGGCGCGGTATACATTGTTATTTTCAATGTAGTAATGTGGACATTCGGAGTATGGCTCTCCGGCGGCGACGGTAAATCTATATCCGCCAAAAAGATACTTCTCAATCCATGTATTATCGGCATGGCAGTGGGACTTGTAATTTTTCTGACCTCACTTCCGGTTCCGCAGATCATTTCCCAGCCCATAACATTTATGGCAAACCTTAATACACCGCTTCCCATGATGGTAGTGGGATATTATCTTTCACAGACCAAAATACTTGACGCATTCAAGGACGGAAAAGGGTTTATATGCGTACTTTTCAGACTTGTGGTAATACCGGTACTTTCATTCGGAGGAATGATGCTTTGCGGTATACGAGGAACGGTGCTTATCAGTTGCGTAATTGCTGCCTCTGCTCCGGTAGCCGCTGCAACGACCATGTTTGCCGCAAAGTTTGATAATGACGCAAAGCTTTCGGTAAATCTTGTCACTCTTTCAACACTTTTTTCCGTCATAACAATGCCGCTCATAGTCGGATTCTCACAAACAGTCGGTGGAAATTAGTTTATAGTTTATAGTTTTTAGTTTTTAGTTTATAGATAAACTGTTTAGTCCATGCTGCCATCGGAAGCAGAAATTCGGAAGTCATAAAAAGTGGGCAAAATCTAAAGCGTAAAAGTTTCGCTCAAGCCTTTTCAAAGGCTTGCGGGTCCAGGGCAGAGCCCTGGCAGGGTGCAGGGGCGGAGCCCCGCGCGGGGGAAAGGGAGGGTGCAGGGGCGGAGCCCCGCGCGGGGGAAAGGGGCGGCAGCCCCTCCGCAGAAGGCAAAAAAGCAGAAAACAGAGGAGGAAAAACGATGGATATAAATGAGATAAAAGCAAGAGCGGAGTATCTTAGATCGCAGATATGGTATCACAACAGGAAATACTATAACGAGGACGCTCCCGAGATAAGCGATTATGATTATGATATGCTGATGAGAGAGCTTGAAGACATTGAATCTCAGCACCCGGAGTTGGCAGCACCGGACTCGCCTACACAGCGTGTAGGCGGCGACGCAGCGGAAAAATTTTCTCCCGTCACTCACAGAGTACCGATGGAGAGCCTTCATGATTCCTTTTCTCATCAGGAGATAAGAGATTTTGAGCAGAGAGTAAAAGAAAGCGTAAACGAACCTGTATTTGTTGTTGAACCAAAGATAGACGGTCTTTCGGTATCGGCAGAATACAGAAACGGTATATTTGTCAGAGGTTCTACAAGAGGCGACGGCAGCGTAGGAGAAGATATCACCGATAACCTGAAAACAATAAAATCACTGCCTATGAAGCTTAAAAGACCTGTTCCCTACCTTGAAGTCAGGGGCGAGGTCTATATGTCAATAAAAAGCTTTGAAGAGTTAACAGAAAGGCAGGAGGAAAACGAGGAAAAAACCTTTAAAAACCCAAGAAATGCCGCTGCAGGCTCTCTGCGTCAGAAAGATGCAAAGATAACAAAATCACGAAAGCTCGATATCTTCGTTTTCAACGTTCAGCAAATCGAAGGCGAAACTCTTGACAGCCATAAACAATCACTGGATTATCTGAAGGAACTTGGATTTACTGTTCTTCCCTTCTATCATGTATGCAGCAATTCGGACGAGGTGATCGGGAAAATCGAAGAAATCGGAAATATGCGCGGTGAGCTTGAATTCCAGATCGATGGCGCAGTAATAAAGCTTGACAGCTTTGCCCAGCGTCAGGTACTTGGCAGTACCTCAAAATTCCCTAAGTGGGCAGAAGCATACAAATATCCGCCCGAAGAAAAAGAAACAGAACTGCTTGACGTTGAGGTAAATGTGGGACGTACAGGAGTACTTACACCGACGGCAATTTTTTCGCCCATAACACTTGCGGGAACTAC
Source organism: uncultured Ruminococcus sp. (assembly GCA_902763365.1). Taxonomy (GTDB): domain Bacteria; phylum Bacillota; class Clostridia; order Oscillospirales; family Acutalibacteraceae; genus UBA1213. The sequence continues at coordinate 4,438 of CACWRT010000080.1, forward strand.
CGTAAGCCGCGCTACACTCCATAATTCCGAATTTATAGCTGAAAAGGATATCCGCATAGGTGATATCGTAAAGCTGAGAAAAGCCGGAGAAATAATCCCCGAGGTGGTATCCGTCGTAAGCCATAAGGAAGGCAGTGTACCCTATCTTCTGCCCGAAATATGCCCTTCCTGCGGAAGTCCCGTAAAATATGAAAACGGCGAAGCCGCTCTTCGCTGTACAAATACAGACTGTCCCGCTCAGCTTATGAGACATATGATACATTTTGTATCACGTGACGCTATGGACATTGACGGGTTGGGAGAAAAGGTACTTCATGCGCTGGCACAGAATGATCTGATACATTCGCCCTTTGACCTTTACAGACTGACAAGAGATGATATTCTCAAACTGGAAGGCAAAAAAGACAAGTCTGCCGATAATTTAATATCTGCGATTGAAAAATCAAAAAGCAATGATCTGTACCGCCTTGTATTTGGTCTTGGCATAAGGCACATAGGTCAGAAAGCAGCAAAGCTTCTGTCCGACAAATTTCGTACACTTGACGCTATAGCGCAGGCACCCCAGAGTGAGATCGCAGCTATAGAAGGCTTCGGAGAAATAATGGCTCAGAGTGTTGCAGAATATTTTGCGCTTGAAAAAACAAAAGAAATCGTTTCTGAAATACATTCCCTGGGGCTTAACACCGAAAACCTGAGTGAACCAGTAAAAACAGAAGGCAGTCTGTTTGCGGGAAAGACCTTCGTCATAACAGGAACTCTGCCCAACTACAAAAGAAGCGAAGCCGCCGCAATAATTGAAAAACTCGGTGGCAAAGTGTCGGGCAGCGTATCCAAAAAGACATCTTATGTCCTGGCAGGTGAAGAGGCAGGAAGCAAACTGACAAAGGCACAGCAGCTTGGTATAACTATTATCAATGAAGATGAATTCAATAAAATGCAAAGGGAAAGTGAAAATCAATAATGTCAAAGCCTGATTTTTTTAAAAAGTTTTTTCATGCGTACGGAAATAAAATAAGACATCATTTTTTTCTGTTTTTTAAATGGTCGCTGATATCCGTGCTTACAGGTCTGATAGTGGGCGGATTTTCCACACTATTTGCCTTTATCATGAACACTATGACTGAATACAGAGAAAACAATGACTATATGCTGTATTTTCTCCCGCTGGGAGGTATAGTGACCGTATTTCTTTATTCGATATTCCGTTACAAAAATGACAAAGGCACAAATCTGGTTCTATCCACAATTCACGCCCAATCTGAAATACCTCTGCGTACTGCGCCGCTGATTTTTTTCTCCACCATTATAACTCATGTCTTCGGAGGTTCTGCGGGTCGTGAAGGCGCTGCGCTCCAGCTCGGAGGAAGTATAGGCAATCAGATAGGTCGAACCCTTAAACTAAATGACGCAGATAAGCGTGTTGTTGTACTCTGCGGGATGAGCGCTGCCTTTTCCGCACTGTTCGGAACACCTATGGCAGCAGCAATTTTTTCCCTTGAGGTCGTCAGCGTCGGGATAATGTATTACGCTGCCCTTGTACCATGTGTTTTCTCATCCCTTATTGCAGCTTATCTTGCAAAATTCTTTCAGATAAAAGAAACAAATTTTGCTATAGTTCTATTCCCCGACCTTACTGTAATCAATGCACTTGAAACAGTGCTTCTCTCAATACTCTGTGCTGTTATAAGTATCCTGTTTATAATCCTTCTTCATTCAACCGGTGATCTTTTCAGAAAATATCTGAAAAATCCCTATGTAAGAATAATTATCGCTTCTGTCTTTATTGTAGCTATGTCCCTTATACTCGGAACAAGGGATTATAACGGCGCAGGTATGAACGTAATTGCAAAGGCCGTCAGCGGTCAGGCTGTGCCCTATGCTTTCCTGCTTAAAATGCTGTTTACCGCCGTTACAATAGAGGCAGGCTTCCGGGGCGGTGAGATCGTACCTTCCCTGTTTATCGGCGCAACCTTCGGGTGTACTTTCGGAAGTATTATCGGTTTTTCGCCCTCTATATGTGCCGCTGTAGGTATGATAGCTTTGTTCTGCGGTGTAACTAACTGCCCCATCAGTTCAATGCTTATCAGCTTTGAACTTTTTGGCGCAGGCGGTATTCCCTTCTTTATGATCGCAGTAGCAGTAAGCTACTTCATGTCAGGCTACTACGGGCTTTACAAGGATCAGACTATCGTCTACTCAAAATACCGCACAAAATTCCTTAACAGAAAAACAAGACAGTAATTAATGAATAATGAATGATTAATAATGTTTGTCGGCTCAGATTTTATTCGCTGAAAGTCTATTTTTTACGTCGCTCCAAATCCTTGACAGGAAATTGGGACGACGTTATTTTTTATGAACAATATTGTTTTTTGTGAGAATATGTAGTATAATACATAGGAAACAAACTGTTATTTTATAATAGTTGTATATTTTTACGGAGAATTAACAAAATGAAAACTCAAAAAATTTTATCTTTGGCAGTATCAGCTGTTATGACTGTATCTGCTGCCGCTTTGACTGCACTTCCTGTCAGCGCCTGGGATATGGTTGATTCAAAAACCATAAAAAAACATACTGTGGGTATTACAGGATCTTTCAGCGACTGGGGTCTCGGGAACAAAAAAGATGTTGTAATGACCGAAAAAAAGGGTGTCTGGACGGGTGTGATAGATATCCCGGAAGTAACCGATGAAATGGTCACTGAAGCGTATATGGACGACGGCAGCGGCGATCGGATTTACAGGGGTATGAAAGGAATCAATTTTAAAGTTCGTCTGGATAATGGCTGGGAATACAGCTGGGGTGAATATGAACCTGCCTATGATCGTACTTATAACAGTCAGACAAATTGTTGTGTTCCCGTAAAAGTAGGTTCACACGTAAAGATTACGGTAACACTTGATACAACAAAGAATGACCCGGCAGCATTGCTGAATCCTGACAGTGATGCAGATGCAAATGAGGTTGACTCTTTTTATTGGCCGGTCAGGTATTCTGTTACGGAATATAAGGGAAATACTCCCTTAACACCCACCCCCGTCACATCAGTGAAACTTGATAAAACCCAGCTCAATTTCAATATTAATAAAAACGGTTATTATAACGGAGTCGGTAAGCTTCTGACCGCCACAGTTCTGCCGGACTCAGCTACAAATAAATTGCTTACATGGTCGTCAAGCAATTATAAGGTAGCTTATGTCCACAACGGATTAGTAATTCCTTACGGTGCAGGTACTGCTACCATAACAGCTAAAAGCTCAAACGGTAAAACCGCTGCCTGTAAGGTAGTTGTTACTCAGAAGGATATACCCGTTGAGAAGATCGAGATCGAACCGAAAAATCTGACTCTTGAAACGTACGATCTCTATGTTCTGAAAGCCAATTTTACGCCCGAAGATGCAACGGAAGCACAAATTTCCTGGTCTTCAAGCAACAGCAAGATTGTTTCTGTCTACAATGAATATAATAATTATTGCGAAATCAATGCGGTAGGCGAAGGCACTGCTACAATAACAGCAACAACCTCCAACGGAAAAAAAGCCACCTGTAAGGTCACAGTAAAACCGTATGTGCCGGTAAAAAGTGTGAAGCTTGATAAAACGTCTGTTACAATTGAAGCAGGTAAAACAACAAATGTCAAAGCCACCATCAGCCCCTCTGATGCTACATTCCCCTATATTTCTTGGTATACCGACAACGGTGATGTTGCCACGGTTGATGAAGGCAAGATCACCGCAGTCAGCGAAGGTACTGCTACTATTACAGCACAAGTGAACGACGGGAAATCAGCGACCTGCAAGGTTACTGTAACAAAACCCAAAACAACCATTAAGATGGTCAAGACATCTTATAATATGGGTGTAGGAGAAAGCTATACACTCAAGACAACAATTACTCCCGAAAACGCAACAGATAAGAATATTGTATGGAGTTCATCTGATACAAGTATTGCAACCGTTTCCGAGGGTAAAGTAACAACTAAGAAGACGGGAATAGTTTACATTACCGCAGCACTCAGCAATGGTAAATCAGCATCCTGCAAAGTCACTGTTCTCAAAGCTCCAAACAAAGTCACTCTTGATAAATCAGCAGCAACTATTGGCGTAGGTGAAAAGTTCTCCATCAAGACCTCTCTCCCCTCAGGCACAGCAGCTACACCGACGTTTACATCAAGTAATAGTTCTGTTGTTCAGATAACGGATACAGGTTCCATATGTAAGTTCGTCGGACTAAAACCCGGTACAGCCAATATTGAAGTTAAGCTTTATAACGGTATCGTAGGTCTGTGCAGAGTTACAGTAAAAGCTGAACCGACAAGCGTAAGTATGCCTGTTACATCGCTTACACTGGGTGTAGGAGAAAAGTATTCATTAAACGCTGCTTTAAGCAAAAATTCAGGTTCAGGAACAAAATCATATTCATCAAGTAATTCTTCAGTTGTAAAAATCACAAAGTCAAGCGGTATATGTGAGTTTAAGGCTGTTAAGGAAGGAACATCAAATGTAACAGTAAGATTGTACAACGGACTTACAGCCACCTGTGCAGTTACGGTAAAGGCTGCTCCGAAAAGTGTTTCTTTTGGCAAAGACAGTCTTACAATGAAGGTTGGTGAAAATACCGTACTCACACCTGTTCTGGAAGAAGATCAGGCATCCTCAATGCGTTTGTACGGAACGTCGGACGCATCCGTTGTAAGAATATCAAGAAACAAAGACGGCAGCGTACAGCTGAAAGCAATTAAGGCAGGTACTGCTGACATCAGCGTTACACTCTATAACGGTAAGGAAGCTAAATGCAAAGTTACTGTTAAATAATAATCCATATAACGGCGGTTCTGCACTAAAACAGTACCGCCGTTATTTTTATAGCTTTACTTTTATGTAAAATCAAATACATTCTGTAATCCCGCCGCCTATACGCATATTACAAATGTATAAGAAAAATGTGCAAAAGAAAAGCACTGCCCATCTCAAAAACGAGATAAACAGTGTGTTACTGGCGTCCTGAAAGGGATTCGAACCCCCGACCTGTTGCTTAGGAGGCAACCGCTCTATCCTGCTGAGCTATCAGGACAATTCAATTATTTTGAGAGTTAATTCATTTTAAGGATGAGGTCAAGCCTTCGCTCAGGAAGCAGACGCTCTATCAGGCTGTAATGAAAAAATGAGTGTTATATTTTACTCTCTCTGCCATAATGATCAACTCCACATCTGGTATTATACACTATTATTTACTGTTTGTCAACCTTAACAAAGTAAATTCATGAAATTCAAATTTCTAAATATGAAAATTAAAAGTTATATCATACTGAGCCCCCGCCTGTCATCCCGAGCGTGAGCGAGGGATCTTTTCCACAAAAGTACCTTTATCGCAAAGATTCCTCACTTCGTTCGGAATGACATGAGGGGTGATGTTCCTCAAAATGACAAATATGCTCTGCATTATTATTTGAAAATTGATTTCCATGAAGTAAATTTGAAAAGCCGACTGTCCCGTAATGGAGGGTTGCTCTTGATGTTTTAGAAAAAGCATTTTATTCCGGATAAATGAGAGCGCAAATTTCAGAATTATATTATTTAACTCTGAAAACCAAAATGACATGGAAAAAGAGGCTGCCCACAAAAGCAGACAGCCTCTTTTTTATTTTATTCCGTAATTACACTTTTCGACGGTAAAGTAATATAAAAACAATACCCCCAGATGCTATTATCGTTACAAGGAGAATAACTGCAAAATTATTGTCACCTGTCTGAACCGGACTGCCGCTGTTTGTTATAATAGAATTATTCTGTGAGGATGCCACTGCACTGCTGCCGGAGAAAGTGCTTTTTTCTGATGAGCCGGGTTCGGATTTTTCCGGAGAGGAGCTTGAAGTATCTGATTTTTTCGATTCTTCGGAAGATCCGGAAGATTCTTCCGAAGGTTCTTTCGATGGTTCGGATGATTCTTCGGAAGTTTCCGAAGGTTCTTCTGATTGTTCAGATGATTCCTCTTCCTTGGGTACTATATCCGGTTCTCCTATACTGAATCTCGAAATAACATCAGCAAAACCTATATCTGCTATATTGTCAGTCTGCTGTGTCAGACCGCAGATACCCACATAGGTCAGTTTGGTGAACTCAGGCAGCTCAAATCTTCCAATATAATTCCAATCCTTATCAAGAGTCAGAACGATCTTAGAATTGGTTTGGTATGATTCGAGATAATAACTGTTATCTGTGGAAACACACCGGCTGAATACAGGATATCCTGATATCTGAGAGTTTTTTTCTGTAATATCCTTCCTGTCTAAAAACTCTCCGCTTTTTGAGTATGTATCAACAAATGCGTATTCTTCCTTTTTTCTGGTGTATCCGCATTTAATAATACTGATATTTCCGTTTTCTTCAAAAACACCGTTAAAATTTTCTTCAAAAACTATTTCGCTCTGAATATTTCCGTCCGAATCATATACATACATATAGTAATTACTGCCATCTGAATAAATATTGACATATGTGTCCCTGCTTAAAGAATAATACTGGGAAAACCGTTCCATTTCGGTTATCTCGGGAGGATTTTCATAATCAACCGTTATAAAAGCATTGATTCTTTTTTCAGAGTTGTATACAGCCTTACCTATCCCGTTTCGGATCGGAATAAAACCTACACTGTATGTCTGATCCTTATACTGTTCCTGAAGCTCACTGCTTATTGTATAAATATCGCTTAATATTTTTCCGCTGCGGTCAATTTTTACAAAATAGTCATTTTCTGTTGTTGTTAACTCAAGAGAATAATTTCCGTCATTCAGCGGAATAACATTGAATTTGTAGATATAGCCGTCTGTTTCGGGAGCATCAAATTCAATGCTTGAAATCTCCTCACCGTTCAGGTTATACTCGTTGAAAATACAACTGCCGCCACTGTTATCGGAAGTTATATACATTGCTCCATAGCTGCTGTCAGTCACTTTGAATATGTTTGAAAGAACCATTCTATCCTTCAATTTGGCTGCATCAATTGTTGTAAGCGCAAAGAAATCAGATGTTTTTATCGTTTCACGGTACTCAGGCACAGTCTGATCATAACCGTATTTGAAACATCCTTCCGGTATGACAAGAGTGTACTCTGTATTCGGACGAATCGAAGGATAAGCCATTAAATACTTCAGTTCATAGGTATACAGAATATTACCTTTACCGGTTATATTAAGACTCAGCTGATTCCCTTTGTCATCCAGCAGATAAGGGGATGCATTATTATTGTTTTGGTCAAGGATAACAGGCTTGTCAGAAACAAGCGTCATCTTCATATCAGAACTGAGATCATTATAGCTGAGGGAAAAATTAACATCCGTATCAGGCTTATAGTCATCTGTAAAGCTTACCTTGAATGAGGGGTTATCACCTGTAACGAAATCTGTAAAGCTGATGCCGGTAAATCGTCCGTTATATATTCCGTCCTTTTCCAGTCCCGTATTTGGATAGGTATCGGGGGTAAGAGAATCTCCTTCATGGAAAAGATTGTTATCCATATTCCATGGAGTAGGTCTGTCAAGCTCATTCTTCATGTTATGGATCAGATTATCCCTGTAGTTTTCATTGGATTTAATAATATTGATATAATAATCGTCTCTAAAATCAGCTTTTGCGTTTACATGAAAAATTCTGAAACCCGGCTCAAGGGAAAAATCATCAAATACTTTCGAATTGTTGCCCTCGCCTGTATCGTATTCAACTAAAAAGTATTCGTCAAGGAATCCGTTTGAGCGGTTGATCTCAGGTGATACGACCGCGATCTTTTTTCCGCCGTCAGTTGTTTCAAAAGGTGTAAGAGTAACTGTTGTATCTCCCGTGTTCTTATCCACATATGTGATATTGTCATCGTTGATCCAGCCATAACTCCATTTTGTAAAGCCGTTATGGTCGCCGATGTTTGTACACATGATATCATAGGACATTATAGCATTCGACATGATCCCCTGTTCGGAATAATAGTCTGTTGCTCCCAATATATGTCCGAATTCGTGTTTGAATACCGTAGGATCCCCCGGATCAAGTGACTTGAGAACGGAATATGCTGCAATCTTCTTGTTCTTGAAATCGGTATTGCCATCATAACTTACATGAGGCCACCAGGTAATAAGGTTCTGAGTTACAGGTCCTGAAAAATCGAAGCAGATAAAATCAATATTACCGTCTCCGTTGCTGTCGTATTTATCTGCATCAATATCATCTCCGACTGCGTCAAGGGCTTCGGAAATTATTATTTCGAAATCATCATCATATTCACTTCTGTCATATGGGGCAGTATAGCTGTAGATCTTATCACAATGAAGCCGGAGCTTGCCGTATGATGAAGTTTCATAGTACCCGTTAATGCTGTCCGGTGAACCGTCGAAATACGAAAGGAGAGTTTCTTCACTGTCTGCGGGATAATCTTCATCATCAAGAGGATAATCGGCAAATCCCAATCTTATCATAAGAACATTACAGTCACCTTCTGTTGGTGTTTTAACATGTAGAGTGTATTCCTTGCCGTCCTTCACAACAGTTATAGCACTGCCCGACAAAGAAGTCATTGACACTAAAATACTCAATATCAGCACTAGTACAATCACAAATAATTTAGCTCCGGTAATTTTTTTGACCATATTTTTTTACCTCCTGTTATTTTGGAAATTACAAAATTGACGCTTTAAGTCTGCTTCCGCCATTTTCAAGCTAAAAGAAAACTACACATATACTTTCACGAATCAAAGAAATGCTGTCCGTCATCTGTTACGAGTCTCTCCGTTTTCGGATACTCAAAAATTGCAGGATTATCGGAATTTACCTCAAGATAGTCTGCAAATCTTGCAGCATACAATTTTGCCATTCCTAAATTATGCATAAGGTAATGTCCGCAGTTCTCGGGAGTTGTACCGGGAACGATCTGTACTTCTTCTACATATCTGAATGATTTTAATATAAGATCATATATTTCTCTTGGAGTGCGGCTGCCTTTAAGAATAATATAAAATCCTGTAAGACATCCCATAGGCCCCCAATAGATCATCTCATCCTTCCAATCGGGATCGTTTCTTACATAAGTTGCAATAATATGCTCCAGCGAGTGCATTGCCGCCACATCTACAGCAGGCTCTCTGTTTGGTCTTGTAAGTCTTATATCATAAGTAGTTATCACATTGTCCCCTACCCTGTCCTCGCGGCTGGTAAAAATTCCGGGAACGATCTTTGTATGGTCTACAGAAAAACTTGCTATCAGTTCCATTTTATTTTTCCTCCGATAAATTATTTATAACTCAGCATAACTGATCCGGCTGTTATAAAGTCTGAACTATATGCTGAACGCTGAAATTGCTTCCATACAGATCATGGAATGCTGACGGAAATGTTCCGATGAAATGCTCTCGTCAACATCATGTATATGTGTTTCATCGCCTTTAAATCCGGGACCGAATGCTACTCCACAGTTACCCAGAGTTCTTGCGTAGGTACCTCCGCCTGTAGAATACAGATCTGGTCTTTCTCCCATGACATTTTCGTAAGCTTTCGAAAGAATTTTTATTACAGGCGCATCCTCACTTACTGACAGCGGAAGCTCATGTCCGATAAGCTTTGTCTTCAGACCGTCTATTGCAGCTCTTTGTCTGATCCTTCTCAAAATACCGCCGCTGTCGGCAGACACGGGATAACGGATATCCAGCAGAACACGGCACACACTCTCATCTATATCTACACGACCGACATTTACTGTAAGCTTTCCGCTTTCTTCATCCGAGCAGGCTATTCCCAGTGAGTATCCGTCAAGTTCAAGTCCTATCGCATCATCAATAAAGCTGCACAAACTACCAAGTGCAAACTCTCCGAAATTTGCAGCAAGTATTTTAATCAGATTTGTTGCGATATTCAGACCCAGTTCGGGAGTTGACGCGTGTGCTGCCTTTCCCTTTGCTTCAATATGCAGACCATCCTGAGTGAAAATGAAATCATACTCTCCGGGTTTTGCGTCTGCAAATCTTCTCAGCTGGTTATCCTCCGATTCTGTACAGTCAACGAGAGCATATGCTTTTGAAGGCACTGCATTTATTGCGCTGCCGGAATGGAATTCAGTAAGAACAGTACCGTCATGTGACGGCGCAGATACTTCAAGGTGCATTATACCCTTTTCCTTGATACAAATACCGTACTCCGAATCGGGGGTAAATGCCATATCGGGCATTTTTTCGCTTTTAAAGTACTCCTCCATATCGTGCATACCTATTTCTTCCGCAGCTCCTATGATAATTCTGATCTTTCTTTTCGGAACTATGCCATTATCTTTCAAGGCTTTAAGACAATACAGTGCTGTCATTGCAGGACCTTTATCGTCTACTAACCCCCTGCCGTACATTCTGCCGTCCTTCTCGGTCAGCTGAAACGGCGGAACGCTCCATCCTTCTCCCGCAGGGACAACATCCACATGCGCAAGTACAGCGGCTATCTCATCGCCTTCACCATACTCAATATGACCTGCTATATTTCCGATCTTCTTTACAGTAAAGCCGAAGTCCGCTGCTCTTTTGAGAATATAGTCAAGTGCTTTTTCCGGTTCATCACTTCCTTCACATGATACTGATCTTATTGAAATAAGCTCATTTAGATCATGCTTTAGCTCTTCCATATAATCAAGGATAACTTCACCCTTCATAATTTATTCACTCCTTGTTTCTGTTTCCGATTCGCCGCTTATTATAGTCTTATCTATAATAAAACGGGGACGGTGCTTGCTTTCGCTGTATATCTTGCCTACATAAGTTCCTACTATTCCTATTCCCAGCATCTGTATACCGCCTAAAAACCATACCGAACACATGATAGATGCCCAACCTGCAACACTGCTGCCGCTTATGAATGAAACTATAGCATATATAAAGAATATGACACTAAGAAGGCAGATTATGATACCTATATTTGATATTATTTTAAGCGGCTTTACGCTGAACGATGTAATACCGTCCACAGCAAATTTGATCATTTTTTTCAGCGGATACTTTGATTCCCCCGCAAAACGCTCGCTTCTTTCGTAGTATACATAATCACTCCTGAATCCGATAAGCGGTACTATACCTCTGAGGAAAAGGTTGACTTCTTTATATTCCGAAAGCGCATCAAGCGCCCTGCTGCCTAAAAGCCGGTAATCCGCGTGGTTATAGACTATATCTACACCAAGTGCTGCCATAAATTTATAGTATCCCTGAGCCGTTCCTCTTTTAAAAGCCGTATCCTTGTCACGGCTGCTTCTGACTCCGTATACAACTTCGCAGCCATCCTGATATTTCAGAACAAATTCATCTATTACACCAATATCATCCTGAAGATCTGCGTCAAGTGATATGACACAGTCACACTTTCCCCTGGCAGTCATAAGTCCGGCTAAGAGTGCATTCTGATGACCTCTGTTCCGACTGAGTTTTACTCCGCCTACATATTTGTTTTCGCTGCTGAACTGTTCTATAAGTTCCCATGTTTTGTCTTTGCTTCCGTCATCAACAAACAACATTCGGCTCTTCTCATTTGCAATTCCGTCTGCTATGAGCTGAGATAATTTATCACTAAGTCTTTTCACTGTTTCAGGCAATACCTCTTCTTCATTGTAACATGGTATGACAAAATATACTGTTGACATTTCTACTCTCCTCATTATATTCCGCTTCTTTCTTATGCTGTCTGCAAATAACGGAAATCTTTCTTTCTGACCACATACCTATAATATCACACCCACACCAAAAAATCAACCGGCGAGCCGCCGGTCCCTAAACGCCGGCGAGCCGCCGGACCCTAAACGCGGGTATCGCTCCGCTGCGCATACGCTCTGAACTTGCGGTTCATGCTGTACTGACCGCGTATCAGGCTTCTTGAGCAGCTCATTTTTTACCATTGATAATATTTTGCCAATTATAATTTTACGCTAACCCGGCGAGCCGCCGGACCCTAAACGCGGGTATCGCTCCGCTGCGCATACGCTCTGAACTTGCGGTTTATGCTGTACTGACCGCGTATCAGGCTTCTTGAGCAGCTCATTTTTTACCATTGATAATATTTTGCCAATTATAATTTTACGAACTTGCGGTTCATGCTGTACTGACCGCGTATCAGGCTTTTTGAGCAGCTCATTTTTTACCATTGATAATATTTTGCCAATTATAATTTTACACTAACGCCGCCGGTCCCTAAACGCGGGGTACGCTGCGCTCTGGGCTCGTCGCTGTGACCTTTATTTGTCGCGGTTATTACTCATATATCGGCTGTTATTTTATGTTCCTTGCTCAAAGCTAAAAAAGCTTAATTCTCACATAATTATTTTACACTAATTTCGAAGTTCCTCTTTTAAGTACATTTTATTTTAATGTACAGTATAGCAAAAGAATTTGCGATGGCGTCCACGGAAATCAATTTTCAAAGATTATTTAAGAAAAAATTCGTTTTTTTAGGAAAGGGGTCTGGGGGAGAACCCTTTGTTTTCAAACAAAGGGTTTCCCCCAGGATAGCTGCCCCGGCAAAATTGATTTCCGTTTTCCCCCAGGATAGCTGCCCCGGCAAAATTGATTTCCGTGGATGGCGTCACGCTGGGGTTGAAAAATAGGAGTGGTTATAGTATAATTTTTTATAAGTTAAGAGTGCAGAAAATAAATTGAACTGATAGAGTCAGGTCATAAACAATAAACTATAAAAAGAACAGGATGATACTTATGAAGGTACTTATTTTATCTGCAACTACAGGCGGAGGACATATGACTGCTGCAAATGCGCTGAAAGACTACATAAAGTCACAGCAGCCTGATTCCGAAGTCATGATCGAGGATACATTACAATATGTCAGCCCCTTTCTCAACAAAGCTGTAACAGGCGGCTATGTCTATATGGCAAAAAATACGCCAATACTTTACGGGTCAGTATATTCTTCAACCGATAAGAAAACACCGCTTAATAAAACTGTAGAGCTTACTACTACTATTCTGCGAAACAAACTTTATCCCCTTGTAGAACAATTCTCTCCCGATATAGTTATTACGACCCACCCGTTTGCTGCCGAAATGATAACAGCACTAAAAACAAGAGGACTTGTAAATCTGCCTGTAATCAATATCATAACAGATTTTGCCGTTCATAAGGCATATATCAGTGATGGAGTGGACGCTTATATAGTATCGAGCCGTGAAATGGTTGACGATATCGTAAGCCGCGGAGTAAGCAGAATGAGAGTATATCCCTATGGTATACCTGTAAAGCCTGTATTCTTCAATGATATAGACAGAGAAGAAGCATTTAGAAATGAAGGCCTTGATCCAGGGCTTCCTACAATACTTATTATGGCAGGAAGCTTCGGCGTTACGGATATTCTTAAAATTTACCACAAAATAGTAAAATCTCCCGAGGATTTTCAGGTTATCGTTATAACCGGAAAAAACGAAAAGTTGTATGAAACTTTTGAACGATATCTGAACAAGATCAGTATACGTAATACCCTCCTTGAGCTGAAGGAACTTACACGAAGCAAGCCGCTTCCTCATGAAAAGATTATAAAAAGAAAAAAACCTGTAAAAGCAACAAAGCTTATGTATTATACTACCGAAGTCGAAAAATATATGCATATGGCTGATATGATCGTTACCAAGCCCGGCGGACTGACAGTCAGCGAATCTATTGCAGTCGGTTTGCCTATGGCTATATTCAAGGCAATCCCCGGACAGGAAGAACAAAATGCAGAATTTCTTGTTAAGAAAAATATGGCTGTTCGGCTTGAGAAAAATAACAGCTGTACCGAGCTTATTACCGATCTCCTCAAAAACAGAGAACGTCTTGAAAGTATGAAGCGTTCAATAAAATCTTTCTCCAAAGGAAACAGTGCCGAACATATCTATAAGCTGATGCTTGAGCTCACAGAAAAGTATGGGAAATAAGCTCAGAGCTCAGGGCAAAAAGTTCAGAGCTATGGTATATCAGACTTCATATCCTCTTTCATAGTATATAGTATATTAAACTGTTTTCGGTAGATATTGTAAGTGTGTAGTTCTTAAACTGTTTTATTCGGACAACTTCTTTCCAAGATGCTTAATAATTCAGATACACTTTATAATGAATTGTAAAACTGTTTACGGTTCGACGGCTCGCCGTTAGTGTAAAATTATAATTGGCAAAAAATATTATCAATGGTAAAAAATGAGCTGCTCAAGAAGCCTGATACGCGGGCAGTAAAGCCTGAGCGGCGAGTTCAGAGCGGATGCGAAGCGGAGCGATGCGTTTAGGGTCCGGCGGCTCGCCGGGGCTCGCCGGGGAAAATTATAGTGGAAAATAAGATGATAACGTGGTATAATAGGGGTATTGATAAATAATTGTCGGATGACTGATGTCTTACAAGTCCGACTGAAAAAGAAAGGATGTTATTTTGATGAAAAAGCGTATTTTCTCAGCATTACTTATAATGTCATTGGTCATGAGTACAGCAATCCTCGGCGGATGTAATGATAATTCCGATAAAGACAGTGACAGCACTCAGACTGCTGCATCTGCTGCTGATACAACAGATAGCTCCGAAGCTTCCGAAGAACCCTCAGATGATACACAGCAGTCTTCTGCCGAAGAAGTCAGTGAACAAACTGCCCCCGAAATCAGTGAACAGCAAAGCTCAGAGGAGAGCAGCGAGCAGGAAAGCAGCGAGCAGGAAAGCAGCGAAATGTCTTTTGAAAGCATGACTGAATCGGAAGCTCTTGAAGCAAGCACCGAAGGCTATCAGTTTGATGACGAACAGGTAGTAACCGACTACCATACAGCAGAAACCTTTACCGATAATGAATTCTTTAACGATATGTTTAAAGAAAATGCGCTTGACAAAGCATTTATTGAACAGTCAAAGCTTGCTTCCTCAACTTCTGATATGCTCAATCTGACAACAGAGTTTACTGCTAAATGGAGAGATATGGCTGATACAGCCTGCGAAGCATTGGGTCAGGATCTTGATGAGGAAAACAATAAAAAACTCCTTGAATCACAGGAAAGATGGACAAAGGGGCTTACTGCACAGGAAGAAGCTTTTATGAGTGAAGCAGAATCAGGCGGTACTGAAGCTGTTCTTGCAGCAAATACTGCGATCATGAACTACTACAAAGGACGTGCTGCTAAGCTTTTTGAACAGCTTTATACCATAAACGGTGAAATTCAGCTCAGCGACTACGGATTATAATAATTCGTAATTCGTAACGCGTAATTATTATAGTCAGGCGGGATATGATGAAAAAACTTTTTCTTACAAAAGCGGCTGCCATAATGATGACTCTTATATTTATCATCGGTATCAGCGGCTGCGGGATAAATGCTCCCGGTACAAAACAGTATGTTGAAAGCGTAAAGGAAGATATGCTTCAGGCTGTAAACTATACAAGAAAGCTTAAAGAGCAGCAAAAAAGCCTTGATGCAAGAAGTATTGACAGCGCAAAGGAAAATCTTGAGACACTTGATACTCTTGATGATGTTTATACCGATCTGTTACGTCTTGAGTCCCCGTCGGCATACAGCGAGCTTGATGACGAAATCAAGGAAAACGCTTCTTCTGCCTTGTCGTATATCAAGGAGCTCAAAAGTCTTGTGACTACTGCGATGAATTCGGCTGATGACTTCCTGTATAAACAGGATAGTCCGCATATAATGGAGCAGTATGAGAAAAATTATTCTTCCCTTGTTGATCTCAGCTCTCAGGTCACTACAAAATACAGAAATGACTGAATATAAAATAAATACAGGACTGCCGCATTATATTATTGCAGCAGTCCTGTATTTTCGTTATATCATATGACCCATTTTGTCACGCTTTGTTTTAAGATAAAAAAGATCGTATTCTGTTGGGTCAATTTTGATAGGCAGTCTTTCAACAATTTCCATACCGTACTCGGAAAGCTGATAAACCTTGTCGGGATTGTTTGTAAGAAGTCTGAGAGTTTTTACACCCAGATCTGAAAGTATCTGCGCGCCTGTGTAATAATCTCTTTCGTCGGCTTTGAATCCCAGAGCTATATTTGCTTCAAGAGTATCCATACCTTTTTCCTGCAATTCATAGGCTTTCAGCTTGTTTATAAGACCGATACCCCTGCCCTCCTGACGCATATATAGCAGTATTCCTCTGCCTTCTTTTTCTATTTCTCTCATAGCTGCTGCAAACTGTTCTCCGCAGTCACAGCGCAGTGAACCGAATGTATCCCCTGTCAGGCACTCGGAATGTACCCTGCAAAGTACATTTTTACCATCGCCTATATCACCCTTTACAAGCGCTATATGATGTTCACCGGTGACCTTGCTTACATAACCGTAGGCACGGAACTCACCATATTTTGTCGGCATATTCGCAACAGTAACACATTCAACTAATTTTTCATGCTTTTTCCTGTATTCGATAAGGTCTTTTATGGTGATAAATGTTATACCAAACTTTTCTGCGAGAACTGCAAGCTCGGGGGCCCTCATCATTGTGCCGTCCGCTCTCATTATCTCGCAGCAAAGACCACATTCTTTCAGTCCTGCAAGACGCATAAGGTCAAAAGTAGCTTCAGTGTGTCCTGTGCGTTCAAGCACTCCGTTCGGCTTTGCAAGAAGAGGGAACATATGCCCCGGGCGGCGGAAATCCTCGGGACGGCTGCCTTCTTCAACACATTTCATTGCAGTTATGGAACGTTCTGCCGCGGAAATACCGGTAGTTGTTGAAACGTGGTCGATCGAAACAGTAAAGGCAGTTTCATGATTATCTGTGTTTCTTGTTACCATCTGCGGAAGAGAAAGCTTTGTTACATATTCCTGCGACATAGGCATACATATCAGACCCTTGCCGTGAGTTGCCATAAAGTTGATATTTTCTGTTGTCGCAAATTCGGCGGCACATATGAAGTCGCCCTCATTTTCTCTGTCAGGATCATCCGTTACAAGAATGATCTTTCCTTTTCTAAGCTCTTCAAGAGCTTTTTCAATTGAAGCATATTGCATTATATTTCCTTCTTTCTGTTTTTTTGCCTTTATAACTTCCTGCCGTAAACTACTTTGAGAGTGTGATGTTCGGTCAGAAAGTTTAAATCGGTATGCAATGAGCTGAAATTTACACAAAGCCGTTTTCGGCAAGGAAGCTGCGGGATATGCTGCTGCCATTGTTTTTTTCATCGTCAGGCATAAGCAGTTTTTCTACATATTTGCCTATGATATCGTTTTCAAGGTTTACGATGCTGCCCTTTGTTTTTTCGCCCAGTATGGTAACGCTGAGGGTGTGGGGGATTACGGATACGCTAAAGCTGTCTGCTGTCACGCCTGCTACGGTAAGACTGATGCCGTCTATGGTTATTGAGCCTTTTTCGACTATATATCGGAGTATTTTTTTGTCTGCGCTGATATCAAACCAAACTGCATTGTCATCACGTCTTATACCGATTATTTTTCCTGTGCCGTCGATATGCCCCGAAACAATATGTCCGCCGAAGCGTCCGCCGGCTGACATGGCTCTCTCAAGGTTCACATGACTGCCGGTTTTTAAAACCGAAAGAGAAGACCGTTCAAGTGTTTCGGGCATTACGTCTGCCGAAAAGCCGTCAGAGTCAAAATCCGTAACGGTAAGGCATACGCCGTTTACGGCTATGCTGTCGCCCATATTTATATCTTCGAGTATCTTTTTTGCTCCGACTCTGAGAATTATAGAACGGCTGCCTCTGTTTACGGCTCTTACCGTGCCTGTTTCTTCAACTATTCCCGTGAACATGATTTTTCACCCTGCTTTCTATCATTATATCATTTCCCAGCCGGAGGATAACAGGATCGTAAAGCTCAAAGGCTTCGGCGGGGGAATCAATTCCCATTCCTTCAACAGGTGTTTTAGCACTGCCGCCGAATATTTTCGGAGCAATATATGTCTGTACCTTCGAAACATATCCTGCTTTTAAAACAGACCAGTTAAGTGTGCCGCCGCCTTCAAGTATAATGCTGTCTATTTCCAGCTTACCCAGGGCAGACATCATTTCATCTGTATCCGTATGTCCGTCTTTCTCGGGCAAAGTCACGATCTCACAGCCGGCGGATATATATTTTCTACACAAATCATCGTTTGTTTCACAGGTGCATATGATAGTACGAATCTTGTCGGCGCTTTTTACTATCCTGCTGCTTAAAGGAGTTTTAAGGTGTGTATCGCATATTATGCGAACAGGATCCCGTCCGCCGCTTATTCGGCAGGTTAGCTCGGGATCGTCTGCTAATACAGTTCCTGATCCTACCATTATTGCGGTATAGCGGTTTCTGTCATAATGAACGTTTTCACGGGCTTTTTCGCCTGTTATCCATTTTGAAAGTCCTGTTTTAGTTGCGATCTTCCCGTCAGCAGTCATTGCATATTTCATTATGACAAAGGGTCTGCCGGTTGTGATATAGTGGAAGAATACCTCATTAATTCTTTTACATTCATCTTCAAGAACGTATTCATCGACTTGTATACCATGTTCCCTGAGTATACCCGCGCCTTTTCCCGCCACAAGGGGATTAGGATCTCCCGAGCCTATGACCACTCTTGTAATGCCGGAGTTAATTATAGCCTGAGTACAGGGAGGCTGCCGTCCCGTATGACAGCAAGGCTCAAGGGTAACATACATAGTTGCGCCATTTGTGTTTTCATTGCAGTTTTTCAGTGCGTCACGTTCTGCATGAAGATCTCCGCAGCGGTGATGATAACCTTTTGCTATTATGCGTCCGTTTTTTACAATCACCGCCCCCACAAGAGGATTGGGGGATACCCTACCGCTGCCTTTGACTGCTTCTTCAAGGGCAGCTTTCATATAGTATTCATCTGTCATTTTATCACTCCTTTAAAAATAATAAAACAAGAGAACGCTTATATCTATGGGCGTTCTCTTGTTAAAAAGTATAGTATTTTCTTCTTTCGTCCGGACTGTACCGTCGGCTTCGGAGTTTCACCGAATCGTGCGCTATGCTTGTGGGCTTTACCACCGGTGGGGAATCTCACCCCGCCCTGAAGAATATTCTGTTTTACTGACCGCTTTCAAATTTTTTGAGCTGTTCTTCTCTTGCCTCCATCTTTCTGATACGTTTTTCGCCTTCTTCAGCCATTTCCTTGAATTGTTGTATAGTTACCTGCATCTTAGGCAGTGCCTTGTGCTTGTACTCGGTGACTGCATCAAGTGCGTCAAATGTATCGGCAAATGCACTCTTGAGAGTATCAACGGATATATTTGTTTCCATAGCCTGTTTCTGAATTTCTGCGCCCTGCTCCTTGAGCATTTTTGCGGTTGCGCCGATAAGCTTGTTTGTAGCTTCGTTTACAGCGTTTACCTTATCAAGGACTATTTTCTGATTATAAAGCGCGCTTGCTACGGTTACTGCTATTCTTAAAGCTGAAACGGTAACACTTTCTGCTCTTTCAACGGCACGGATCAGCTCTTTGTTGTTGCGTCTTACTATTTCCATAGCAATAATGCCCTGCATATTTACAGCCTGCATTTGCTGAAGATCCATGACCTTTTGTCTGAGGGGGAAGAGGACCTCTTCCTCAATGAATTTTACACGTTCCTCGTCAACATTTTCTACCTTTGCCTTTTCTACCGCTGCTGAGATAGATTCATCCATCTGTGTACCAAGTTCTATCTGAGTCCCCAGCTTTTTAGTTAGGTCACGAAGCGCTAATTGTTCTATCTCAAGGGTAGTATTATCATTTTTAAGAACAGCCTTGCCTTTTCCCAGCGACTCGATGGTATCTGCTATGATATCGTCAGCCTTCTCATATTTTGCAAAATATGTTTTGATGGGATTGAAAAGCTTGCTGAAACCGCTGCGTTTGGTAAAGTCGATACCGGACGGATCAAGATCCTTCATCTGAACCTGAAGCTTTGAAAGTCCCGAAACAACCTCACCGTTTTCCGAGCCCATTTTGCTCAGGTCAACCAGTCTGACATTAAGAAGTTCATTTTTCTTTGTTGATTTATCGACAAGGTCATTTCCGAAATTGTCGATAGAGTTTACTATCTGACGTCTTTCCTGCAAAGAACCCAGGTCGAAATCAAACAGTTCCTGCGTGTTGCTGTCGGCTGCTTTTTCTGCTTTTGCCTGCACTTCCGGGGCAGGTTTAATTTCTTCTTTTACTTCTTCCTGTACTTCTTCCATATCCGGAAGATCCATTGAAAATGCCATAATTTTGTCCTCCTGTCTGATATATTACATTTCGGAATTAAAGAGATTCTTGAGCTGATAAACTATATCATCGCTGTCTGCGTTGATAGTTGCAGCTTCGTTTATTTCCGATATTCTCTTGAGAGCTTCAATATTTGCGTTATATCCGATAGAATAGATAGGTATTTCATAAGCTGTTATGAGGGACGAGATATCATTAAGGCTGCATCCCGTATTCTGTTCGCCGTCACTGAGAAGGAATATCATCGGTTTTGCATTCGGGTGATCCTTGAGTGCTTTGTTTACCATATCTATAGCGACGATAACAGCATCATTTGTAGCTGTCTGACCTGTTGCGGCAAGATCCTGTACAGCGCCCTTAAAAAGCGCCTGTTGATTGAGATCGAACTGAGCTATAGGAAGGTTGCAGTAAACCTTGCTGTTATAAGATACAAGACCAATGTAGTTATTTTTGTTGATATACTGCATAGAGTTGATAAGTGATGTTTTAAGAGCATTTATAGATTCTCCGCTCATACTTCCGGAAGTATCGGCAACGAATACAGCGATTATTTCCTTACCGCTGTCCTTATTTTCTTTATACAGCTTTTGTGCAGCTATCAGCTTGTCGCCGCTTATATCGTCGGGGAGCTCAGACTTATATTTATCGTTCTGATTGAAGCCGTAATTTGCGGCAAGCTCCTGGCTTTCATCGTTAAGGCAGAACCGGCAGAATGCTTCAAGAACCTTGTCTTCCTCAGCTGAGATATCACCGACAGAATACATTGGATTATCATGCCTTGCGCCGAAGGGGGTGAAAACATATTCATTCTTGAGAGCAGGGTCATTATAATATGACTGATATTCCATAACAAAAGCATCAAGCGAACCGGATTCAGCAGATTTTCTCATCTGCATGGTATTATACGATACAAGAGGAACATTCTCCTGGAACTGTTTAAAGCCGTCAATTGCTTTTGAACTGAGAAGATCATCAGCGTCATAGGAGTAGAGTGTTGTGATAAGGAAATTCAGTCCGGTAGAGCTTGCAAAGGGATTTGTATATCCCATCTGAATCTCGCTTGAAGCGGTACATTCAGAGATGACCTTCATGTTTACGGAGCCGTATTTTTCAAGTATTTTATTGTATGTGTCTTTTGAAAGAAGTACGCCCGCAACATTTCCGACGAGACGCTTTTCTTTTAAAGATACCTTGGTACCGCTTGACTCTATCATTTTGCCCCAGAATTCGTTGGAAGGAGTAATAGCCTGAGGCTTATATTTTCCTGTTTTTATATAATCCACCGCAAGACCCGACGATACGGGGCGTATGGAAACCGAAGCGGTTTTTCCGTCTACAGTCTGACCGCTGCTGTTGAATTTTTCTGCGACCTCATTCAGCCATCCGTCAGTGCCTTCGCCGGCTTTTTCGGGAGATGAATATATTTCCACATTTATCTCACCTGATCCCGTTACGCTGAGGGGATAGCTTTTTATATCAGGAAGTTCTTCTTCTTCGTCAAGTATATCCTCGTCTGTGATAGAAGCCTTTCTTGGTTCCACATTTGTAACGGTAATGCCCGAAAGAAGCTTATCCATTTGTTTTGCAGCATCTTCCTCGGATATTTCCTCTTCTGTCATTCCGACGTGTCTTGTCAGAGTGATCCCGAGAAATACACCTCCGAAAACCAGAGCAGCAATAGCCACAAAGATAATGATCTTTACACCTGTTGACGTTTTTTTCATTTTGATCTGACCTCCTTGAAACCTGATAATTAGTTTTGTTTATAGAATTTTGTTTGTTCTATCAGTTCGTTTATTTCCCGTATAGCATCCATATTTTCAAGCCCCTGACTGCTCAAATCGTCAAGTTTGGATATTTCGAGCAGCAGGCTGTCCATTTTTACAAGTATGCTCTCGTTATCGTCTATGAGATTCTTTACATACCTGATATGTTCATTATATATCTGAAGCTGTTTGCCGGCCTGAGAAGATGGTGACATAGGATCATTGAGAGTAGGAAGATCTCTGATTTTACTCATTTTTTCGACTGTTCTTACATAATCCTTATCATCGAATATAATTATTCGGTTTATCATTTTCTTGATATTATTGTAGAACAGCGACTGAACAGAATCGATCACGCCCTGAAATTTTATAAAAGTCATTTCTGTAGGCGTAAAGTACTGCATAAGTATGCTGTCCAGCGCCTTATCTTTATCGTTAAGACGAAAGACCTGATCTATAGCTGCGTCAATAAGCGGATCAAACACCTTTTTTCCGTGACGTTCATCGAGGGCTTCGATATAGTCTTTGGTTTCCGTAAGGTCACTGCCTTTGAGCAGTTTTACTTCTAGCTCTTCAAAAAGTATCTTGTAATTTCCGTACCCGAATATCAGTACCGACATTACGATCTCTGTTATTGCAAAGGCAGTCACAAGTGCGTTTCCGTCGAATGTAAGACCAACAAGTCCTCTTGAGAAAAGAACAACATTCACCAGTGCAAGTGCAAGGTTAAGACAAATCAGTTTTATTATTTGTTTTTTTGACATTTACTTTGCCTCCGAAAAGTCGGAATGATTAATTCCGAAAGCAGTGCAATATTAAATTCTTACAATTATATATTACTATTATTATCCCATTTTGTCAATACCGCCCGCCGGCCAGCGTGACGCTGGACCCTGTTAGTGTAAAATTATAGTTGGCAACAATATTATCAATGGTAAAAAATGAGCTGCTCAAGAAGCCTGATACGCGGGGTTCATAGCTCAAAGCTAAGAGCTAAGAGCTCAGAGCTTGGCATCTCAT
>CACWRT010000081.1 GCA_902763365.1 uncultured Ruminococcus sp.
CAAAAAGCCTGATACGCGGGCAGTAAAGCCTGAACGGCGAGTTCAGAGCGGATGCGAAGCGGAGCGATACCCGCGTTTAGGGACCGGCGGCTCGCCGGTTGACAAGTATTGGGAATTGGTATAGAATAGTCAATATGAATATTGCTGTAGAAGTACAGTGATAAATAAATACAGGCAAATTTTTTAAAGACAGGAGAAATACAAATGGTTACTTTTGAAACAGAGATCAATAACAAAAAAGTCAAGCTTTATTCAAATGCGCCGCTTCAGAATGCGGCAACTGCACTGCTCCGTACACTCAATAGCCTGAGTCAGCAGACAAATATATTCACACCGAATTTTGCGCTTAACTTTGGATGGGCAAGATATTACCTGAGCAAAAGACAGGACAAGAATTTTGTATACTATGTTGTACAGACAGCAGATTACAGAAACGATCCCATGAAGCTTAGAACCGATAATTGTACAGATGCACTTATTGTTCAGAATATGCAGGTAGATACCAACATGAAAGCAAAGGTGGCAGAGCCTGAACCGACTTTGTACAGCGATACTATCATGGTGCTTAAAGAAGCAATAAATGCTCCCGATGTATATATGAACCGTTCCGAAAAAGCTAAGAACGGCGACAGCGGATGGTATTTTGGTCTTCTGAATGATGAAAAAGAGGGTCAGCATGAGCCGGATGATTTTGTGACAGTACCCACCTATGAGCTTATGAAAATAAGAGGCGAGGCGCTCAGAGTTCTTCAGATGCCTGTAGGTACACTTGCAAACTTCCACGAGAACACTATGACAGCACTTGTTGATAAAGATGATAATCTTCTCGATTTTACAACAGCTGACGACAGAAAGCGTGCCATCGCTCAGAGAGCAGCGGCTCAGGCAGCTCAGGCAGGCGAACAGCCGGAAGAAAACAGCGGTGAATAATTATGTATCGTCTTATAAAAAAACAGGGTAATGCCAGAAGAGGAGAAATAATAACTCCTCACGGAACAGTGCAGACCCCGGCTTTTATGAACGTTGCAACCTGCGGAGCAATAAAGGGTGCAGTTTCTGCTCTTGATCTGAAAAATCTTCGCTGTCAGGTACAGCTGTGCAATACCTATCATCTTCACCTGCGTCCGGGAGATCAGAATGTAAAAAAACTGGGCGGACTGCATAAGTTTACCCGCTGGGAGGGTCCGATACTTACAGACAGCGGCGGGTTTCAGGTGTTCTCACTGGCTAAACTCAGGAATATAAAAGAAGAAGGCGTTACATTTGCTTCCCATATCGACGGACATAGGATTTTTATGGGTCCCGAGGAAAGCATGACTATTCAGTCAAATCTGGGATCGACAATAGCTATGGCTTTCGATGAATGTATAGAGAATCCTGCGGAATATGGCTATACAAAACGTTCCTGCGACAGAACATACAGATGGCTGTGCCGCTGTAATGATAAAATGAAGGAACTGAACAGCCTGGAAACAACTATAAACCCGAAGCAGATGCTTTTCGGGATAAATCAGGGCTCAACCTATGACGATCTTCGTATTGAGCATATGAAAAAAATAAGAGAGCTTGACCTTGACGGCTACGCTGTAGGCGGGCTTGCAGTGGGTGAAAGCGCGGAGGAAATGTATCATATACTTGACGTAGTGGAAGAACATATGCCTGCGGATAAACCAAGATATCTTATGGGTGTGGGAACACCTGTGAATATACTTGAGGCTGTACATCGCGGTATAGATATGTTCGACTGCGTAATGCCGACACGAAATGCAAGACACGCAAATATCTTTACCTGGTCAGGCAGAAGAAATATGATGAACGAAAAGTATTCCCTCGATACCGATCCTCTTGATAATGAATGTGACTGTCCCGTATGCCGCAGCTTTGACAGGGCATATATACGTCATCTGTTCAAAAGCGGTGAAATGCTTGCTATGAGATTGTGCGTTATGCATAATGTGTATTTCTATAACACACTGCTTATGCGGATCCGTCAGGCAATCGAAGAAAATACTTTTGAGGAATTCTATCTTCATTACAGAGATATTCTCGACAAAAGAATATAACTATAGTTATCAGCGGTTAGTTAACAGCAGTTAGTCGGCAGTGTAAACCGGACTATTAACTGCGAACTATAAACTATACAGGAAGAGAAAGGAAAATGGAATTATGGTTGATTTTACTTTACTTACAGCATCGGCAGACGGTGCACAGGAGGCTAACCCGTGGGCAACAGCGGGAATGTTCGGTTTCTGGATACTGATATTTGTGGCAATGTATTTTATACTTATCCGCCCTCAGAGAAAGAAACAGAAAGAAGAAGAGGCAATGCGCGGCAGTGTTGAAATAGGCGATGACGTTACCACTATAGGCGGTATTGTCGGCAGAGTTATTGCTGTGCGTGACGATGATGAAACTTTTGTGCTTGAAACAGGCAGCGATAAAACAAGAATGCGTTTCAAAAAATGGGCAATAAGCTCCATAGATACACCTGAAAAGCAGGTTAAAAAAGAAGAGAAGCCTGAACGCAAGAGCAAAAAGAATGACGAAGAGGAATAATTATTATTCGGAAGGGGGATGAAGAATAGACTGCCGGTCTTTTTCATTCCCTTTTTTCGGGAGAAGATGAGAATGAAAAGCATTAACAAAATCGTAATAACAGGCGGTCCCTGTGCCGGAAAAACTATGGCGCTGGGCAGGATAGGCGAACACTTTACTGAGTTGGGATATAAAGTGATATTTATACCCGAAACTGCTACGGAGCTGATCTCAAGCGGTATTGCCCCCTGGACCTGCAGAACAAATTATGACTATCAGCTTTGTCAGATGAAAATGCAGATCGAAAAAGAAAGAATATTTGAAGAAGCAGCTGACAGTATGGATGCTGAGAAGATTCTGATCGTATGCGACAGAGGACTTACCGACAACACGGTGTATATGCAGGAAGAAGATCTGGAGCGTATACTTTCACAGACAGGAGAAAACAGGGTCAGCCTGAGAGATCGCTATGACGCAGTTTTTCATCTTGTTACGGCAGCCAAAGGTGCAGAAAAGTACTATTCTTCGGAAAATAATCCTGCAAGAAGAGAATCCCCCGAACAGGCAGTTATGACTGATAATAAGCTTATATCTGCATGGACAGGACATCCTCACCTCAGGATTATAGATAATTCCGGAAGCTTTGAGGACAAGTTGAAAAGGCTTATTGATGAAATAGAGTTCTTTTTAGGCGAGCCTGAACCACTTGAAATAGAAAGAAAATATCTCATCGAATATCCGGATATAAGACTGCTTTCATCACTTGATACCTGCCGGAAAGTTGAAATAGTCCAGAGCTATATCACAAATAAAAACGGTCAGCAGGTAAGACTTCGCAGAAGGGGAGAAAACGGGAATTACATCTACTTTGAAACCTTCAAGCAATCAATTACAGGAACAAAGAGAATAGAAACAGAAAGACGTCTGACAAAAGAAGAATACATTACTCAGATGGATGAAGCGGAGAATAAAAAAAGATATATCATCAAAGACAGATACTGCCTTGTATATAAAGCTCATTATTTCGAGATAGATGTATATCCTTTCTGGAATGATAAAGCAGTTGCTGAGATAGAATTAAAAAGCGAAGACGAGTACTTTGAATTTCCGGATTATATAAAAATAATAAGGGAAGTCAGCGATGACCCGTCATACAGAAATTTTGCGCTTGCAAGAGAAACGGAAGGGAGCTTTTTCTGAGTCAGGAATAAAATAAAAGAACAGACATATAAATTCAATATAAAATTCTATTACCGAAAGGGTGCGGTGATGCAGAATGAAAGAGAAGAATATATCTGTTTTGCCTTTTTTGCTCAGTGGTATAGCAGGCTCGGCGGTAGTCTTTCTGATAATGCTGCTTTTTTCCGTTATCACAGTGAACACAGGAAGTATTGAAACAGGACTGTTTATACCTGTCAATATGGTATCCTTGTGTGTAGGAGCACTGATCGGAGGCTGGATCTGCGGAAGGATAATAAAGCAAAAAGGCTTGCTTCTTGGGATTGTCTGTGCTGCTATAGTATTCCTTGCAACAGCTTCTGCATCTCTTGCAGCGGGAGGAGAATTATCTTTGCAGCTGCTGCTCAGATTGCTGCTCATGCTTCCCTGCGGCGCTTTAGGCGGTATCTTAGCCGTTAACAAGAAGAAAAAGAGAGGCTTCGCAGCTAAAGGCTCAAAGCATTAAGCTTAAAGCGGCTTCGCAGTTCAAAGCTCAAAGCAATGTGTTATATGGGTGGTTTATATTTATTGGTTTTAAAGTATGCCGGTTCGTGGAAAAAGGCAGATCAGCAAAGAAAGTAGAGAAGAATAGATCGTAAAAGTTTCGCAGGGATGTAGTACCGCGCGGTGGGAAGAGGCGGCAGCCTCTCCGTATTACAGAATAATAAGAAAAGGATGGTCAACAATGCAAAATTACCAAGGTCTGACGCAGGAGGAAGCTGAACAGCGGCTTGCGGAAAACGGACGAAACCAGCTAAAAGAAGAAAAACCAAAAACGGTATTTCAGATGTTTCTTGAACAAATACTGAACTTTACAAATGCAATACTTGCGGCAGCGATCATAATCTCCATAATATTGGGGGATTACGGCGAAGCGGTAATAATGCTGATCGTAGTAATAGCAAACGCAATAATAGGCGTAGTTCAGGAAGGCAAAGCACAAAAAGCACTTGATGCGCTTAAAAAGATGTCTGTGCTGAAAGCAACCGTTATCCGGGACGGCGAAACAAAAGAAATATCTTCCGAAGAGCTTGTTGTAGGTGACATAGTTGTTCTTGAAGCAGGAAAGCAAGTACCTGCCGATCTTAAACTTCTTGAAACAGCTGCACTTAAAATTGATGAAAAAGCCCTTACAGGCGAGTCTGTTCCCGTAGAAAAAGATCATACCTTTGTTCCCGATGAAAAAACCGGTATAGGTGACAGACTTGACCTTGCATATATGTCAACAGTCGTTACCTTCGGCAGAGGTATCGGTGAGGTCGCTAAAACAGGAATGCAGACCGAAATAGGCAAGATAGCCGATATGGTCGGTCAGGAAAAGGATAAGCCTTCTCCGCTTCAAAAGGGCATGGACGGACTCAGCCGTGTATTGGGCATAGGAGTTATCGTTATCTGTGCAATAGTTTTCCTTATCGGTATGCTCCAGGGCAGAGAGATACTTGAACTTCTTATGACAGCTGTATCCCTTGCGGTTGCCGCAATTCCCGAAGGTATTCCCACTATAGTTACAATAGTTTTAGCTCTCGGTATGCAGAGAATGGCAAAGGTAAACGCTATAGTAAAAAATATGCCTGCCGTTGAAACTCTCGGTGCAGTAAGCTATGTATGCTCCGATAAGACAGGAACTCTGACTCAGAATAAGATGACAGTGGTAAAAGCATTTGAAAGCGGCGAATTCCTTGATACCGATTCTCTTGATATCCAAAAATATGATACTCTTCTCAAGGGCTTTATGCTCTGTAATGATGCAAGTATCGCTTCTGACGGCAGTGAAGTCGGCGATCCTACAGAAACCGCACTTGTTGCTTTTGCAAAAAAATTCGGCATAGAAAAAGCTGAAACCGAAAAGCTTATGCCGAGAATAAACGAAAAAGCCTTTGACTCCGACAGAAAGCTTATGACAACCGTACATAAAATCGGAGATAAGATCATATCATATACAAAAGGCTCAACAGATGAGCTTCTTACAAGATGCAGCAGCATTTATTCAGACGGAAAAATACGTCCGATCACAAAAGCTGATAAGGACACTATCATGAAAGCTATGTCAGAAATGTCAAATGAAGCATTGAGAGTGCTTTCTCTTGCAATACGTGATGGCAATGAAAACGCAGAGGAGCAGGATCTGACATTTATCGGCATGGTAGGGATGATCGACCCCGAACGCCCCGAAGTTGTAGAGTCTATAAAGACCTTCAAAAAAGCAGGGATCAAGACAGTAATGATAACCGGCGACCATAAGGATACAGCCCTTGCAATTGCAAAGAAGTTGGGCATAGCGGAACGCCCCGAAGAATGTATAATGGGTCACGAGCTTGACGAACTCAGTGATGAGCAGCTCAAGGAAAAAGTTACCGGTCTGTCAATTTTTGCAAGAGTTTCACCCGAGCATAAAGTAAAGATAGTAAAGGCTATTCAGGCTAACGGAAATGTTTCAAGTATGACAGGTGATGGTGTAAATGATGCGCCGTCGCTGAAAGCAGCAGATGTAGGCGTTGCAATGGGTATTACGGGAACAGATGTTGCAAAGGGTGCAGCCGATATAATACTACAGGATGATAAATTCACAACAATAGAAAAAGCTGTCAAGGAAGGCAGAAATATCTATGAAAATGTAAAGAAATCTATTCTTTTCGCTCTCTCATCAAATGTCAGTGAAATAATAGTAATGTTTGCAGCTATTGCAGCAGGATTTGCGGCTCCCCTGAAGGCTGTGCATATTTTGTGGATAAATCTGCTGACAGATTCTCTGCCCTGCTTTGCACTTGGCGTTGACCCGAACTCTTCATCTGACGTTATGAATAAAAAGCCCCGTAAAAACGGAGAATCAATTTTTGCAGACGGCGGATATGCTAAAGTCGGCATATACAGTATTGCAATTGCTCTTGTGACTCTCGCGGCATTCCTTTATACTCCCGTTGCTTCAATGATTTCGGCAGGCAAAGGGTTCTCCATGCAGCTGCTTGCTGACAGCTTCGGAAACGAACATATACTTATGAAGTCACAGACTCTGGCTTTCTGTACCCTTGCTATGTCGGAGCTTTTCCATGCCATAGGTATGCGGGATACAGAAAACTCTGTTTTCAGATTCAATCACCTTGATAATAAAGTTATGATCCTTGCTCTTGCAGTAGGCGTAGTGTGTCAGGTAGCCGTAACTGAGATCCCCTTCCTGATGGAATTATTCGGCACAGAAAGAATGACAGGCAAGATGTGGCTGTTTACTGTGGTTATTTCTCTTCTCCCTGTCCTCGTCCATGAGATATGGGTGATAATTAAAAAAATAACATCAAAAAAATCTAAATAAAAAATCTGATCGTCACTCTGAAAAACGGAGTGACGATCAATTATTAATTAATATTAAGGCTTTTCATTATTTCAGCAGATCTGCGGATAAGTTCAATTGCCTGTTCTGTAGTATACTCGGAGCTGTTGATACATAGATCATAGTTCTTGGCAGATTCCCAGTCACTCTTTGTGTAATATCTGAAATATTCACGGCGGTGCTTGTCGATATCATTTACCATTTTTTCCGCATCTGCACGGGAAATAGAAAGCTTTTTCATTACCGCATTTACACAATCCTCATCAGGAGCCCAGATAAAAACTCTGAGCAGATTATGACCGCAGTTTTTAAGAGTATGGTTTGCGCATCGTCCGATAATTACACAGTCACTCTTTTCGGCAAGCTCTCTTATCATTTTCTGCTGATAACGGAAAACATTTTCCTTAGAGCTGAAACGTCTGCTTTCCGGCGGTATATCCTTTTTTGAAAAATAGGTCAGCCTTTCAAAAAATCCGGGTTTGACATTTTCATCGTGCATACTGAAAAACTGAGGATCCACACCGCTTTTGTCAGATGTAAGATAAATAATATTCCTGTCATAATATGCAATGTCCATAGCTTTTGCAAGCTTCTGACCGATGACACGTCCTCCGCTTCCGTAGCTTCTTGCTATAGTAATAACTGTATTAGGCACACGTATCCCTCCGTAAAAATCAATTTTCCGAAACATTACAAAAGATTGCTGTAAAAGTCGGAATATCAGTCTGCTTATAATAACATAATACATTTTTTTGAATCCTGAGTCAATAGTTATTACAATTTTTTTATCGTCATTTGATATTTTTTGTCTAAAAAGCTGTAAATGAAAAAATGTATAAATTGTCCCGCGAGATCAAATAATAACATACAGACGATCATATGATCGTCAAAGATAATTGCGTAACGGGAGTATTGAAAATGAAAAAATTGACAATTGCATTAATTTCGGCATTTGCAGTCTGCCTGAGCCTTGCGGCTTGTAAGAGCAATACGGACGATAAGCCCGAAAATTCTCAGCAGAACAGTCCTTCTCCATCAAGTGCTGTTATAGAGAACAGTGTAATTACCGAAGAGGACAGAGATGATTCCAGACAGGATGAAGCCGAAAACGGTGTTATAACCGATGATAACGGTCTGATAGGCGATGGTGACGACAAGGATAATACTCTGTCTGATATCGTGGATGACGCTGCAAGCGGCGCGGAAAGTATCGCTGACAATGCACGCGAAGGTCTGCAAAGCGCAGGGGAAGATATGAGGAACGGAGCCGAAAATGCCGCAGAAGGGATACGTGACGGTATTTCTGATGCAGTGACCGATGATGATGACGACAACCGTGATGATGACGATGATGACGACGATCACGATCATGACAACGATAATAACACTGAAAGCAGTCAGAATAATACTGACTGACAGTTTTTTCAGACCCGATTTAATTTCGGGTCTGTTTTTTTACTTCTTAAATCAAAACTTGCTGCATATTATAAAGAGTATAGATTTATTTAAGGAGCGGATGTAAATATGATAACGGTACTGAACATATTGAAAGAAAACGAACATACTTTTTCTGACAGGATCAAGGGCTTGTTTTTCCCCTACAGAATAGAAACCGAACTGAAACGCAGGGGGAATATTTCTGTTTACAGTCTTGTGTATCACAGAAGAAGAGGAGATATACGATTCGACAAAATATATGAAAAATGTATAGGATTAAATAAGGTACTGCTTTGTGACAAGAATGTAAATCTGTTCAATACACATTTCAGACGTTTTGAAAGCTACGGACTTCAAAGACGTCTGATGATAAATTATCTGTGTCATATATTGGAGCTTGCGGAAATATCCCCCGACAATCTCATAATATCATATTATGATCCCAACGGCAGCCATCCTTCTGTTTTGCAGGAGCTGCTGGAATTTACTTCGGATATTACGGTAGTAACAGATATGCCGGCTTTTTATGAAAAAGAGGCGCAGCGTATATCGGATGATAACGGAGCGGTAATAAGGGTCAGTAACGAAATTTCTGCATTATATCCCTGCGATATACTTATTGCCCCCGATGTTATCAGAAAAAATATACCCACAGCGCGTTCGACTCTTGTGTTTACAGTTGACAGACCGTATGTGCCGATAAAAGGGAATATAATATATCGCTATCCCTCTGATTATCCGAAGGAGCTTTGCGAGCTTTGTCCCGAGGGAACAGAACTATGGTATTTTATGTCTGCAATGTATACCATTTGCAAACAAAAACAGCTGGGTGAGCTTGTACCTGATTCATGCAGCGACCTTTACATGACCTTTTCAGCCGACATGATGATCCGCCAGATACGGGCAAGGTGTATGTTCCTAAGCGTTTGAACGATCAATAATTATGGTATTTCAGGATGGTGTAAAATAATTATGGGAGAATTAAGCTTTTCAATAACTTTGAGCGAGGAACATAAAATAACAGCCGATACAAAAGTAACAACCGCGACAAGTAAAGGTTGCAGCGATGAGCCCGGAGCGTAACGTAGTGAAGCGACCCCCGCGTTATGGGACCGGCGGCTCGCCGGAGTGAATAAGAAGGTTTTTATAGTTTATAAATTTACTATAAACCAAATTTTCGTATGAGATAAATAAATTTAACAAAAAACAAAAGCAAACACTAATAATTCTTGACAAAATGTAGAATATGTAATAAAATGTTATTAACAGATTATTAATATTTAAATTCGGGCAGTGTTTGTAATTTCTGACTCGGAATAATTATTGATTCTTATGAAAGACAGGAGAAAGTTATGAGTAAGGAAGAAAAGAAGCAGCTTCTTGAGGAGAAAAATATACATTTATGGTTTCCGGGTTCGCCGGTATCATTGCAGTCTATGAAGCTGGAGCTTGATATGAATGTGGGGGCAATATTTGCCTATGCAAAGTTTATGAATGTTCAGCCTCAGAATATAAAGACAATGATATGCGATATAATATGCTATGATTCACTGAGGAAACCAATAGATGTAGTAAAGGACTGTGTATATGACGGATTTGACATAGTAAGAAACAAGGAATTCGGTACGGAAGTGCCCTTCAGGATCAATAATCAGCATACGAGAAACATTGAATTTGTGCTGAAATCTGTTACGACCACATCAGGACAGACCTGGCGTAATAAGGATGAAAAAAGATTCAATATGAGTCTTGTACAGGAAAGTATATATAACATTCAGACTGATCTGCATAAGCAGTTTATGGAAAATTGCCGGCAAATAGAAGTCGATGATACAAAGCTCAGCTTGCAGCCGAAATTTGAAAGAGATTACTGGCTTTGTGCCTGCGGAACTTTGAACTGGAGCAATGAAGCCGTATGCTGTACCTGTGGAGTTGAAAGAGACTGGCTTCAGAAGAATTCGGATAAAGACTATCTTAAACAGCAGACGGAACAAAGAGAGTTAGAGGTTGAACAGCTGAGAGCAAGAGCTGCCGAACAGGAAAGAATAGACAGGGAAAGAGCAAGAGAGGAGTTCTCAAAGCGTAAGGAAGCATATAAAAAGCAGGTTCAGAAAAGCGAGGGACGCAAAAAGGTCGGAAAGCTATTGCCGATAATATTGGTTGTTGTGATCTTGCTGGGCGGCGGGTATTTTGGCATATTTTACGGACTGCCGTATATTAATTATCATATGGCAATGGATGAATACGAGAAGGGTTCGTATGATTCGGCAAGAATGAAATTCGAAAAAATGAAAGGCTATCTTGACAGTGAGGAAATGGTGTACAAGTGTACGTATACAAAGGCAGTAAGCTATTCTCAGAGCGGAAATTACAGAGATGCAGCTGAAATGTTCCTTTCTATAACTACATATTCCGATTCCGAAACAAAGTACAAAGAGAATATTGTCAAATATGCGTCAAAACTATACACTGACGGCAAATATAAAGAGGCAATGACTACTCTTGACGAGATAGACGGACAGAATGAAGATATATATGCAAAATCACAGGATAAGCTGTATCTTCAGGCGGGAAGAGATGAGAAGAACCAGTATTTCAAAACGGCGTACGATAAATACGACTTCCTGAAGGATTATAAGGACAGCAGGGAAAAAGCAAATCAGTGTCTGTACACAGTAGCAAGACTCGAATATGAAAAGCTTGATTATAAGAGCGCGCTTCAAAGATATGATCAGCTTAAAGGTTATAAAGATGTGGATCAGATAATGGAAAAAATAACAACTCTCCGAAAGCTCATCAGTGCTGCAGGAGAGGATGGTTCACCTGCTGTATGGGAATCACAGGAGGGTATGTGTCCGAAATGCGGAAAAACAGCCGAATATATTATGGAATTCCGTCTGGACGGACGTTATAAATTTAGTGTAAAATGTGAGAAAGACGGTACATTTGTAGCGCAGGAAGGCCGCTTCAAGATTGAGGACGAAGTCCTGTATGATGCTGAATATAAAGATGGAACGATGCTTTTCAAGAAAATGGCAGATATAAAGAAGGTCGAAGAAAACGTAAACGACAAAGAGGGCAAAAATATCTATATGGAGATAACGGATCCTCTTAACAGCAAAAACAAGAAGACAATAAAAATCTACGGAAATATTATCTCTGATGATACCGTATCATTGGGATAAAAAGGTGATAATCTATGATTAGAAAATCATTGATACCTGCGGCAGTGGTGGTGCTTGCAGTATTAACCGCTATATTTATAGATAATTATCCGTTCGAAGCAAAAGAAGTATCCCGTATACAGGAAATGCTTTACGATAAATACAAAACAAGCTTCGTATATGAACGAAGAGAATCTACAGACATATCTGATGAGAGAGTTACATCATTTTACAGAACCGGACTGATAAGCGGCAAAAGTGTTGTGCTGTATTATTTTCACCCCGAGGATAATGACGAGCTGAGCTTTTACACTATACATGGAACAGGTGTAACATCAATGGTTTTTT
The DNA here is from genome assembly GCA_902763365.1 of uncultured Ruminococcus sp. GTDB lineage: Bacteria > Bacillota > Clostridia > Oscillospirales > Acutalibacteraceae > UBA1213. The sequence goes on from CACWRT010000081.1 coordinate 12,028, forward strand.
CAATCAAGGAATATTGTTATGACAGCTTTAAAAAGACTCTGTTTGACAAGGCTATGAATGGAAAAGAATTCATATGTACTAAAGAGAACAGGGATGAATTGGCGGATTCGATATTCGGTGTCCAGACGGAGCTTATAGATGTTGCAAAGAATTATAATATGAGTGAAGATGATATACTCAGACCCGAGCAGAAAAGCGAGTTTGAAATTGTCTACAGGGGCGAAATACATAAGACTGAGTTCAATGAACATGATAAATATGAAATATCGGATAAACTTGAAACTATGGTAAGAGATTATGATATTTTTCTAAAGCTGATAAGTACAGCGGGAGAGGACGGCTCTCCTTCTGTATGGAAAGCAGATGATTGCTTGTGTACCGAGTGCGGTGAGGGGGCAGAATATACGTTTGAATTTTACCGTGACGGAACTCACCTGCTAAGGGTTGAATGCAAGAACTGCGGAAGTTATATAAGAGAATCAGGTGAATTTGAAATCAGAAACATCTCTTTTGTAAACGTAAATGATAATGGATTCAGCGTAATGACGGAAATAAAAGAGATACAGCATTTTACTGCTGATAAAGACGGAAATAATACTTGCATATTTATGAAAAACATTGCAAACTACAGCAGAAATGATATTATCCGGCTTTATGGAAACGTAGCAAAAAAAGATACAGAAAAGACAGGATTTAAAAATTCACCGGTGTCAACCCCGGAAACATATTCGGAACTCAGCTGAACCGAGAAAGGATCTTTATACAGACTGGTGAGATGTATAGAGATCCTTTTGTTTAAAAAAATACAATTAGTAGAAAACAGATTATGGCAACCCTTTTTCAAAAAGAAAAATCAGAAAATATAATACAATTTGTAGAAAAGGAAAAAAGATTGAAAAAAGGTGTTGACATTTGAGGATGAGTGTGGTATTATAACAAAGCCGTCGCAAGAGGGGCGAAA
>CACWRT010000082.1 GCA_902763365.1 uncultured Ruminococcus sp.
CAAGAAGCCTGATACGCGGTCAGTACAGCATGAACCGCAAGTTCAGAGCGGATGCGAAGCGAAGCGATACCCGCGTTTAGGGTCCGGCGGCTCGCCGGGCGGAGCGATACCCGCGTTTAGGGTCCGGCGGCTCGCCGGTCGCCGGATTTTAACTAAACGATTGACAAAAAAAGAAAATGGTGTTATACTACAAACATCAGGAAAAATATTTTATCTGCTGTGATGAGGAAGCGGAACAGAAACTGCTGTATACAGAGAGCGGAGGTCATCGGCTGTGAGCCGCCGCATACAGGTCTTTTCCGACACCGCCTCTGAGCTTTCCGACAACCGCTTTGCCTGAGTCGGAACGGCTGACGACCGTTATTTCGTCTTGAACTGTCAGGTTCTGTGAGCGGTCTTTGACCGGAAATCAGGGTGGAACCGTGAAGCTTTATGCCTCGCCCCTGCTGCAATAATATGCAGCGGGCGGGGCTTTTTTGTTTCCTCTCCCCTCTTTCAGCAGAAGAAACAACGGAGGTTTTTAAAATGATCAAAGTAACATTAAAGGATGATGTCGTTAAGGAATTTGAAAGCGGCATTACGGCTGCTGATGCGGCTAAAGCACTGGGTATGGGACTGTATAAGTCAGCGTGTGCATGTAAAATAGACGGTGTTGTATGTGACCTCAGAACGACACTTGATAAGGACTGCAGCCTTGAAATACTGACATTTGACAGCAATGACGGTAAAAAGGCATTCTGGCATACTACTTCCCACATTCTTGCACAGGCTGTAAAACGTCTGTACCCTTCCGCAAAATTTGCTATAGGACCTGCTATAGACAGCGGCTTCTATTACGATTTCGATGTAGAAAAGCCCTTCTCCCCCGAGGAGCTTGAAAAAATTACCTCAGAAATGAAAAAGATAGTCAAAGAAGGATTTGCTGTAGAAAAATTCATGCTGCCCCCCGATGAGGCTGTAAAGCTGCTTGAGGATATGGACGAACCCTACAAGGTAGAACTCTGCAAAGAACATTCCGACAAAGGCGAGGATATAAGCTTCTATAAACAGGGAGAATTTACCGATCTTTGCGCCGGTCCTCACCTTATGAGCGTTTCTCCTGTCAAGGCTATAAAGCTGACAGCCTGCACAGGCGCTTACTGGAGAGGCGACAGCAAAAACAATCAGCTGTGCCGTGTTTACGGTGTGTCATTCCCAAAAGCTTCACAGCTTGAAGAGCATCTTGAAAAGCTTGAACAGGCTAAGCTGCGTGACCACAATAAGATCGGCCGTGAGCTTGAGTATTTCACAACAGTTGACTATGTAGGTCAGGGACTTCCCGTTCTCATGCCCAAGGGCGCAAGAGTTATTCAGCTTCTTCAGAGATGGGTGGAAGATGTGGAACAGTCAAAAGGCTGTCTGCTTACAAAAACTCCTTTATTTGCTAAGCGTGATCTTTATAAAATTTCAGGTCACTGGGATCATTACCGTGACGGTATGTTCATTCTCGGCGATGCTGATGACGAAACAAAGGAATGCTTTGCACTGCGTCCCATGACCTGTCCTTTCCAGTATCAGGTATATCTCAACAAACAGCGTTCTTACCGCGAACTTCCTATGCGTCTTACCGAAACATCTACACTTTTCAGAAACGAGGCTTCCGGCGAAATGCACGGTCTTATCCGTGTACGTCAGTTCACTATCTCCGAGGGTCATTATATTCTCCGCCCCGATCAGCTTGAGGAAGAATTCAAGGGCTGTATGGAGCTTGCAAAATACTGCCTTGACACAGTTGGTCTTCTTGAGGACTGTACCTTCCGTTTCTCACAGTGGGATCCCGCTAACCCCAACAACAAATATGAGGGTACCAAGGAACAGTGGGAAGAAGCTCAGGCTGCAATGAAGCGTATTCTTGACAACATAGGTCTTGAATATGAGATAGGTATTGATGAGGCCGCTTTCTACGGTCCGAAGCTTGATATACAATACAAAAATGTATTCGGCAAGGAAGATACGATAGTAACTATCCAGATAGATATGCTCCTGGCTGAAAGATTCGGTATGTACTATGTTGACAAGGACGGTCAGAAAAAACTGCCCTATATTATCCACAGAACTTCTCTGGGCTGCTATGAAAGAACTCTTGCTTATATGCTCGAGCATTTTGCCGGCGCGCTGCCAATGTGGCTTATGCCCGAACAGGTTCGTGTAATGCCTTTGAGCGAAAACCTCGGCGACAAGGCTAAGGAAGTTGAGGAAAAGCTGCTTGCGGCAGGTATACGTGTAACAACTGATCTCAGAAGCGAAAAGATCGGATACAAGATCAGAGAAGCTCAGCTTGAAAAAATACCTTATATGCTCGTTATCGGCAACAAGGAGGTTGAGGAAGGTACTGTATCTGTCCGCAGCAGAAAGAATGTTAATCTTGGCACAATGTCTGTTGAGGATTTCTTGAAGATGGCTTTGGAAGAGATAAACACAAAGAAAAGAGACTGAATTTAAAGCAAAAAAGTATAACCATATGAAGAAAAAATATGATGATCAAATCGTTTCTGTACTTGCTGCGGCGGCAGAAAAAGCTTTTTTGAAACTCTTTCAGGAACACCATGAACACTTTTATTATTGCAGCTTGATAATGGCAGAGGAAGGTGTACCGTTTATCACTGCTTCTTCTGAGGAATCCCTTAAACAAATTATAAATAATGAAAACATTACCGATGCTGATGAGATCCTTGATTATAAATGGTCTTATGCTGATTCCCCTTATTGTGCATACGGTTTTGAAGAATTTTTCGGAGAAGTCGGAAGACTTTACAGGGAACGTTGGAATAACGAAGCAGATGATAAGGTCTATGAAAAACAAGTCGATTTATGGCTCGGTTCTATGGAAGAAACCATGCGGCAACTTGATGAACAGGGAATTTTTGGTACAGGCGAGGACAGAATAAAAACAGTTATAAACGCTGAAATCATGCCCCCCGATCACACAAATACCAAAAGAGCCAAACGGTTGAATCCTAAAAAAGCGATCAGCCGTTGGCTTAAAGAAGCAGCTGAACCTGAAGACAAAAGTCTCGGCTGGGGCAGTGTTTCCCTGATCAGATGTACCGTAAGTCTGATAAGACCGGTAAATGATCTGCAAACGGTGATGAATCTCAGGAACGTTTTTGCTGCTGAGACGGGTACAGGTGAATTTCTGAAAAGCTGCAAAAAACCGCCTGTAGTAATGCAGGAGAATATGCTTTACGGAGATATTTTGAGTGCTTTTCAGAAACACCCCGAATTGAAGAACTATGTAAAGATCGTAAAAAAGAAAAAAACTGATAACTAAAACACTTGAAAACATAAAGAAAGCAGATGTGGATATGGATGAAAAATACGTGATCAGACCGACAAAAAAGCAAATGGTCGGCAGACTTGCTTTAATTGTTTTTTTGATGATCCCTTTGACCGTTCTGTTTGTATTCATGATTATTGATATGCTTAGCGGAACAATAAAACCCGATCGGATATTACTTTTATCGGTTTCTGTCATATTCACACTATGTCTGACAGTTTTCATAATCGCAGCTATTGCAAATACTGTGAGAAATCTCAGCGGAAAAGGAAAAAGAATAGTTATCGACGGGGAAAAAATAGATTTTATTTCACCTGAAAAAATCAAAAAGCATTATTTTTCCGAAATAATAAGCGTCTCATATAATGACAGTACTAAGCCCGAAGTAAAATATACAGGACTTACCATTAATTTTGGAAGCAGTGAAAGCTATTATGTGAACAGATCTGAGGAGAACTTCAATAAGCTGCTGTATCGTTTTGAAAAAGAAGGACTTGTAATGAGAGATGAAGATTTCTACAAACCGGTCAGACATCTGAAATGGTTATGATATCCGGAGGAAAAGAAAATGACAGATAAAGAAAAAGCCGAAAAGGCTGTAGAACTTCTTGAAAAGGAATATCCCGACGCTGTATGCTCCCTCACCTACAACGACCCGCTTCAGCTGCTTATTGCCACAAGGCTTGCGGCGCAGTGTACGGACAAGCGTGTAAATATGGTCACCCCCGCCCTGTTTGAACGCTTTCCGACTGCGCAGGATTTCGCTGATGCTGATGTTGAAGAAATCGAGGAGCTTATAAAAACCTGCGGTCTGTATAAAACAAAGGCAAGGGATATCTCTGCTATGTCAAAAATGCTTTGTGAGGTTTACAGCGGCATTGTTCCCGATACAATTGAAGAACTTGTAAAGCTCCCGGGAATAGGCAGGAAAACAGCTAATTTAGTTGTGGGCGATATATATGGAAAACCTGCTGTTGTTGTTGATACACACTGCATACGCATTACTTCAAGACTTGGTTTCCATAATATCAAGGATGCGGCAAAAATAGAAATGATCCTGCGTCCCCTTCTGCCCCCCGAAAAATCCAATGATTTTTGTCACAGACTTGTTCTGCACGGAAGAGCTGTATGCACCGCAAGAAAAGCATACTGCGAAAAATGCTGTATGAACAAGATATGCGATACCTGTAAAAATTCTGCATTATAAAATAATCTTTTTTTCTGTTGACCAAAACAAGTTTTCATACGTATATCAAGTGAAAGGAGCTGAACAGTATGAAAACCAAAAAAATCATCAGCATTATTACGGCATTATTTATCGCAGCAGGTGCAGCAGGATGCTCCGCTCAGAATACTGCCGAAAAAAAAGATGTGACATCAGGTTCTTCCTCAGTAACAAATAACAAGGATGCAGATAAGGGTGTTACCGGCGGAACAGAAGAAAAAGGCACTCCCGAAGGGAGCAGCAGCTTAAACACAGAACGAACAGCCGATGCCGAAGCAGATACCGGTATGTTTGCGGGTGAAGCAGCCTTTGACGCAGCAGCAGAATCCGCAGAGAGGAAATCAATGACCGCCGACGATAAAACAGCAGCTGCGGACAGGGATGACATTATTATCAATGATCTTCCCATGGAGCCGTCCGGAGAGGAATCCTCAGTTACCGCCGAAGCAGGACTGCTGACAGCAGGCGAATGGAATGATAATAACAACTGGGGTTTCTTTTCAAATCTTGTTAAATCGGGAACAATATCCTTTCCAAGCTACAATGTAGATCCGAGGTACAGAACTGTTGTCACCGCTAAAGACAGTTCCGGCAAAGCTGTAGGAAATGCAAAGGTAAGACTTCTTGACAAGGATGGTAAGATCCTTTGGGAAGCTGTTACAGATAAAAACGGAGTTGCCTATCTATTCGGTGCCGATGAAAGCTCCGGCACATCAGTAGAGGTAGAAAGCGCAGGTAAAAAACAGGTTTTTGAACTTACAGCAGAAAAAGCAGCCGACGAACAAAACTCAGGCTCACAGACCGGCAGCAGAGAGTTGGACGTAAAACTTGAAAACAGCTCTGCATTTTCGGATCAGTGCGATGTAATGTTTATCCTTGACGCTACAGGATCAATGAGCGATGAAATGATGTTCCTGCAAAAGGAATTTACCGCAATCACTGAGGAGATCGGAACGGATAAAACAAGATATTCGGTCAATTTCTATCGTGATAAAACTGACGATTATGTAACAAGGTGCTTCGATTTTACGACTGATACCAATGACCTGCAAAAGAAACTCAACAATGAAACTGCCGCCGGCGGCGGCGATCTTCCCGAGGCAGTAGCTGATATTATTGAGGAAACCGTAAACAAGAGCAGCTGGGACAATGATTCCGTTAAACTCGCCTTCCTTATATTCGATGCTCCTCCGCATGACGAGGATGCCGACAGAGTCGCAGCAGCCGTAAAGAATGCTGCAAAAAAAGGAATCCGCATAATACCGGTCGTATCTTCAAATTCAGACAGAAATACAGAACTTTTTGCAAGGGCGGCCGCTGTTACTACAGGAGGTACATATGTGTTCCTTACTGATGATTCCGGTATAGGAGAATCACATCTCGAACCAATTATCGGTGACTATAAAGTTGAAAAGCTTTATGATATCATCATAAGGATAATAAATGAATACAGGTAATTTCAATATCCGCACAAATTCGGTAAAACAGCCGGTTTGTGCGGTTTTTTATTACTGCTTTTACAGATTGTTTAAAAATACGATTGCTGATGTCAAAAAAATATAAAAAATTTACATTTATCGCTTTACAGAAAAGAAAAAAAGTGTTAAAATTATAGTCGGTACGGTGTTTTAATGAATCTGACTTTTGTAATGACTAATTTTTATGATAAGATGATTCATTAATAATTATTAATTATTGATTATGAATTATTAATTGAAATGTTGCACCGTCTCTTACTTCATCATTATTTTTATTTAAAATAAGGAGGACAAATCAATGGCAAGAAAAATGAAAACCATGGACGGTAACAACGCTGCGGCTCATGTTGCGTATGCGTTTACCGAGGTAGCCGGCATCTACCCCATTACTCCGTCCAGCCCGATGGCAGACTATGTTGACCAGTGGTCAGCACAGGGTCTCAAGAACATTTTCGGAACAACTGTTAAGGTTTCCGAGATGCAGTCCGAAGCAGGTGCTGCAGGTACAGTTCACGGTTCACTTAACGCAGGTGCGCTTACAACTACCTTTACTGCTTCTCAGGGTCTTCTTCTTATGATCCCCAATATGTACAAGATCGCAGGCGAACTTCTTCCGGGCGTATTCCATGTTTCCGCAAGATGCGTTGCTTCTCACGCTCTTAACATCTTTGGCGACCACTCAGACGTTTATGCCTGTCGTCAGACAGGTTTCGCAATGCTTGCTGAAACCAATACTCAGGAAGTTATGGACCTTGCTCCCGTTGCTCACCTTGCTGCTATCGAAGGCAGAGTTCCTTTCATCAACTTCTTCGACGGATTCAGAACATCTCACGAGATCCAGAAGATCCAGATCTGGGATTATGAGGATCTCAAGGAAATGTGCGATATGGATGCAGTTGCTGCATTCAGAAAGAGAGCTCTTAACCCCGAGCATCCCACAATGAGAGGCTCACACGAAAACGGAGATATCTTCTTCCAGCACAGAGAAGCTTGCAACAAATATTATGATGCAGTTCCCGAGATCGTTGAAAAGTACATGGGCAAGATCAATGAAAAGCTCGGTACAGATTATAAACTCTTCAACTACTACGGCGCAGAGGATGCCGAGCGTGTAATCATCGCTATGGGTTCTATCTGTGACGTTGCAGAAGAAGTTATCGACTATATGAACGCTCAGGGCGAAAAAGTAGGTCTTGTAAAAGTAAGACTCTACCGTCCTTTCAGAGCTGATAAGCTCGTTGAAGCTATCCCCGCAACAGCTAAGAAGATCGCTGTTCTTGACAGAACAAAAGAGCCCGGCGCTCTCGGCGAACCACTCTTCCTGGATGTTATCGCAGCTCTCGCAGCTCAGGGCAGAACAGGTATGAAGGTAATAGGCGGCAGATATGGTCTTGGCAGCAAGGATACTCCTCCTTCAAGCGTATTTGCAGTATACGAAGAGCTGGCTAAGGACGAACCCAAGGCTCAGTTTACTCTCGGTATCAACGATGACGTTACAATGCTTTCTCTCGAGGAAAAACCCGCTCCCAATACTGCTGCAGAGGGTACTATCGAGTGCAAGTTCTGGGGTCTCGGCGGCGACGGTACCGTTGGCGCAAACAAGAACTCCATCAAGATCATAGGTGACTATACTCAGAAGTATGTACAGGCTTACTTCCAGTATGACTCAAAGAAAACAGGCGGTGTAACAATTTCTCACCTCCGTTTCGGCGACAAGCCCATCAAGAGCCCCTATTATATCAACAAGGCTGACTTTGTTGCTTGTCATAACCCCTCCTACATCCTCAAGGGTTACAAGATGGTTCAGGATGTTAAGCCCGGCGGTGTATTCCTTATCAACTGCCAGTGGTCACCTGAAGAGCTCAATACTCACCTGAATGCTGAAACAAAGCAGTATATCGCTAAGAACAACATTCAGCTCTATACAGTAAACGCTATTGACCTTGCTGAACAGATCGGTATGGGCAAGCGTACAAATACCATCCTCCAGGCTGCCTTCTTTGCTCTTGCTAAGGTTATGCCCATCGAGGAAGCTGTACAGCATATGAAGGATGCTGCTACAAAGTCCTACCTCAAGAAGGGTCAGGAAATCGTTGACATGAACCATAAGGCTATCGACGCAGGTGTAAACGCATTCGTTAAGGTTGACGTTCCTGCTGACTGGGCAGACGCTGCTGACGCTGTCAAGGAATCTGCTCTTACAGGTCCCGCAAAGACTGTCAAGATGGTTGAGGGTATACTTGAGCCTGTTGACAGAATGGACGGCGACAGCCTGCCTGTATCTGCTTTTGCAGACCATATCGACGGTACTTTCGAGCTTGGCGCATCTGCTTATGAGAAGCGCGGCGTTGCTGTTATGGTTCCTGAGTGGAATGAAGCTACCTGTGCTAAGTGTAACAAGTGTGCATTCGTTTGTCCTCACGCTACTATCAGACCTTTCGCAATGAACGAAGAAGAGGCTGCTAATGCTCCCGAAAATACAAAAATTGCTCCGAAGCCTGTTGTTAAAACAGACTATAAATATACACTGGCTATCTCTCCCATGGATTGTATGGGCTGCTCCGTCTGCGTAGGCGTTTGCCCGACCAACTCTCTCAAGATGGTATCCCGTGAATCTCAGGACGCTCAGCAGGCAGTATTTGATTACTGTGTTGCTAACGTTACAGAAAAGCCCGAAACGACTGCTGCTAACACTGTTATTGCAAGTCAGTACAAGAAGCCGCTCCTCGAGTTCTCAGGCTCCTGCGCAGGCTGTGCCGAAACATCCTATGCGCGTCTTATTACTCAGCTGTTCGGTGACAGAATGTACATTTCAAATGCAACAGGTTGTTCTTCAATCTGGGGCGGTCCTGCCGCTACATCTCCGTATACAACAAACAGCGAAGGTCACGGTCCTGCATGGGCTAACTCTCTGTTCGAGGATAATGCTGAGCACGGCTATGGTATGTACCTCGGTCAGAAGGCTATCCGCGAAAGACTTATCGGTGACCTCGAGCAGATCGCTGCCGGCGAAAAAGCTCCCGAAAGCGTAAAGGCTGCTATTGCTGACTTTATGGCTACTAAGGATGACGGCGAGAAGAACGGCGCAGCTGCTAAGGCTGTTATCGCAGAGCTTGAAAAGCTTGATTGTGATTGTCCCACAAGACTTGATGTTCTTGAAAATAAAGAATTCCTTGCTAAGAAGTCCATCTGGATCTTCGGCGGCGACGGATGGGCTTATGATATCGGCTTCGGCGGCGTTGACCATGTTCTTGCAGCAGGCGAGGATGTAAACATTATGGTATTCGATACAGAAGTTTACTCCAACACAGGCGGACAGGCTTCCAAGGCTTCACAAATCGGTCAGGTTGCTCAGTTTGCTGCTGCCGGTAAGGCAATAGCTAAGAAGTCACTGGCTGATATCGCTATGAGCTATGGTTACATCTATGTTGCTCAGATCGCTATGGGCGCAGATCAGAACCAGACTCTCAAGGCTATCAAGGAAGCTGAAGCTTATCCGGGTCCGTCACTCATCATCGGCTATGCTCCCTGCGAGATGCACTCCATCAAGGGCGGCATGAAGAACTGTCAGGCTGAGATGAAGAAGGCTGTAGAGTGCGGTTACTGGAATATGTTCCGTTACAACCCGCAGCTCAAGGCTCAGGGCAAGAACCCCTTCATCCTTGACAGCAAGGCTCCCAAGACTTCTTATCGTGACTTCATCATGGGCGAAGCTCGTTACAGTGCGCTTACTCGTTCCTTCCCCGAAAGAGCTGAAGAACTCTTCAAGAAGGCTGAGGAGAAGAGCATTGACAGATATGAGGAACTCAAACTCAGAAGTGAGTAATCTTTGTCTTGTCTGAAACAGAATAATTTGCCGCCGTACAGGAGTTATTCTGTACGGCGGCATTTATATAAAGAAAGGTGATCTGAATGAGTCATATTTACAAAAGACGCGCTAATTACTATGAAACAGATATGATGGGAATAGTACATCATTCCAACCATATACGGTACTTTGAAGAAGCACGGCTTGATTATATGCGCAGCTTCGGGTGCGATGTACTTGAGATGGAAAAAGAAGGCATAATTATCCCGAATGTTGACGCTTATGCACGTTATTATGTTCCTGTTAAATTTGGAGAAGAAGTCGATATTGAAGTTACGCTCACAACCTTCAACGGTACAAGAATGGAATATACCTTTACCGTAAGAAAACAAAACGGCGAGCTTGCTGCCGAAGGGCACACCATGCACTGCTTTGTAAAACCGGATTTCAGACCTATTTCGCTGAAAAAAAACTTCCCCGTGTATTATCAGAAGCTGCTTGAGCATCTTGAGAAAAAAGAATAATTTTAAGCGGACTGTCAAAACACTGACAGTCCGCATTTTTATATATGCTCTTTTATTTTTTCAAAAATATCTTCAACAGAAGCTAAAGCGCCCTTCCCCACTGCGCCGCAGGCAAGTCTTGCTTCTCTCGGTTCAACAATATAAAAACCAAATTCCCTCAGAGTATTCATGTTTCTCTGTGTTATGGGGTTTTCATACATATTGGTATTCATGGCAGGACATATCAGTACCGGCTTGTCTTTTACTGCAAGCATCACGCTTGTCAGCATATCATCTGCAATTCCTGCCGCAAGCTTTGCTATAACATCGGCGCTGGCAGGAGCAATTACAACTATGTCAGCCATCTCCGCCAGCGCAATATGCTTTACTACGGAAGGATCGTCCTCAGAAAAAACATCCGTATATACCCTGTTTTTTGTAAGCGTCTGAAATGTAAGGGGTGTGATAAATTCCTGTCCGCCCTTTGTCATTATTACGTGTACGCTGTTTCCTTCTTTTGTCAGCATATTTGCAATATCGGCTGCCTTATATGCCGATATACTTCCGCTGACTCCTAAAATTATGTTCTTCATCTTATTTTTCCTCCATAACTGTTTTTGCGATTATTTCTGCGATCATTTCCTTGCCTGTGCATGATATTTCGTTTTTGTCTTTGTCTATCAGAAATCCCTGATGTACTCCTGCTTCAACCGTTCTGTAATCATTTGCAAGAACATAGTCGCATCCGTTTTTCTGCAAAAGCCTGTATGCTGTATCTGTCAGCTCCTCATGGCTTACTCCGTCAAGAAGCTTGAAGCCGATTATAACAGCCGCCGGCAGCTTTTCCCTGAATACAGGAAGTATCTTAGGGGTCTTTTCAAGAAATATCACAGGATCTTCTGTATCTGATCCGATTTTATTATGCTTTTTTGTAAGATCCTCTTTATCTACAAAGTAAAAAACATTCTCCTGACTGTCCGAGGCGCGGCATAGAGAATAAACTGTACTTGCTGAAAGCACCGAGCGGACTTTAAAATCACTTACTGCCATACTGTGAACAACAACATCTATCCTGTTTTCGCTGCAAAGCTTTGTAACTGCTTCAAGAAGGTCGTCGGTTGAAAGTATCGGTAATTTAATAAGCTTGCCGCAGTCGGGAATTACAGAATTCCTGCCGTGAACATAAAAGATATTATCCGTTTCATCATAATGTGAAAACTGCTTCGCAATAAGACTTCCGAGTTTTCCCGTTCCGGTATTTGTTATACTTCTGACTCTGTCTATAGGTTCGCTTGTGCCGCCCGCTGTTATAAGTATATTCTTACCCATTATTTTTTCCTCCCATCAGATCATTTATCTTATTTTTGTTGAGGTTCTCTCCTATCACGATAACTATTTCCTGACCAACCGCTGACGGTATAATATCTGATCCGCTGTATGCAGCATTTATTTCATACCATTTTCCCTCTTCATTGGCAAAGCCCTTTACGCGGAATACATTTCCGTATTCTTTGCTATGTAACAGGATATCAGCTTTTTCTGATACTTCTTTCGTATTCAATCCCGTGTTCATAAAATAAAGTGAGGAAAAACCTTCTGTATCACGGTATTTTTTTACAAAATCCGCTTTATAAATACCGCTTCGGGATATTTCTGTCATATCTTCTTCGCCCAGTTCATCCCAGTTTTTTGTAATTATTGAATTTTTTATTTCTCTTTTACAGCCGCAGTTATTCAGTGATCTTTCAATATGAGAAATAGTGTTTTCGGTTTTTTCATCACTGTAAAGCTGAGTTTTGCTTACTATTATTTTTCCGGCATTTACACATTCGGAGGCAAGTATATATTCCGAAAGCCCGGAAAGATCATCCTCAAGCCCTGCGTCAACAACTGCTATTACATTTCCTGTTTCGTACCACCTGTCAAGCGGATCCTCTCTCAGGCTGTCAAAAAATTCGTCTGTGTCAAAAAGTCCAGATGGTTCTATCACTACCCTTTCACATCCGCACATTGCAAGGGCAATCAGCTTGGTCTTGAATCGTCTTTGATGACAATCCCTGTCACAAGCTCCCGCAACCGATTCTATAATACAACCCATCTTCTCAAGTTCGTCAAGAAGCATTACGTCAACATTTACCGCTCCGTAGTCATTTTCAAGTATTCCGACCTTTATATTGTTTTCCAGAAGCCATCGTACATACTTCTTTAAAAATGTTGTCTTCCCCGACCCTAAAAAGCCTGTTATCAGATCTACCTTTATCATTTTCTATCCCCCTTTTCTGTCCGTTCTATTATAACATATTTCCCCACCATCTTCAAGCCCGGCCCCGGCGAGCCGCCGGTCCCTAAACGCGGGTATCGCTCCGCTTCGCATCCGCTCTGAACTTGCGGTTCATGCTGTACTGACCGCGTATCAGAGTTCTTGA
>CACWRT010000083.1 GCA_902763365.1 uncultured Ruminococcus sp.
AGAGCCGTTTTGCTTGCAATTCTTTATCCGATATTCTTATTGAGACTGCAATATAATGCACAATTCAAATTGCTTGATTATTGAGCAGACACTAATTAATAATATATATTTCAAATAGACTGAATCAGTCATTAAGATGAATTAGAATTCAGAGGTTAATTATAGGCGAATGTTAAAGTAAATGTTTTGGAAATTGCAGATATGAGTTTTCCGATATTTGTTAAATTTGAGCTTACAGATTGCAATAGTGTTAGGCATTATTTATTGACAAAGTTCCGGTAATAAGCGATAATTATGACTTAATTCCACCATATAAAATCATCGGGGACATTCGGTGTTGATACCTCTCTGTCTGACTGCAACTATTATCGTTATCTTGAATCTTACCCGCAGGCTATATCTGAATATTCCTGGAATTATATGACCGGATATGACTTTGCAGATGAAACAAGAGAGCTGATCAGAATAAAACACAGCATCAGTCTGTGAGTCCCTGAAATGAATAATTAAAATACATCCCCGAAACTGTGATCCTGACGGTTTCGGGGATGTATTTTATGTTCATATGCTTACCTCCGCTTTCGTTGATGCTTTAGGTAATGTGATAGCTGCAGTGCAGCCGTCCTCTGTGATGCTTATCTCCAGTGTTCCTTTGCACAGGATCTCAAGACGCTTCCTTGTATTTTCTATGCCTACGCTGTAATGCTCCCTCTGAATGTCAGTGAAATTCGCACCGATACCGTTATCGCTGACCGTAATGATTACATCATCATCGGTTTCTTCTGTTTTTACGGTCACTTTACCCGTACCGTCATGTCTTGTGAGAGCGCCGTGCTTTATAGAATTTTCTACTATAGGCTGAACTGTCAGCGATCGTTCGGATATAATATGAAATTTTAACAAAGCTTTGATTATTTAACGCTGTTTATAGTTATCGTTTTTTACAATTCTTCAAGGCTGCCGACAATCTCCTGATATTCGCTCTCACATTCAGATCAAGCGTTTTGATATGTTCACAAAGAATCACACCGGTTGTTTTTGTCCCAATGTATAGGAATATATTAAGCGGAAAACTGTCAGCATACAGATACAATATCTTCCGAAAAAGAATTAACTCATAAATAGTTCAAAGATTTGCCGAACATATGTTCATTATCTCATCAGCAAAAATCTTTTTAATATTCAGTTTTTCGACCGCAGCGGTTGATGAGACAGCTATTGATTTATTATCAAAAACCATATAACTGAAATAATATGTTGTTCCGTTTACAGAAATATGTTTTATAGGGGGATATATTTCAGGAAGCAGCTCAGATGAATTTAGTCCCGTTCCTTCTGCTTTCAGTATACTTTCTTTTATACTCCACAAAAGGTGAAAACGAGTGATAGGTTCGGAGCGTATCCATTGAATCTCGTAATTTGTAAAAATATGCTCTGCAAGATACAAATTATCTCCATTTATTTTTTCTATATCAATTCCTGTTTCATGATCGCCAAATGAAAGTGCAGCACAATTACCGGAGTGTGATACATTGAAAAATGTACCGCTTTTTGAATACGGCTTACCATATTCCGAAATGTATATGTCACTTTCATTTATCCGCGCAATGCATGATATGAGTAAACCCGCACCAATACACATCAGCCTGTCCTCAGCTTTTAAATACCTTTCAGCCTTTTTCATACGCTCCGGAAAAAGCCGGTGACAAAGACTTTCCAGCACAATCTGAGTCTGGCTGTTTTCTATGATGTAAATATCCATAATTTTATCTTTTCAGGTTGTCAGTCTGGAAGAACATAAAGCCTTTAAGAGCATTAATAAAATCGTTGAGATATTTATCTGTGCTTGCATTCCAGAAGAATCCGTTTCTTGCAAGTATCTGTGTAGTATAATGAGAATTAAACGGGAGAGCCGTTATCTTTTTGCCGTGAGCAGTGTTCATATAGGCTGTCATGCTTGAAAGAATTGCCGCTTTATCAGGGTCTTTCTGAGCTTCAGTCAATGCGCGCGCAAACTCCTCATACTCTACAAATTCTATATTCATGCCGTTTTTGATCATCTGACGTATAATATCTCCGAGCGGAAGAGTATGGTTATTCACAGCATTGAATAAACAACATTCCTTCGGCGCGCGTGAAAGCCTGAGGAACGCTTCGCAGGAAGTGTCGATAGGTCCCATGCAGACCTGATTTTCAAACATACTGTACGGGAAACAGCCTAAAATGCAATATGAACGAAGTCTGCCCATGAAATTGTTAGTAAGAAAATTTATCTGGAATTCTCCGTCGGATTCTCTTGCGGCAAGGGTGCCTACACGTATGATCTTGGCGTCAAGTCCGTCATTAGCCGCTGCTTCAAGAACCATACGTTCTCCCATGAGTTTTGAGGATGTATATTTATTGTCAAGTGTCTGACCGTAAAACAGTGTCTGTTCATCAAGTGAAGATTTGCTTAATTTGTTCATATCGTCTGTTGTGCCTGAAACCGATACTGTAGAAAAATGTATCAGTCTTGCGCCTATTTTCTTACAAAGCTTTATGCAGTTTACCGCACCGCCGACATTTATATCTTCGATATCCGTGCCGCTTGAAAAGTGTTTGACATTTGCTGCGCAGTTAAACACAGTATCTATAGGAAGTGTCTCAAACTGTTCAAAGAACTTGTAATCAGTTACATCACCGTCAAATACCTCGACACGTTTTATTATTTGTTCTTCAAACTGCGTTCCGAAATAGTAGAACATCATATTGAAAAGCCGGTCTTTTGCAGTCTTATAGCGTCCCTTTCTCACCATACAGTAAGCCGTCCCGTCTTCATCGGTAAGGTATTGTGCAAGCAGATGTGCTCCCATATAGCCCGTTGCACCTGTCAGCATGATATTTCCGATCGCCCTTTGCTTACCTTTTCGGAATGATTCTACATTATTCTTTGAAAGAAGTTCATTTATCTTCGTATAGTCGAAATTTTCAAAATCAAACAGCTTTCCTGTTTCAGCCGTTGCAGCATCATTACTGAAAAGCTCAGACAATGCGCGAGGAGTAGAATACTTGAAAATATCCCCATAGGTTATCGGATAGCCATGTTCTGACGCATCAAGCACAACCGATGTAACGATCAGTGAGGTTCCGCCTATCTCAAAGAAATTATCTGTTGCGCCGACACGATCAAGCTTGAGTGTCTTTTTGAAGGATTCACAGAAAAATCTCTCTGTTTCATTAATCGGCGCACAATACTCGCCCAATGTGACAGGGATAGGGGCAGGCAGCATTTTTATATCTGTTTTTCCGTTTGCGGTCATAGGCATTTCATTCATCTGTAAATATGCCGTAGGTACCATATAATGTGTCAGGTGTTTTTTCAGCTCATCGCGGAGTTTTTCTATGTCTATATCCACATCGGCTGTAAAGTACGCGCAAAGATTATCCTGACCGTTTATCTTTCTGATAAGAACGGCTGATTTTTTGATATGAGGCTGGGCTTCTATCAGGCCCTCTATTTCACCGAGTTCTATACGCAGTCCACGCAGCTTGATCTGATTGTCAAGCCTGCCGAATATCATGACATTTCCGTCTTTGTCCCATTTGGAATAATCTCCCGAACGGTATACCCTTTCATCGTCCAGACAAATAAACTTTTCAGAAGTCATCTGTTCAAGATTTTTATATCCCCTTGCAGTTCCGACGCCGCCTATATACAGTTCTCCTATAACCCCGTAGGGGGCAATATCACCGAATTTATCCACAATAAACTCTTTATAGTTCAACAATGGTCTGCCAACGGATATGTATTCAGCATCGTTTATTTCGGCAGCATTGCATGAAACAGTTATTTCCGTAGGTCCGTATGTGTTGATGATACGGGCGTCAGGTGCAGCAGCTTTTATTCTGTCACGAAGAGAAAGGGGATAGCCTTCACCGCCCGACATGATAACTTTACAGTCTTTAAGGGCATTTTTGAAAGGCTCATAGTCCATATACTGATTTAAACGAGAGGGGGTAGCATTGATACAGTCAACTTTATATTGAGTCATGAGTGCGGCAAGCTCTCTCGGATCGTTCATCTGGCTGTCGCCTGCAAACACAAGCGTTTTTCCGTTGCATAGAGTAACAGCGTGTTCCTTGAAGGACATATCGAAGGATATTGTTGTAACTGACAAGTAAACATTCACTTCATTTTTAACAGCATAAACATGACGGTTGGCAGGGTGTGGATTCAGATAATTGCAGATCCCTCTGTGTGTCAGCATGACTCCCTTTGGTTTTCCCGTTGAACCTGATGTATATATCATATATGAGATCGAATTATCATCAATATCAATATCAGGATTGCCTGTATTTACACCTGTAGTTAATGCGGAAACATCTATTGCTTTTTCAGCCGGATAATCCGGAAGCTTTTCGGTTGTTGTGATTATATATGAAGCGTCGGAATCAGAGATTATATGGTTTATCCTGTCAGCAGGATATTGAGGGTCGCAGGGGATAAATGCCGCGCCTGCTTTATTTACCCCGAACATACAAGCAAAGAAACAGGACTTTCGCGGAAGAAGAATAGCAACGCTGTCACCTTCTTTAATACCTTTGGCAATCAAGGCGTTGGCAACGATATTTGCCTTTTCATTCAGTTCACGGTATGTCATAGTCGAATCTTCAGCTATCAGTGCTGTCTTATCGGGTTTTTCACTCGCCTGACGTTCAAGGAGCTGATGTAAAAGACAGGGCTTTATTTCAGTAAGGCATTCTGCTGAAAAATCGTCCAAGACTTTCTTTTGTTCATCAGGCATCTCAAGAGCATTTCTTACAAGTTCGGCACCGCTTTCGATCAGACTGAGAGTGTGCAATATCTGCGAAAGAAAGTTTTCGGCAACCTTGTCTTCAAATAATACATCTGAGTACTGCAAAATTATCCTCAGGTCATTTTCACCTCGGCGCATTACGATACCGAAATCACGGCTCATTTTCTGCAATGGTGAATACAGTGATACACGCAGTCCGTTATTTTCAATTACAGTCGGCTTGTGAAGGTAATTAACACTTACATCAAATACAGGATTGCGGCTTTCATCACGCTGTTTTACAAATTCCGCCACAATATCCTCAAAGGGTAGGGAGGCGCCATAAGTCGCATTCCTGACAGCAGTGCTGACGCCCGAAATATATTCCGGAAGAGTTTCATTTCTCGGCACACGAATACGAACAGGGGCAGTATTGACAAACATTCCGATAACATTTTCAGCTCCCGAAGGACGCATATTTACAGGAATTCCCAATACAACATCTTCAGAAGCAGTGTACTTTGCAAGTACCATTGAAACGGCAGAAAAGATAAGCTCAAATTCCGTAACACCATAATTTCTTGCGGCTTTTCCAATGCTTGTCAGATTTTTGCTGTCAATCCCGAGTGATATCTCTTTATTTGAAAGAGGATGAAGTTTCGGGCGTTTATTTTTTACAGGCATTTCATTAACGGGTATTCCGTCTTTGAATAATTCCCTGTAAAATTTCAGACCGTTTTCACTGTCAACAGGACGGTTATATAAGTCGGACAGATCTGTATCTGTTTGGGGTGCTTTTCCCTGAATGGCACTAACAAGCTCATTTACAAATGTACCTGCCGAACCGCCGTCAAATGCAATATGATGGATGACAAGATGTAAAGCCGTACTTCCATCATCTAATTGATACAGCGTCGGACGGACGGGAATTTCATTGTTGAGTTGGAATGGTTCTGCGTAGATGTCAGCAATATATTTTACATCGTCAAATGATACGGCTGATTTTTCCCGTATAACGGGCAGTTCGTTTGTGAGTATTCTCACAGGGATCCCATTTTCCTCACCATAGGTGGAATGAAAAGCCTCATGGGCGGAAAAAACCTGTGTCAATGCAGATTTTACGGTTTCAAAGTCAGCGCCTTGAACATTTATCGCTAAATTCAGGTTATATACAATTGAGCTTTCATTCAGCTTTTGTTCTATATACATACCTCTTTCGGAGGGTGTAAGCGGATAGAAAAGCGGTTTTTCTTTTTTGACAGTATTTGTTTTTTGAGCGGCTTTGTTTATCAGGAGCTTCTCAATTCCGCGGGGAGTTTTTCCTTTAAAAATGTCCGCTATGGAAACAAAATACAATTCACATTCCCTTGCAGTCATAGCAGATTTTATGGAATCTCCGCCCAGCGCAAAGAAATCATCATCAATTCCGACGCGCTCTACACCAAGTATTTTCTCAAATGCGGCACAAAGAACTTTTTGAAGGTCTGTTTCAGGCGCAGCATATTCATTTTTGAATTTACCTGCTTCCACTTCGGGAAGAGCCGACCTGTCAAGTTTACCGTTTGCATTTACCGGAAGCTTATCAAGCTTTACAAAGAAAGACGGTATCATATATGAAGGCAGTTTTTTTGCAATAGCCATACGTATGTCATCTACTTCAACAGGCTCTCTTTCGACATAGTATGCAACAAGATAAACCTGTCCATATCGGTTTTTGAAGTCTTTGATGACTGCATCAAAAATACCGTCCGTATTTTTGATAATCGTTTCTATTTCCCCCGGTTCCACACGCTGACCGTTTATTTTTACCATCCAGTCTTTACGATTGAGATAAATATAATTGCCGTTTTCGTCTTTTCTGCCGATATCGCCTGTGCGGAGAAGCTTCGGAAAACCGTCCTTTTCATAAAACGGGTTATCGATGAAAGTCCGGGCAGTCTGTTCGGGCAGATTCAGATATCCGTCAGCAAAATATCCCGCAAGGCAAATTTCACCTTCATTGGCAGGTTTATTATTTTCATCAAGAAGATATACCTTCACATTTCCGATAGGTTTTCCTATGGGTGTATTATGATACTTTTTATCTATCTCAAACATCATGACCGCTCCGGCAGATTCCGTTTGTCCGTATGCGACTTGAATTTTATAGTTTTCACTGTAGGTATCTGATACCCTTTCACTGCCCGTAGAAACGACTTTAAGAGAATTTCCCTTCGGGCGGAAAACCTTCAGCATTTTCGGACTGATAAAACAGCGGTTTATTTGATTTTTTTCGATATAGTCCGCCAGAAGTTCGGGATCTCTCATAAATTCATACGGAATGAGATAAGCAGTATTTGCATAGCACAGGGGAGCAAAAACGCCCTGAACTGATGCAACAAAAGAAAATGGCGCACCGAGTGCCGCGCGGAATCCGACAGGTGTATTTGCATATTCCATATAGCGAAAAACAGAATCCGTTATACTTCTGTGAGAGTGAAGCACACCCTTGGGCTTTCCCGTTGAGCCTGATGTATATATCAGAATTGCCGGGGAAGACATATCGACATCAATTTCATCCGAAAGTAGTGTTTCCCTGTCTATATTGCGAAGAAAATGCTCGTCAATAACAATTTTTGCGTTACAGTCGCTTTGGATATATGAAATTCTTTCAGGCGGATATGTCGGGGTAAGCGGGGCAAAGCCTGCTCCTGTAAGCCATACACCGTACATTGCCGCAATATAATCCTTGTTTCTCGGGAGCATAATCATTACAAAATCCTTTGGCTTTACACCCAGACGTACTAATTTTGCAGCAATTTTACCGGCACGCTCCCCGAACTGATTGTATGTATATTGATCGTTTTCCCCCTGCGCAACGATTGCCGGTGTATCGGGATATTTTTGTATGGTTTCTTTTAATTTCTTTAAAATAGAGTTCATAAGCTATCATTCCTTATTTTTTATGATCTGTGTAATGAAGTTCAAAGCGATTTCATTGAATTCGTCATTGTCAAGCATCATTTGTATTGCCGAAAGCTGTTTCTTTGTGAATCGGGAAATCAAGTAGGTTTCCTGTTCTTTTTCAGAGAGATCTGCAAGAGCCTTGTCGTCTTCGGGATTTATCCCCCTGAAAACACGCATCAATCGTGTGAACCACATATTTCGGCAGTATTCGGAAAATTCTTTTTCAAAAAAGTCTTCGGCATCCTTATCGCCCTTTATAAGCCTGTCATGCAGACTGCTTCTCTCTTCAAAAGCAGAAAAGTCCTGTTTTACATCATACTCACAGCCTGTTTCAGTGCGGTGTACAAGATGTTTTTTTATATCAAAACCGTTTTCGCCGAAGATAACCTCCAACAATATTCCCATTGCTGTAAATTCGGAAACAGTTTTGCTGAGATTGAAACAGAAATTTCCCTGACCGTATAGCAGATAAGAATTATTATAATATTCTTCAAAACCTATCGCATGAGTATGCTGTGAAATGACAATATCAGCCCCGTTATCAGCCATCCGGTGAAAACGCCGTCTGATTCCGGCAGTATTGAAATGCGTCATTTCCACGCCTCCGTGATACAGCACAACAAGATAATCACATTTTTCTTTTAGTACGGCAAGCTCGCGGCATATTCTGTATTCGTCATAACCGTTTGCCCCCGGTGTGTCTTTATCGGGGGTATTGAAAGCGAACAATTCCGTAACTGTATATAGAGTGATCTTTTTACCTTTTATATCAAGCGTAATGTGGGTTTTAATATCATTAATGCTATCCCCGGTGCCGAAAAAATCAATATTGTACTTTTTTAATGCCGAACGCATCTCATTATGACCGACAGTACCAAAATCAAATGTATGTGTATTGGCAAGAGTAGCCGCTTTTATGCCGAGAGATGAAATTGCGTTAAGCGTATTTGTCGGAGCTTTTACATTCGGACCGACTTTTTGTACAGGTTTGCCTGTATCCGTCAGACAGCCCTCTAAGTTGCACACACTGTAATCTGCCGTCTGAAACAAGCCGCAGACTTTTTTACTGAAGATCTCCTCTGTTCTGCCCTCGGCGAAAAGCCTCATATTATTTGAAACGGGGAAGGTGTCGCCTGCAAATATAACTTTAACTTTGTTCATGATCTACATCCTTTTATACATTGGTGTTTTACCGCCTTTAGCATTGTGGAACAGAGGTTCCTCACTGTAGGTTACATTTATGTTTTCACAGCCTGCTTCTGAAAAATAGACAGTAATATTTTTTGCAAGCTCCTCAAGTACCTGTGCCTTGTCATAGCCTGCCGCCACAATTCCGCGAATTTCCATGGAATTATCATCCGTCTGCACAAACTGATACTGACACAAGCCCCTGCAAAATTTTGCTTTTACTTCAAGTCCCTTTGTACTGAAATTCTTTCCGCCGATGGTGAAGCTATCCCAGATCCTGCCGCGGATCTCCATAACAGGCAGATCGGAACATTCAAATTTTTCCCTCAGGATACGCACGGAATCACTGACATAGTATCTGATGACAGGCTGTACGAAATTGGATAGATCTGTTACAAGTATGCCCGACGAAAATTCTTCACTGTTCTGCATAGGCTGACGGTTTTCGTCAACGGGTTCAATAATTATCCAGTCCTCATTTATATGAAGGTGAGGGCAGTCGTGCGTCATGGCAATTTCTCCGCCCTCGGTCATGCAGTAATTATTTAAAATAGGGCACCCGAAAACTTCTTTTATTCTGTAGTAATTTTCTTCTGTGAGAAGCTCTGCGGAGCTGACTATCAAGCCCGGTCTGATATTCAAATTGCCCTTTGCCTGTTCCTCTGCAAGCATGACAAGCGAAGGGGGATAGGCAACTATTATTTCAGGCTGAAAATCGTTTAATTTCTGTACCATCTGTTCGACGCTGTCAAGAATTGAAATAGCTGTAATATTGTCTTCAAACCCGGGATGACGTGCCTTGGTTTTCAGATATGAGCCGTAGCTTGATGCAGAGGTTGACAAATGAACGATAAATGCCATTTTATGTTTGGAATGGTCATAATATCCCTGAGGAAGTCCGTGCATGAGTCTTTGGAACAAAAGCTGTGTATGTATCTGATTTCTGTGCATATCCCTTACCATAGGCAGAGGATTTCCTGTTGAACCCGAGGTTTGCAGGGCAGTATATTTACCGAGCAAAAGCGAATTATCTGAGCTGTCCCTTGCAAGGTACTCACGTACCTTATCAAGCGTAAGCTCTGTATCAGTAACCCAGTCATTATAGTGCGCAAGACCCTCTGATTTTTCAAAAACAGGCAAGTCGGACAATTCATAATTCTCGGGAAGATCTTTATATAGTTCTCTCATATAGGGTGATTTTTCCCTTGCGTAGTCTACAAGGGTATGCAGACGCTCTTTCTGTAAAAGACTGCGCTGTTCTGCCGCTGCAAGCTCTCCCTGTTTCACGATTCTTTGTGCTTCTTCAAAAGTTATGCTTTTCATAAAATGTCACCTCTTTGTTATTCTGCTGAAATGCCGCCTGAATGGCGGCAAAGAAGAATTTATTAAATTAAATGATTTTGCGGTATATGAAAATCGGGAACAGCGGCTCGCCGCCCTACTCTGCGGAGATACCGCTTGCATACATTGCCGCATAATAGCCTTGTTTTTTAAGCAGTTCCTCATGACTTCCGACCTCTTTTATATCACCGTCTTTCATGAAAATTATTTTATCTGCATTTCTGATAGTATAAAGACGGTGCGCTATTATAAAGCTCGTTCTGCCCTTCATCATATCCTGCATGGCTTTTGTAATGACTTCTTCTGTTTTTGTATCGACCTGAGAAGTTGCCTCGTCAAGTATAAGAACCTTGGGATCCGCTATAACGGCTCTGGCTATTGATAATAACTGTTTTTCGCCTGCTGACAGCGCAGAGTTTTCATTGCTGATGTACGTATCATAGCCGTCGGGCAATCGTTGAATAAAGTTGTCACAATAGGCAAGACGGGCAGCATTTATAATTTCCTCACGAGTAGCGTCAGGTTTTCCGAAAGCAATATTTTCAGCGATAGTGCCGTCAAATATCCATGTTTCCTGCAAGACCATTCCAAATGCACTTCTTAAATCAGCCTTAGAAAGCTCTCTGATATCAATATCATCAAGTCGGATAGTACCGCCCTGAATATCATAGAAACGCATAAGAAGATTTATCAAAGTCGTTTTGCCCGCGCCCGACGGACCTACGATAGCCATGGTATTACCGATATCAGCCGTGAAAGAAACATCTTCCATCAGGATCTTATCGGAGGTATAGCCGAATTTAACTTTTTCAAACGCGACCTTTCCTTTTATTTTATTCAAAGAAAGAGTCTGACCCGGTGTTTCTTCGGGTTCCTCATCTTCATCAAGAAATTCATATATGCGGGCAGCAGAACTCAATGAATCCTGAAAATTGTTGAAAGCAACTGAAAGCTCTGAAATAGGAACGCCTATCATATTTCCAAAGAACAGGAAAGCTGTAAATTCACCGAGAGTGAGAGTTCCGTTTATCATCAGGATACCGCCTGTAAGGCATAGCAGGATATACGATATTTTTGCCATAAGGTCACTGAAAGGACGCATAAAGCCTGAGGTAAAGCGTGAACGGACAAATAATTTTTCAAATTCCCTGTTAAGTTCGTCAAACTCTTTTTCTTTTTCGTCGACACGGCTGTATGCTTTTACAACGGTGTGATTTGAATATGTATCGGACACAAGGGAATTCATTTTTCCTAAATGCTTGTTTGTATCTCTGAAAACCTTATTGGTACGTTTGGCAATCATTCTCAGACCTATAAAAGTGACGGGCATAGCGATTATATAGATAAGTGCAAGCCAAATGTTGGTGAAAAGCATTATAACAGCAATAGCTGCCATTAAAACAGCCTGTCCTAAAAGTGAGGGCAAGGTTGATTCTATGCCGTTTGAAAGATTGAGCATATCGACTGTTACACGGGACTGGGTGTCTCCCAAAGGATGATTGTCGGAATATTGTATTGTCAGACGATTGAGCTTATGTCCGGCTTTGTTGCGAAGATTGAGCGAAAGATTCTGTGAAATGAAAACAAGTGAACGATTGATAAAACCGTCTGCGCCGTAGCCAACGAGATAAAGCGCCGCAAGAACTGCACATTCCATAAGAAGATAGCCGAAGTCATAATTTCCGCTTTTTACAAATTCCTGCATGGTATCGGTTATACGGCTTACAGCAACAGGGGCGGCTGCCAGACAGAATTTTATTAAAACGATAACTGCGAATACCACCCAGAATAGTCTTTTATATTTTCCCATATCAACAAAAAGACGTGAGATAATGCTTTTTTGTTTAGATTTTTTTTTCACGATCTCACTCCTTTTTGTCAAGATAGCATTGTGTCTGATATATTTCCTGATATGTTTTGCAGGATCTCATCAAATCATCATGTTTTCCCTGTCCTGCGATACGCCCCTTTTCAAGAACTATGATATTATCCGCATCACGAATCGTATCAATTTTTTGAGCGACCATAATAATTGTTTTGCCTTTCAGCATATCATTTATAGCTTTACGACATCTTTTCTCAGTCTGCGCATCAAGCGCGGAAAAGGTGTCATCAAAAATGTATATAGTGTCTGCTTTTTTCTATCCCAAAATCGAAAAAGCCTGATAAACAGTGGAGTTTTAGGATAAAATATGGTATAATAAGTGCAAGGAAAAATGCAGA
>CACWRT010000084.1 GCA_902763365.1 uncultured Ruminococcus sp.
AAGCTTTAAATTCAAGCTCAAAAAAGTGTCTTTGGATTTTTGATAGGGGATTTTTGCGCTTTTTTAGCTTTTGACAGGGATAGTTTCACAGTAATTTTAAAAAAAGCCGCTTATCCAAGAGAGATGGGATAAGCGGCTATACTTGAGCTATAAACTATAAACTAAAAAGCTTTTACTGTAAATTCTTTAGTGGCTTTAGCGCCTGTGCTGTCCTGAACAACGATTCTGAACTGGTAGTCAGCAGCTGCTGTAGGTTTGATCTTAGCGGTTGCGGTATCGGTGAAAGCTGTACCAACTGTTTTCCAGATAGTGTTAGTTGCTCTCTTGAAGTAGAAAGCATAAGTATAAGGACCTGTGCCGCCGACTGCTTTTGCGGTCATCTTAACTGCGCTGCCAAGGTTTACGGTATTTCTGTTGATAGTAGATACGTTAGTCAGTTCAAGCTCTTTTACAGCTGTAACTGTAAATGTCTTTTCTGATGTTTCGCCGTCGGCATCCTTTACTATGATCTTTACATCATAGTCTGCTTCAGCTGTAGGAGCGAAAGCTACGCTTGAATTAGTGCCGAATTCTGTACCGAGAACTTTCCAGTTGTTGTTGGACGATCTCTTATAGTAGTAAGCAAATTTGTACGGAGCTGTACCGCCGTTTGCAGAAGCCGCAAGTCTTACCTTATCCCCTACCTGAACAATGTTGCTGTTGATAACGGATGTATTTATCATGCGGGTATTATTCTTAGCAGTGAAGCCAAGTATCTTCTCTGCTGTCTTGCCCCTGCTGTCGGTAACTATAACTTTAACTTCATAGCTGCCTGCTGTTCTTGCGCTGACAGTTGCAGCAGTGTATACATTTTCATGAATAACTGTCCATTCCTTATCATTCACATTCTTCACATAATATGAATAAGTATAAGGATCGCTTCCTCCCTGCGCTGCGCCTGTAACGGTAAGTGCTTCGCCTATCTTAATGCTGTCAGCGCTGAGAACTGACATATTCTCAAGCGCATTGACTACTCTTACCATATAGTATGCCTCTGCTTCTGCGCCTTCCGAATCCTTTACAGTGATTTTCAGATCATAATCATCAGCTACTGTGGGAGTAAGTCTTGCGCTTGTAGATGTGGTGTTTTCTTTGATAGGTTTCCAGTTATTGTTGAAATGTCTTTTGTAGTAATATGAATAGGTATAAGGAGCTGTACCGCCGCTTGCCTTACCTGTGTAAAGTATCTTTTCGCCAAGCTCAATAGTCGGAACTGCCGCTGCGCCTGTGGGAGTAACTTTAGACTCGTTGGTAAGCGGCTTATTATATGCCATTGCCTCCATAAGATAACCGTCGTCTGTCATATTTCCCTGTGCATCTTTTACCTGTACCTTAACATCATATTCACCAAACTCCGTAAGCTTGACATTTATAGGACTGTCACTTACAAAGCCTTCGGGAACATCCATTGCTTTGCCGGTCTGTACATTTACTACACTGTATTTATAAGTATAAGGCGCAGTACCGCCTGTTGCGCTTCCGTAAACCTGTATGGTATCGCCAACATATGCTATATCAGGAGCAAGATATGAATTATTCTCAAGTGCTGCTTCGGGCGACTGAGTACTTGCGTAAACCATAAAGTGACGATAATCTCCGCCGGTTGTATCGAATGTTACATATATCGTATCGCCGGCTTTTACAGCCACTTCCGCACCCGGCATACGATTATTATACGTTACAGCATTTTCATCCAGCTGAGTCCACTGATCGTTTCCGCAATTCACTGTGAAATACAGAACATTTGTATCTATGTTGCCTAAATCTTCTACAAGAAGTCCACCTGTATATATGCCGTCGCCGTCTTCATCATCAAGTTCCAACTCGCCATAATCACACCATGCAATAACAGGATCACGACTAAAGTCATAAGGAGCTATCTTGGACTCTGCGCTGATAGTCCAGTTATGATAATCATCTGCATTTGTATCAAAGCTGATATAAATATTCTCGTAATCATCATTTACTTCAACCTGAACAACTTTTCCGTCATTATCATTATCGCAGAATGTATTTCCTTTAGCATCAGCTGTACGCCAGAAAGCTGTCCAGTTTGTATCAGCCGATACTACAAGCATATGTTCGCCCTTTCCGGGTTTTTCTACAACTGTAGTATAAACGCCGTCTCCGTCATTATCAAAAAGCATATATTTCTGATCTTTTGCCCAATCGCTGAACGAACCCACCGCAAATAAATATGGATCTGTAAGATCAAAGTATGATTTTGTTGTCAGAGTCCAGTTATGATAATCATCATCTCTTGTATCGAGATAGTAAGCGACCATCATGCCGTCAACAGCATCAGGAGTTACAGGCCATGTACTTCCGAACTTTGTACCGCCCTGTCCGTCACTGCCCCAGCTGTATACATAATACTCTTCCCAGTCCTCATCCTCGCTTTGTCTGCGGTAATCTGTATATCCGTCAAGGAAAGCATAAGCCGCACCTTCAAGATAAAGGTCTGCATAGTCAAATACTGCTGTATAGATACCGTCATTATCGTCATCAGTAAGAGAAGCAGTCATCTCGTCTATATCGTCGCCGATATGAAGCATAAGGTTAGTACCGTTGTCTGTTTCATAAATTTCCAGAGAGGTTTTTACACTTATTTTCCAATTTTTGTAATCGGGATCGGTGGTATCAAAGCATACGTGAACGACTTCACCCGACTTGTATACATCCGGGAAAGGAACCGTCGATCCAAAAGCAGTGCCGCCGTTTCCGTCGTAACCCCAGCAGAAGTTATCTTCATAATCGAACTGCACGCGGAAACCGACGCCAAATAATTCATCTGCACGGACATCGCCCTCAAATATTCCGTCACCGTCATCATCCTTCAGATCATATCTGAGACTGTCCATTTCGGGATCACCCGAAAGAATATTGAGTCTTGTATAATCCGTATGTACATCAAGAGTTTTGGAAGTTTCTATCTTCCAGTGGCGGTAGTTTTCTTCGTTTCTTGTATCAAACCTGACATAGAGTGTTTCGCCTTCTTTAAGCTCAACAGTAACGGGGACATCACTTCCGTAAGTATATCCGTCAGCGTTGTCCGCACCCCAACAGCTTGACCAGCTGTCGTCAAGACGCAGGCGGAAGCTTACTTCGCTATACTCGGGAAAATCTATGATAAGATTCTCAAAATATCCCTCGTATATACCGTCACCGTCTTCATCCGTAAGCTCCAGATCCTCATATTCACCGAAA
Organism: uncultured Ruminococcus sp.; assembly: GCA_902763365.1. Taxonomy (GTDB): domain Bacteria; phylum Bacillota; class Clostridia; order Oscillospirales; family Acutalibacteraceae; genus UBA1213. Next base: position 3,247 of record CACWRT010000084.1, read on the forward strand.
TCGGGAATATTTGTGATCGCAAGTCCGACCTTTCTCGGACCTATGGACAAAATGTCCTTATACTGACCTGTTCCGCCGTCTGTAGGATCTGTCGCAAAAGCTGTCACCGAACCTGCGGAAGTCACCATAAGTGAAGCAAGAATAATACTGAGGATACGCTTAGATGTTTCTTTTCGCATAGTAGTTCATCACCTTTCTCAAATTTCGTATTGTCGTACTATACTGTACACCTATTGTACTATGTTCATTATACAACTTTTTATTTAACATTTCAATAATTGATCAGACTAATTTATAAATAATGATTGTTTTCTTTGATTATCTGCTTACAGAGGTTTTTCGACGCCTGTTTCGCTGCTAACGCAGCGACCAAGGGCGCAGCTTCGTTTTACTACGCATAACTTCCGCCAGCCAATCGCCCTACGGGCTCTTGGGGCGTCACTTATGCCCCCGACCCTGCAAGCCTTTGAAAAGCCCCCTGCGAAACTATATCAATTATCTTTATCCTTAAAATGGCAGCATCATTCTCTGATTCATGAACAATGGAATTTTACAGTAAAAACTCTGAGTCGTCACAATTATTCATTATTCATTATTCATTAATAAAGCCGCTTACCCCGGATTGAATAGGATAAACGGCTTTGTTGATTTTTAATTGTGAAACAGGGCTGTTATAAGCTGAGGAAATCAATATCCGAAATAAGCGTTAGCTGCTTTATAGTAGCAATACATAGCTCTCATAAGATCACAAAGATCCTGATTCTTTGTAGTACCTTCGTAAGTTCTGAGTACGATGTAAGCATAACTTAGCGGACAGCATGAAAGTGTGAATACATTGTTTTCATCATCGCTGATCTCAAACGTTACAGGAGTACCCAGTTTATTTGCGGAAATATTCTGAAGCTGGAAATAAGTTCCCACATTATTTTTCTGGAGCTCAACTTCTTTTCTTACACCATTTTCATAAACAGCAAATTTTGCTTTGCTTGTACTTGTTACGTTCACATAAACCCTCATTGTTGTCTTATCCTCAAGAACAAGAGAGTAACCCTTTACAGTGACACCTTCCGGAAGAACGGATTTATCAATTATCCTTGCAGCGTAATCCCCTTGTTCGATAACAGCTGCTGTAACTGCCTGCATATCTTCAGTATTCTGAAATTCCCTTTTAGAAATATCTGTTTTATTGAAGAAATGACTTGCATACGAACCATAGCTGTACATTGAAGCTGCAAGGTTCTTAACCTTTTCGGAAGAACCGCTTGCCGAGCCTGCTGCATCAAAATAGCTGCCTACGCTTGTAGTATAAACATTGCCTCCGAGAGGTTTTGTTGTCTGTCCGTCATTTGCATAAAGCGCAACAGCATTACCGGATTTATCGTAAAGCGACAAGGTCACGCTATCATCTATATCGGCAGCTGCAACAGTGTAGCTGAACTTGTGATAACCCATCATTTCCGAACCGTAAGGGGTTGAAGATGAAATATAGCAGTTATCATCCGTTGCGTCATAAGTGACTTCTCCGTTTACACCGTTAAGAACAACCGTGTAATCCTTTGACGGCAGCTTCATGAATATGTTTATACCTATCTCTCCGCCGAGAGTCAGGTTACGTCCTGTTACAGTCGGGAATCTTTCACCGCTGAGAACGGTAACAGTTACAGACTTGGTCTTTGATCTTCCGTTTTCATCTGTTGCAACACACTTGATATCATATACGCCTGCATCCTCTGCAACATACTTTGCGCTGTTGTCGCTGAGCTTTTCAAGAGTCTTGCCGAATTCGTCACGGAATTCATATGTCAGGGTTCCGTAACCGCCGGTTTTAGCGGCTGTTACAGTTACTGTTGCTCCCTCTTCCACTTCGTACTCGGAAAGAGTCAGTTCTGCGTTGGTATCTGCAACAACATCTATTTTCATAGGCTGGTCGGCTGTTTCGTCACCGTTTACCGCATGAGCAGTAACAGTATACTGACCTGCTTTTTCCGGCGTGAAATTATAGCGTCCGTCTGAACCGGACATACCTGATATTCCGCTTACTGCTTTGCCGTCAGGGTCTGTACAGTCAAATGTAAAGCTTGTATCTGACTTTGTGGGAGTAGCCAATACCTCTATGCTTCTGTCTGTGTAGAATGTGTTGTTATAATCTCCTGTGCCGTTAGATGCTCTCATTGTAACGGTGAGTGTCTCAGGAGGCAATATTATACTATAATACACAGGTACTTTTGTTAAACTACTGTATCTATTTAGTCCTTTTACCCACACATAAGCTTTTACAGGAGAATCCTTAGAAGGTACACCCTTATAATTAAAGTAGTAATACACATAATAATCCGTACCGTCCACAAGAAGTTCCCCGGTATTATGATCATGTACTGAAACAACTGCGGGTTTAGGTGTGGTTACATTTGTCCCGTCGGTCTGATAATAAACCTCTGTAAATTCCAGTTCGACATCTTCGGCACTAAACACAGGATCAGTATATTCTCCGTTGGCTTCCATAGTGATAGTTCTTTCGAAATTTCCAATTCCTGATGCATAATTAGGATACTTAAGAGTCACTGTACAGGAATTTGCTGTCGGCTCAAAACCGGTACAGTAGGTAGACGGAGCCGGATTCATTGCTGAACTCGTAGACACTACATTCGTTGCCTTTATACCCGAGCCTGATATTGCAGGCGCGAGGTAAGCATGAGATACTGTCAGATCGTTGTATGTATAATAGTCATACAACTTATAAGAGCTGTCCTTATTGAGTGTTACTCTCGAAGGATCAAGCGCATATGAGCTTTCCGGAGTAAAAATTACTGTTTTCTCAACTCCGTTGAAAACAGACGGACTGATGACTGTAGCCTGATCTACCACTTCGTCCTCATCATTCTGAGCAGGATCATAGGCTGTCACAACATTTTTTGATTTGGATAGCCTTATGCACACGAAAAGCTTATTCTTTTTTGTAAGCGTATTTTCATTACCGTAAACATATGCCGCACCAACACCGATCCTACTCATGTCTGTGTTAGTAAGAGCATCTTTAACATAATCACTTGAACTGTGGAACGTAACGCTGTCAGCTATGATATTATCAAGTATCTGAGCTGTAGTAAGCGGTGAAGTCATATCAACATTAATAACGTCTATAACGTCGATTCCCTGATCATTCTCCTCATAGGATTCACCGTTGAGGTCATATGTATCGGGATTAAGTGCCAGCTGAGCCGCACGCTCCATAGCCTGATTAAAGAGATACTTATCAGCCGTAAGCTGACCTGCTCCCGAAGATGATCTGTAACTGTTGACAGCGTCAAGAAGATCGTTGGCTATAGTGTACTTTCTTGTAACATCCTTGATAACAACGCTTATTGCTTCGGTGGGCTTGGGATCGTCAGCTGCCGATACACTGCTGACGCTTCCTACTGCAAATACAGACATTACCATTACCGCAGATAATACGGTACTCAGTATACGTCTGAATGTTTTTCCTTTCATATAATTCAACCCTTTCTGTTTTATTTCAGCATATCTTATGAACAAACCGCCGCCGGACAGACTCTATCTCCAAAGGCATTTTACTAATTATAACATGACAATGATAATTTTTCAACAATAAATTTCCAAGCCGGAAGGTTTTTTTGTATCACTTTACACATTTCATTCTCCAGATGAGTTCTGTTACCCTTGCCTTCGGCGGGCGCAAAAGCTTCGCTTGACCTTGCTCTGCCTCTTCTCAAATCTGAATTTATCATGAGAATTTGCATTTGAAGGTTTTTTCTGCTTTGAGACCGGAAGCATCCTTGATAACGACTTTTACATCAAAGGTTGCAGCCGTACCGGGTTTGAATACTGCCTTGGTATCCGTGCCGAATTCAGTGCCAATAGTTTTCCAGTTTGTATTCTCGGTGCGTTTGTAGTAATAAGCATATTTGTAAGGTGTAAGTCCGTCGGCCGCCTTGCCTGTTATGGTAAGCGCTGCAGTAGATTTCAGCGAGGTTGCGCTTATGGTAGACTTGTTTGTCAGGTTCGTTACTTTCACAGTAAATGTCTTTACTGCTGCCGTACCTGCGCTGTCCTTCACCACTACCTTTACATCATAAACCGCTACTGCCGTAGGTTTGACTGCTGCGGTAGTCGATGTTGTGTTCAGAGTTCCTATGGTACTCCAGTTTGTATTCGTTGAACGCTTATAGTAGTACGAATAGGTATAACCCTTCTTGCTGCCGCCGCTTGCTTTGCCTGTAACCGTAAGCTTTGAGTTGACATACATTGCTGTACCGCTTACTGTAGAGCTGTTTGCAAGGTTAGTCGAGGTTATTGTTATTGCCTTATTGGAAACAGTACCGTTTTTATCCTTGACAACGATCCTGACATTATATGTTGCCGCAGCCGTAGGTGTAAGCTTTGCAGTCGTTGCCGTACCGAATTCTGTGCCGATTGTCTTCCATATCTCGTTTTCGGAACGCTTGTAATAGAAAGCATAGGTATATGGCGCAGTTCCTCCCGAAGCTTTTCCTGTAAAGGTAACAGTATTATTAATGCCGACTTTTGTATAATCTGCTGTAGAATTATTAGCAAGATCTGTAACCTGGACCGACGCAGTCTTTGTACTTATAAAACCGTTCTTATCCTTTACGCTCATCTTAATAGTGTATTTTCCAACAGAGGCTGCTTTGAAAGCAGCAGATCTATTTGTTCCGTAAGCTGTTCCTATACCCGTATAAGAGGTATCACTGTCTTTCTTGTAATAGAAAGCATATGTATAAGGCGACGTGCCGCCTGACGCACTGCCGTTTATTGTAAACGCCGTACCAAGACCGACTTTTGTATTTACAATAGTGGTATTGTTCTGGAGATCGTTAACACTCAGACTCAGCGCCTTTGCCTTTTCATTGCCCAATGTATCCTTAACGCTGATCCTTATATGATAATCTCCTTTTGCAGTGGGTTTGAATGTTACAGAACTTGTAGTTGTATACTCTGTACCAATGGCAGTATATGTACTGCTTTCCTTTTTCTTGTAGTAAAAAGCATATTTATAAGAACCGCTTCCTCCTGTTGCTGCCGCTTTTACGTTTATTGAATGACCGAGAGGAATTTTATCAGATGTTATTGTGGAATTGTTTACGAGAGGTTCTATAGCAGTATACTTGAATGTTTTTGAAACAACCGTACCCCAGTTATCCTTGACATTAACTTTCAGATCAAATGTACCTGTAGTTGTGGGCTGGAACACTCCGGTTGTGCTTGTACCGTATTCAGTACCGATCACCTTCCACACAGTATTTTCTGTTTTCTTATAATAGAAAGCATATTTATACGGTGTCACGCCTCCCGAAGCTTTTCCTGTCAAAGTAACCTTTTCTCCTGCCATTTGTTTAGTGGAGCTGACTGTGGAGCTATTAGTGATGGCAGATGCAGCAGTAACCGTGAATGTTTTATCTGCTGTTGAGGATGTATTATCCTTGACTGTAGCCTTTACATTATAAGTTCCCGAAGCTGTGGGTTTGAATGTTGCTGTTGTAGCCGTACCAAATGCTGTTCCAATGGTCGTCCAGGATGAATCTGTAGATTTTTTATAGTAGAAAGCATATTTATACGGACTTGTACCGCCGCTTGCCTTACCCGTAAGAGTAACACCATTGTTTACAACAACTTTTGTTGTACTTATTGCTGAGCTGTTTGTAAGCGGTGCCGTAACAGTCAGAGTAAATGTCTTATCGGCAGTAGCAGACGTACTATCCTTTGCAGTTATCTTGACATTATAGGTACCTGCTGCTTCAGGCTTGATAGCAGCTGTTGTAGCCGTACCAAATGCCGTTCCGGATGTCGTCCATGATGAATCTGTGGATTTTTTGTAGTAGAAAGCATATTTATACGGGCTTGTGCCTCCGCTTGCCTTACCTGTAAGGGTGACCGACTTTCCTACTACAATATTTGTTGCGCTGATCGTGGAATTGTTTGCAAGAGGATCGGCTGCGGTAACTTTAAGGCTGAATGTCTTATCAGCTGTTGCCGAAGAACCGTCCTTTACGGTTGCTTTAAGACTATATGTTCCTGCTGCGGAAGGTGTAAAGGTCGCGCTTGTTGCGGTACTGAATTCCGTTCCTATAGCAGTCCATGATGATGAAGTTGACAGCTTATAATAATAAGCATATTTATACGGAGTAGTACCGCCTGATGCGCTTCCTGTGATCTTTACAGCTGTTCCGACACTGACAGAGCTTGCGCTTACTGATGAATAATTGCTGAGAGGTGTTGTCGGGTTCTTAACTGTGACATTGAACGCTTTTTCGGCAGTAGAACCGCTGTTATCCTTGACTATGACTTTAAAATTATATGTACCTGCCGCAGTAGGCTTATAGCTTGCAGATGTACTTGTTCCGAACTCTGTACCTATGACAGTATAAGAGGAGCTGCTGCTCAGCTTGTAATAATAAGCGTATTTGTACGGTGATGTACCGCCCGAAGCAGAACCCTTGAGAGTCAGAGAGGTTCCAAGATCGACCGATGTTGCCGAAATGGTAGAATTATTGGCAAGCGGATCGGTGGTAGTATTATTTGAAGTTACGGTAAATCCCTTGCTTGTAGAAGACACCACATCATTGCTGCCCATTACATCACAGCGCAGCTGATACGATCCTGCGCTTTCGGGCTTGTATGTAAGAGTCTGTAAAGTACCGAAGCTTGCTATAGCTTTGTAAGCGCTTTTTCCGGGTTCAAGAACATAGTATGCGTATTTATACGGTGAGCTTCCGCCGGAAGCCTGCGCCTTGATAGTCAGACTGTTACCAAGTGTAAGACTGGTAGAGCTGAGATTGAGTGATATTGAAATAGCTGTACTTACATTCAGAGTAATATTTGCTGTAGCGATCTTGCTGTTTTTATCCACAGCTGTAACACGAAGGTTATAATCACCTGCTGCTGTAGGCTTGTAATCATAGGTATTATCCGTACTTTCAGATCTCAGAGTGGAGAAGCTCGAAGTACCCTGAGGTGCGACTTCAAATTTATATTTTACCGGATCTGTTCCATTAGCAGGAGTTGCAATAAGCGTAGCTGTCTGACCTATCTCAAGAGAAGGCACATTGGATTTCAGCGCTACGCTGAACGCATTGGGATTGTTGATTATCTGGAAGCTTTGTGTTGCGCTTGCGCCTGCATAAGCGCCCATACCGCTGATCTTGATAACAGCAGTGCCGACTTCAATATTATTGACATAGCTCAGTGTATAGTCCTTTCCTATAACAAGACTTGTACCCTGAGATGAAGTTATTGAAAGCGTTGGTGTGAGCGCTGTTCCCGTATAATACTGATCGGGCACCTTTGAAATAGTACAGCCTGCAAATGTTTTTGCAACCGCCTTCAATGTTGCGGAAACAGATATTTCGGGCGCACCTATAAGCTTCATTGTAATTATTGCCGTACCGGGCTGTAAACCAACTATAGTTCCGTCGCCGTTAGGCTTGAAAACGCTTGTATCGGAAGAAGTTATGGTTGTATTCGCGCCCGATATATAAGCATATGCGTCAGTAAATTTCTGATTATGGACGAGCAGTCTCATTACGGCATTACCGCCGCAGACGATCTGATCATTGTCCTTGAAGTTCATAACGCAATCGGTAAGGTATTCCGATTTACACCTGGTTTCCTGAGAAACGGTCTGAACAGTCTGATTCAGAACATCATCATCAACAACCGTAGGAGTCTTGTTTGCAACATAAACGCAGACATATTTTATCTTGTTAACTTCAACTATTCCGACGCCTGCCGCCTTGAACTGTGTTGATTTCAGATATTGTGAATACAATACCTCGGATTTGAAGGATGTAAGCAAAGCTGTAGTATTGCTTACATCATAGCCGATAAGCAGCCCCCTGCTTTGCTTATCGTTATCGAGGAAGGAAGAACCGTCGAGGTTGTTCTCGTCGGTATATACGGACAGCTCGGCAGCCTTCACCATTGCAAGCTCCAGCAATTCCGTATCCATTTCCCATGCGGCAAGATTATTTTCTGCACGGTAGTTATTAATAAGCTTGAGAAAAGATCCCGATTCCTTATACTTTCTCCTTACAGAGTCAATAGTGATATCCACTATCTTTGAAGCCGCCTTTACCTCGGTCTGAGCTGTTACATAAAGGGGCATCAGCATCACAAAAGCAAGCAAAAGGCTTATCACTCGCCTTATATTTTTCACTTTCATAATTATCATCCTTTCCTGTCAGGTTCAGACAGCCTCCCTGACACAAAATATTATCTTCTTCCTTTTCAATGCACGAATATCAGATCTGTCAGGTATTTCTTCCCCGATTTCTTTAAAAATACCCATATGACATCAACTATCATAAACATCGTACCATAATAAGGATACATACCTATTTTCATTTTACTACCTTTTCAAAAAATTTACAATATTATTTTGTAATTATGCATTTTTTCGTAAACTATACACAATATTCCATTCCGAATTTGTTGTTTTTTTCGAGAGAGAGGGGCGGCGCCATAGGCGTCGCAGTTCAAAGCTCAGAGTTCAAAATTCAAAGCTGCAGCAGCTCGAATTTTTTTACGCATAAAGCTGCTTTTTTGTTGCTTTAAGTCATTGCAAGGTCATTTGATAACCGAAACACAAGTTATAGTGAATAATTATAGCTACTCAAAAATCAGAAACGACTAAGAAAGCAATACTAAGCGAAAAAGTATCAGCCGATAATTAATTCATGACCCAAAAAAAGGGGCGAAGATCCCGACCGAATGAACGGACGAGATCCTCGCTTTGAAAACATAGTGATTAACTAAGTACTGTATCAGGTAACAGTTACGGTAAATGACTTGGAAACGATCTTGCCTGCGTTATCCTTTACGCTGACCTTAACATTGAAAGTACCTGCTGCTTTGGGTGTGAAAGAACCCGATGTAGCTGTACCGTATGCCGTACCCATTGTCATCCAGCTGTCGCTTGTTGTTCTCTTGTAATAGAAAGCATATTTGTACGGTGAATTACCGCCGCTTGCTTTACCTGTTACTTTAACAGCTGTACCTGTTGCAACTGATGTTGCGCTTATTGTTGAATTGTTTTTGAGAGCTGTATCTTCCTTTA
>CACWRT010000085.1 GCA_902763365.1 uncultured Ruminococcus sp.
CGCAGCGACCAAAGGCTCTGCCTCTGGACTCCGCAAGCCTTTGAAAAGGCTTGCGCGAAACTTTGTCAATTTTTTTTCCTTAAGTTGACAGCATTGCCCCGGAGGGGAAGCCAAGTTTGGGTTACGAGCATTATTCGCAAATTCATTCCGCACTGTCTTCCCGGAAACTAATGCGATAAACCCTTTACTATTCTGTCCGAATAAGTGGGTTTTGATATTTCATCTGTCCACTTTTCAGGAACGTTACACGAGTTGCCTAAAGATTGCGTGTCCATTTCTTTGGGTACAGTTTATTATTCATTATTCACTATTCATTATTCACTATTCATTATAAAACGGCGAGAGGGGTAAAATTGATATGATCGCAGGCAATAAGCTTGTAGCTGATACCGTCCTTAGTACCGATAAAAGCTCTTTTGGCGGCATTTCCGCCGTGTATATGTCCGTAAAAGCATTTTTTTATGCCGAACTCTTTCAGGATGTCTGTTATTTCGGTACATTCCATATTATTGTATATGGGCGGATAATGAAGGAAAACTATCGGGTCATATCCCGCTTTCACGGCAGGCTCTATTGACATTCTCAGCCTTCCGGCTTCACGGTGCAGAACCTTCATATCCGCATCTGTTTCAGCATCATAGAACCATCCCCTTGACCCGCATAGCGCAAGCCCGTCGGCTGTGTAAAAGTTGTTATGCAGTATAGACATTGTTCCGAAGCCGTTGTCCGACAAATAATTGTCCATTTTTTTCTTGGTCGTCCACCAGTAATCATGATTTCCCTTGAGAAGTATTTTTTTACCCGGCAGGGCATTTATAAAGCTGAAATCATTGAAGGTTTCGCTCAGCTCCATAGCCCAGGAAATATCCCCGGCGATAACAACGGTATCATCTTCTTCCACAAGTCTTGTCCAGTTGGTCTTTATCCTGTCGGTATAGTTGGACCAGCCCGGAAAAACATCCATCGGCTTATCCGTACCGAAGGACAAATGAAGGTCGGCTATTGTAAAAACTGCCACTCTGACACCTCCCTGATATGCTGAATCAGCCGACCGTAAAACGTAAAAATCTCTCAATGCACAAATCATCGCTTTACAATCGGCTGACTATTATCTGTAAACTATATACTATTAACCATTTATCGAAAGACCGCTGAGAACTGTCTGAGGCATTTCGTCAACGTCACATACAAAGCTGAATCTTTCCTCGGCATCCTTTAAGGACGCAAGAGGAGCCGGAACAGCCGTGCCTGTTTTTGCGGAAAGCTCGTCTACCATAGAAAACTCATCCTCGGGCAGCGCTTCATCTGTTACACTTGCAAGAACAGCCTTTGCAAACTTATAGGGACTTGCCGTTGATGCAATAACTACCGGAGTCATATCCCCTGTTTCCTTTGCATACTGCTCATATACGTTGACTGCAACGGCAGTATGTGTATCAGCAAGGTAGTTTTCGTTTTTGTACAGATCTCCTATAGTTTTCTGTGTGTTATCATCATCACAATAACCGCCCCAGAAATATTTGTTCAGCTTTTCCTTTATCTCATCATCAACGGTATAAACACCCTCTGTGTTAAGAGCATTCATAAGCTCCGCTACCTTTTCTGCATTTTCACCGGAAATATGATAAAGAAGTCTTTCAAGGTTGCTTGATACAAGAATGTCCATAGACGGTGAAATTGTAGTAAAGAACTTTCTCTTTTTGTCATATGTACCTGTCTTGATAAAATCTGTAAGCACATTGTTGGAGTTTGATGCACAGATGAACCTGCCTACGGGAAGTCCCATATTCATAGCATAGAATGATGCCAGGATATTGCCGAAGTTACCTGTAGGAACGCAGACATTTATCTTATCGCCCAGCGCTATCCTGCCCTCGTTTACCATGTCGCAGTATGCGGAGAAATAGTATACTATCTGCGGAAGGAGTCTGCCCCAGTTGATGGAGTTTGCGCTTGAGAAAAGCATATTGTTTTCGGCAAGCCTTTGTTTTATTTCATTGTTTGTGAATATCTTTTTAACGCCTGTCTGAGCGTCGTCAAAGTTTCCTCTTATTGCAACAACGCTGACATTATCACCCTTCTGTGTAGCCATCTGTCTTTTCTGCATGGGTGATACGCCGCCTGTGGGATAGAACACCATTATTTTTGTACCGTCAACATCCTTGAATCCCTCAAGCGCTGCTTTGCCTGTATCGCCGCTTGTTGCTACAAGGATAACTGCTTCTTTGCCGTTGTATGTTTTCTTTACTGATTTTGTAAGAAGGTGCGGAAGGATCTGCAAAGCCATATCCTTAAATGCGCAGGTCGGTCCGTGCCAGAGTTCAAGCAATGCCATTTTCTTATCTCCGCTTTCGATATATGAAATGGGAGCAGGGTTCTCACCGCCGAATTTTTCGGCAGTATAGGCAGCGTTTACGCTTTCTTCTATTTCTTCGGCAGTAAAATCAGACAGGAAATCGCCCATTATCTTTTTTGCTCTGCCTCTGTAGTCGGCGCTTAGCATAGCTTTGATATCATCCATTGTATACTTCGGAAGCTGCTGCGGTACAAAAAGACCGCCCTCCTCGGAAATTCCCTGAGCGATAGCCTGGGAAGCAGATACTACCTTGCTTTTATCTCTTGTACTGTTATAATTCATTGTTTTTCCCTCTTTCTTGCAATTTACATTTATAAATGAATACCGCATCTTATTGCAGTATCAAATGCTTATATACGCTCATTCTGTATTAATGACCGATGTGTTTATTATATCATACATTCACGAGCCGTGCAATAATTTAAGTAATTATTTATGTATGTCAAACCGGCGAGCCGCCGCCAGCGTGACGTTAGACCCTAAAACGCAGGGTTCGCTTCACTACGCTTCGCTCCGGGCACGACACTGCAACCATTATTTGTCGCGGTTGTTACTTCTATTATCGACTGATACTATATGTTCCTCACTCAAGGCTATTGATAAACTAAATTTTCAGGTGAACTACCCATTGTCTAAAGCCAATTGGCTTCCTGCTTCATCGTCCTCGTAACCTACTAACTCCACAGGCGTAAAATCGGGCTGAACCGTCCCTACTCGTTATTTATCAGGCTAAAAGCCTTAATCCTTCCAAAAGAATATTTTTAGCAGCATTGACATCTCTGTCATGAATTGTCTGACAGTTTGGGCATAACCATTCCCGAACAGATAAGTCTTTTGTTTCGGGATTTTTATACCCACAGCACGAACATAGTTGACTGCTTGGGAAAAATGTATCTATCTTCTGATAAATACGACCATTCCACTGTGCTTTATAGGCAAGCTGTCTCGTAAATTCATACCATGACACATCTGCAACGGATTTTGCCAAATGATGATTCTTCATCATGTTCTGTACTTGTAAATTCTCTGTCACTATCACTTGGTTATCGCTGACAATTTTCAGAGAAATTTTGTGCAGATAATCTCTTCTGATATTGGCTATTTTCTCATGGCATTTTGCAATTTTCGTCCTTACCTTATGATAATTACTGCTGCCTTTTTTCTTGTGTGCCAACTGACGCTGTAGTTTTATCAGCAGTTTTTCATATTTCCGTAATGTTTTTGGATTTTCGTGCTTATCTCCGTCAGAAGTAATGCAGAACTCCTTAATGCCTAAATCCAATCCTATTGTCTTATTGACAGATGGTAATGGTTGATGTATTGTTTCCACAAGAAGTGAAATATAATATTTCCCACTTGATGTTAGTGAAATTGTTGCTGATTTTATATTTCCGTCAAATTGTCTGTGAAGCTTTGCCTTCACCCACTTTAACTTTGGTAGCTTTACTTTATTATTCTCAAAATCAACTTCGATATTTCCGTTTGTATAATTCGTAGTATAGGATTTACGATTATCATGCTTACTTTTGAATTTTGGATATCCTGCGTGTTCTCTAAAAAACTTTTGATATGCACTATCCATATTGTAAATGGCATTTGTAAGAGCAAATTTATCGACTTCTTTCAGCCATTCGTATTGTGCATTCAGTTCTCTGTTGCAATAATTATTACAATCTGTTTTGCTTAAAGATTTTTTCTCCTGCTCATAGGTATTTTTTCTGTGAGCCAATGTCTGATTATATACAAAGCGGCAGCAGCCAAATGTTTTGGCAAGCTGTATTCTCTGTTCTTCGTTCGGATATAACCTGTACTTGTATGCCTTTAACATTAGCTCTCACCACCTTTATCCTTGATTTTCTATATATTTCTTAAGCATTTCTTCCGACACATTCCCTACACTGCAAGCGAAATAGCCATCTGTCCAAAATGTATGTTCTTTCCAAAAATGTTTGGATAAAAAAGAAGGATACATTTTCCATATATGATATGTTGTATAACTCTTCATCAAATTAACAGCTTTACTTATTGACATTGTAGGTTCAGTCTCTATCATGTAATGTATGTGGTCCTTGTCAGTTTCCATATACTTGATAGTAATGTGATGTTTTTGACATATCTCGAATGAAAGTTGTTTGATTGCATCTGAAATCTCTTTCGATACCAGAAGCTTTTTTCTGTATTTACACACAAAGATTATGTGATATTGCAGTAAGTATTTATGTCTGTTTTTAGAATTCCATTTTGTAACCATGAGATTATTATATCGCAAAGCTACGCTTTAGGCAACCTTAACCCACCGTCTAAAGCCGGTGGGTTAAGGTTGCCATTTTTTCAAGCAGAGGAAGATTTGCATACAACTCTTCAAAATCCCTGAATTTATGCAGATTTATAACCTTTGTCCTAATGACATCGGTTTCATCATCGGTACAGGTGAATATAATAATATCGCCTGTATTCAATTTTTGCCTTTTTTCATCATAAAGCCTTAGTTCAATTGTTTTCCTGCCGCTTTTTATCATATCAAAAGGCGCTCTGTCAAGTCTCATATAATGTTCCACTGCTTTTCCTCCGGTCAGAACGGCGCATAATCCTCTGTCTGCATAAAGGCATTTTCAAAATGTTCTATATGTACAATTATCTCTGTATTTTTGTCATATTCTACCTCAATGACATCAAGCCTCGGCTGAAGATCACATTCATTTTCTTCAAGGTACTGTTCAGCTGTAAGGATAAGCTTCTTTTGTTTTCGGCTGTCCACAAAATAAGACGGACGTTCAAGAGAATATGTAGTTCTTGTTTTTACTTCGACAAAAATAATATACTCATCATTTTCGGCAATAATATCAACTTCGCCGCCCTTAACACGATAGTTTCTTCCGACAATTTTCCAGCCCTTCTTTTCAAGGTATTTTCCGGCAGCTTTTTCTCCCATATCTCCTATACGTTTTGCGTAAGTCTTTTCAGTCAATTAAAAACCCCCTCTGCCCGTAACTAAACTGCTCAATGCACTGCTCTGAGCCCTGAGTTCTTAGCTCTGAGCTACTTTACATTAGTCTTTTCGGTTATTTAAAAAGCTACTCTGCTCGTAACTAAACTGCTCAACGCACTGCTCTGAGCCCTGAGCTCTGAGCTACTTTACATTAGTCTTTTCAGTCATTTAAAAAGCTACTCTGCTCGTAACTAAACTGCTCAACGCACTGCTCTGAGCCCTGAGCTCTTAGCTCTGAGCCTTCTCCCCATTCACTTTTTTAAGGAAAGACGGACGGTGAATTTCACAAGGACCGTACTCAAGTATCGCCTGCGTATGTGCTTTTGTACCATATCCCTTATGCTTTTCAAAACCGTACTGAGGATATTTTTCTGCCATTTCAATCATATATCTGTCCCTGCTGACTTTTGCAAGAATTGAGGCAGCTGCGATGGACTCGCTTTTTGAGTCGCCTTTTACAATGGCTTGGCAGGCTATGTCAAGCTGCGGCAGCTTATTGCCGTCTATCATAGCAAAATCCGCCTTCACAGACAAACCCTCCACAGCTCTTTTCATTGCAAGCAGGGCAGCCTGTAAAATATTTATCTGCTCGATTTCCTCTACGGATGCGCTTGCTATACAATAAGCAACCGCTTTTTCTTTTATTACATCAAAAAGCTTTTCACGCTTTTTTTCGCTTACCTTTTTTGAATCGGTAACTCCCTCTATCACAAGCCCCTCCGGCAGTATGACCGCTGCGGCATAAACGGGACCCGCAAGAGGTCCTCTGCCTGCCTCGTCTACTCCGCAGATCGCTTTATAGCCTTGCTGTGCAAACATTTCTTCATATTCTAACATCAGGGTGATCCTCCGCTTTATCTATAGTCAGTTTTCCTAAAGTTGCATTTCTGAACTCATCAAGCACTGTTGCCGCTGCTCTTTCGGTATTTATCTCGCCGCCGGATATAAGCATTCCTCTTTTTCTGCCGATCAGCTCAAGCATTTCATATCCCTGCATAGGCATGATATCTTCTTTACTAAGTTTGTACCTTGCACACAGAGTGTCCGCATGGTTATCCCTGAGGTATTCCAGCAGTCTTCCGCTGAGATGCTCGGTGTCAAGTATATCATCCTTTACCGATCCTATATATGCAAGCTTCTCCCCTACAACAGGGTCGTCAAATTTCGGCCACAATACACCCGGAGTATCCAGCAGATCAAATCCCTTGCCTATAGTGAACCACTGATTGCCCCTTGTAACACCGGGTCTGTCCTCTACCTTTGCACGGTTCTGCTTCGACATACGGTTTATAAATGATGATTTGCCTACATTCGGTATTCCTACTACCATTACTTTTATTGTACGTCCTGTCATCCCTTTTCTGTTCCAGCTTTCTATTTTCTCTGAAAGAACATTCTTAACCGTCGGAATAAAAGCATTTAAGCCCTTGCCTGTTTTACAGTCAAGAGCTATTGCTGCAATATTCTTCTGTCGGAAAAGAGAAAGCCATCTTTTGGTTTCTGACGGGTCAGCCATGTCGCATTTATTGAGTATCACAAGGCGGGGCTTGTTGTTGATAACACTGTGAAGATCGGGATTACAGCTTGAATACGGTATCCTCGCATCCAAAAGAATTGCAACTGCGTCAATAAGCTTTAACTGAGATTCTATTTTTCTTTTTGTTTTGGTCATATGACCCGGAAACCATTGTATTGATCTTAACTCTTCCATAATTCTCCTTTATTAAACACTGCCAAATTGTGAAACCGGATATATTCTCAATACCACCTTGCCGATGATATTTTTAACAGGAATAAGACCTATATCCGTACTTCTGCTGTCTTTTGAATTTTCACGGTTGTCGCCCATTACAAAAACATATCCCTCAGGTATTACTTCGGGTATCTCCAGCGGGTCGCTTACCAATCCCGTTGTACCCTTTATGTAATCTTCTTCAAGAACCACTCCGTCAACACTGACGTCGCCTGTATTGAAGTTTATCGAAAGCTTCTGACCTGCGGTGGCTATCACTCTTTTGATTATCGGGTCCTTATAATTCTGACCGTGACTGATTACTACTATATCCTTATACTGAGGTGTATACATGAAATTTGTTATGATAAGCCTGTCTTTATCCGACAAGGTATCATTCATTGAAGGTCCGCTGACCGTCACCTGCCTGAAAACGAACGTAAGCATCAAAACAACTACGACAATTGCCGTCATAAAAGCATTTACCCATTCAAATATGAAAGCCGTTAAACTTATGCGGGCTTCTCCTGCTTTTACGGGATTTTTATTGTCACCTGACATATAATATACCTCATTTCAGCTATCTCGTATCATTTAATTTACATTCCCGAATTGAGAAAGCGGATATATCCTCAGTTCTACCTTGCCTATGATATTTTCAACAGGAATAAGACCTATCTCCGTACTTCTGCTGTCAAGTGATCCTTCACGGTTATCACCCATTACAAAAACATATCCATCCGGTATTTTATCGGGAATGTCAAGAGAATTTCTCAGACGTATAGTAGTACCCTTGATATATGTTTCATCAAGTATAACGCCGTCAACACTTACCTCTCCCGTATCATAGTCAATGGAAAGGGACTGACCTTCCGTGGCAATAACTCTTTTGATAATAGGATCGCTGTAGTTTTCTCCGTGACTTATTACTACTATATCTCCATACTGCGGTTTATACATAAAGCTTGAAATAATAAGCCTGTCCTTATCGTTCAGTGTATCCGTCATCGAATGACCGCTTACAGTGACCTGTCTGAATACAAACGTCAGCAGCAGCACTACTACTATAAGCGCTACCATGAATGCGTTTGCCCATTCAAAAACAAACGATGTTACGCTGATGCCTTCCTCTTCTTCTATTTCGATCTCTTCGTCAGTAAGTTCACGCTTTTCATTTTCCTTCATTTCTGACATACAAAGCACCTCTTATCTAAACTATGGCAAACGTCCGCATCGACTTATGATCACCATAACCGTATTATTCTAAAAAAGCTTTCTTATATCCTCGCCGAACCTGTTCAGCGGAAATACAACAAAACTTATCTTCCCTTCTATTTCTGACGGTTCTACCAGTCTGATATTACTGCCGCCGTCCGATTTATTTATCCTTACAGGTACAAGGCTGTCGTCTTCGGACGAGCTTATACCGGGAATTGTACGTTTTTCCTTTTCGGAGAGAACAGTCGCACAAAGCCGTCCTTTTTTGAGAACGATCACATCGTCTTCTTCAAGCTGATACCATCTTACGTGAATAAGAACGCTAACTTCCTCTGTGCTTTTGCTGAACGATCCCTTAACGGGTACGATATCAAATAACACATACATCGCGCACGACACCGCGAGCGCAATAATTATTGCAGTGAAAACCAATTCCTTTACACTTCTCATTGCCGCAAGTCTGTCGGTAAGATCAATGTATGTTTGTGTTACAGATCCGTGCCTTCGTCTTTTTTTCATAGTCTTTTCCTCGTTAATAACGGGTAGCAAAAAAGGGACAGAATCGTCCCTTTTTCTATGTCCTGATTATTTGATCTGTTCCTTGACCTTAGCAGCCTTGCCGACTCTGCCGCGAAGATAATAAAGCTTACTTCTGCGAACCTTGCCGTGTCTGATAACCTTAACATCAACAACGTTAGGACTATTTACAGGGAATACTCTCTCAACACCTACGCCGTATGAAAGACGTCTTACTGTGAATGTCTCAGCTACGCCGCTGCCTCTTTTAGCAATGACTGTACCCTCAAACATCTGGATTCTTTCTCTGTCGCCCTCGCGGATGTTTACGCTGACACGTACTGTGTCACCGATCTCAAACTGGGGCTTTACTTCTTTGATTGAAGAAGCAGCGATTGATTTTAATGCGTCCATTTTTATTCCTCCTGTTATTTATAGACATTCATGCGTTATTGCAGAGGACTGTCCGTTTCAAAGTTCGGTCATTTCTGACCCCCTTTGACTCCCATCACAAGTGACGGTTTCAAAGACTTGATAATTATACCACATCTCCAAAAGAATTTCAAGTACTTTTTTAAATTTTCCGACCGGCGAGCCGCCAGCGAGCCGCCGGCGTGACGCCGGACCCTAAAACGCGGGGGTCGCTGCGCTTACGCTTCGCTCTGAACTCGTCGCCGCAACCTTTATTTGTCGCGGTTATCGCTTTTATTATCGGCTGTTATTATATATTACTCGCCTGTAATTGCTGAAAAACTTTGTTTTCCAATACTTAATCACCAATCCACACACGGTAGTGGCTGCTTTTGCCTCTTGTTTGAATCTAAAACTGCTTTACCAACCAAAATTATACACTTAGCCTGACAGCCACACTGTAAAATTGCGGCTGCCGTGGATTAAATGTTATTAGTTCACATAAAACCAACGTCAGCCATAATTATTCATTAGAAAAACCGTATGCTGCGTTTTTAACATTTTCACTGCTGTATGTGTACTGTCTGCCGAGAGGTATCCAGTCTGATCTCAGGCTTCCATTTTCTTCCAGATAGCCAGATACTGCCTGAACGTACTCCTGATTTGACACGTCCCTGCCGTTAACGGTATTTCTTACTGTATCCACAGTACCTCCCTGTGGCAAAGCACTTGCATCCCATGCTCCGCTTGCATCGAGTACTGCCTGTGCCTGACCGTCTGTAATAGTACCTATCCATACAGATCTGACGCCGAAATAGCCATCTGTATAACCAAACTGATTCAGACTGTCGTTATAATAGATTTTTCCGAAAGGTCCTGCTGCGTCTGTTTCGTGAACCTTTGTATTATAGTAAACCAGAACCCTGCAGCGTGACAGATGGTACTCACCGTCCGACATAAGAAGCTCGGGCATACCGTCCTTATTCAAATCGTAGAACTGGAACATCATATCAACCGATCCGCCAAGTTCGCTGCTGCGTTCGTTATAATACTTCTCTGCTGCATTTACAAATTCTTCCTGCCACGGAGTACCTGCTATTGCCGGCTGTGATGATTCTGCCGGTTTGGAGCTTTCCTGTACTGTTTCCGTTGTTGTGACTTTTATGATCTTCTGAACAGACTGTTCACTTGACTGCCGGCTTGTCTGTTCACTAACCTGTTTGCTTGATTCCTTGCTTGACTGTTCAGTTGTTTCCTCGCTTGGTTCGGAACTTGATTCTTCTGCCGATTCCTCTGTGCTGCTCTCGACCGAGCTTTCAACGGGACTTTCTTCTTTACTTTCTTCTGTACTGATTTCAACGCTGCTTTCAACGCTGCTTTCGACACTGCTCTGTGAAGCTAATACATCGGGAGCGGGTTCACTGTCCTGTGAGGAACATCCTGCCATCATAGCTGCGATCATCATTACTGTAATACCTAAAACTCTACTTCTTTTCATTTTAATTTCTCCTTACATTTTGTATTCAGATCCGATAATTATTTAGCTCGGATCCCTTTCACTTATACAGACGCAATGATAATTTGAAAAGTTCAAATAATTAAAAAAATTTTTAAATTTTTTCTTATCTTTCCGTAATAGAAAGAAAACACTTTATTAATTCCATGAATTCACTTTTTCAGTAATACTTTCGGCTTCAAAGGAATTTTTCTTACCGATCTGCACCCAGGGCGAGGAGATGATATCTTCATAATCCGATACAGCTTCATAGTATTCATATTCGGACAGTTCTTTTCCGTTTAATGTGAATTTATAATTATTTATATCTTCTACAGCTTTCAGAGCCTGCTTCAGAGCTCCGTTTTCCACTTCCCCGACCCAGGTTGTCGTTTTACCTTCCGAAGTAGTTTTTGTCGCCATCTGTTTAAGATCCGGATTGTAGAATAGTTTTCCGAAATCAGCATCAACCTTCAGATCCACAAGCTTTCCCTTATTTACGGTGTACACCTCACACTTTGCATCACGGAATGATGGCGCAGAGATCACAAGCTCAGGTGTTTTGTCCTTATTTATATCTATAAGCTCAAAAAATGCTCCGTCGGGAACATTATATTCGACTATTTCCCTGAAATAGTCATTGAGCTTTTGTATGTACAATACTTTCCAGGAATCTATAGCCGGGGCTTGCGGTTTTTTACTGGTTTCCTTCTTGTCATCGGATTGTGACTCCGTTTTGACAGAAGTTTCAGTTTTACTCACAGCAGATGAAGCATTTTCGCTTTCAACTGTTGGTATTCCCTCTTCCTCGGAACACCCACCCAACAACATACATGAGCACAATATCGCTGCTGCGATTATTTTTTTATATTTCTTCATTACAATTACTCCTATTCCACTTTGGATATTACAATAATAAAATACCACATTTTTCCCATCACGTCAATACCGCCAGCGTGACCGGCGAGCCGCCGGTCACGTAACGCGGGTATCGCTCCGCTGCGCATCCGCTCTGAACTCGCAGTTCAGGCTTTACTGCCCGCGTATCAGGCTTTTTAAGCGGCTCATTTTTTACCATTGATAATATTTTGCCAACTATAATTTTACACTAACGGCGAGCCGCTGGAGCCATAACGCGCCAGCGTGACGCTGGACCCTAAACGCGGGTATCGCTGCGCTTACGCTCCGCTCTGAACT